>CBDUPW010000017.1:0-53077 GCA_965369205.1 uncultured Polyangiaceae bacterium | reverse complement strand
ACTGACGATCCGCCGACGCAGTAGCCCGCGGCTCACGTGCGCGCAGACGCACGTGATCAACGACCTGACAAGGAGCAACTTCGACACCCGCGTCGACTAGGCAGCTCGGCAGTCCGCGCCCGCGACGGGCCCAAAGTGGTCGGCAACCCGCGTGCCTGGACACTGCTAGAAGCGATTGGTATAGAAATGCTGCGAGCGCCGTTCGCGCAGAAGCGCGTTTCTGCGGCAGCCGCGCGGGCGCAGCCATTTCTGGGTGTGTTTCCTGCGCGGGAAGTACGACGAAAGAGAAGGCCAAGCGCGTGTGTGGGATCTGCGGCGAAGTTCGATTCGACGGTGAGCGGCCTTCGCTGGCTGCCATCGATGCGATGATGCAAACCATGGCCCCCCGTGGTCCGGACGCCAGCGGCGTCTCGGCGCACGGCGCGGTCGCGCTGGGCCACCGCAGGCTCAAGATCATCGATCTGAGCGACAGCGCTCGCCAGCCAATGGTCGACCCAGATCTAGGACTGTCCATCGTCTACAACGGCGCCATCTACAACTACCGCGAGCTGCGCGCGGAACTCGAGGACAAGGGCTACCGGTTCTTCTCCCAGGGTGACACCGAAGTGTTGTTGAAGGCATACCATGCGTTCGGCGACAACTTTGTAGAGCGCCTACAGGGCATGTTCGCTTTTGCGATCGTCGAGCGAGATAGCGGCAAAGTGCTGCTAGGCCGTGACCGCTTGGGGATCAAGCCGCTGTATTTCGCGAAGATCGTTGGTGGGCTGCGTTTCGCTTCCAACCTTCCGGCGCTTCTGTCTGCAGGTGGCGTTGACACACAAGTCGATTCCGTCGCCTTGCACCACTACCTGAGTTTTCACTCGGTCGTGCCTGCGCCGCGCACCCTGCTCGCTGGGGTCAAGAAGCTCCGACCGGGCAGCGTGCTACGCATCGACAAACGCGGCAATCAGACTGAGCACGTGTATTGGGAACCCGCGTTTGAACCCCTCGCTGATGACGCGCGGCTCTCGTTTGAGGATTGGCAAGATCGCGTACTTGCATCGCTGCGAACTGCTGTAGAGCGCAGACTCGTTGCAGATGTCCCCGTCGGAGTGTTGCTATCCGGCGGCCTGGATTCCAGCTTGGTGGTTGGGCTGCTTGCCGAGGCCGGCCAGCAGGACCTCTCTACGTTTTCCATTGGCTTCGAGACTGTCGGACAAGAACGCGGCGACGAGTTCCAGTACTCGGACGTCATTGCCAACCACTTTTCCACGAACCACCACCAGATCTTCGTGGATTCGTCCCGCGCATTGCCCAACCTGCAGCGCTGCGTCCAGCAGATGAGCGAACCGATGGTCAGCCACGACAACATCGGGTTCTATCTGCTATCGGAGGAAGTGAAGAAACACGTCAAGGTCGTGCAAAGCGGTCAGGGCGCCGACGAAATCTTCGCCGGCTACCATTGGTACCCTCCCATGCTGAAGAGCGAGCGGGCCGTCGAGGACTACGCTCGGGTATTTTTTGACCGCGACCACGCGGAGATGGCTCGACTGCTGACGCCGGAATTGCTTGGCAGCGACGCGAGCCGCGCATTTGTCACGGAACATTTTGCCCGCCCCGGGGCGCCGCGGCCTGTGGATAAGGCCCTTCGCATCGACACCACCGTCATGCTCATCGACGACCCCGTCAAACGCGTCGATAACATGACCATGGCCTTCGGCCTGGAAGCCCGCGTGCCGTTTCTCGACCACGAAGTCGTCGAGCTTGCAGCACGAGTGCCGGCAGAGCTCAAGGTGGTGGCTGGCGGCAAGCATGTGCTCAAGGAAGCCTCGCGACGGGTCATTCCGAGCCAGGTCATCGATCGGCCCAAGGGGTACTTTCCAGTACCAGCGCTGAAGTACCTGCGCGGCCCGTTTCTGGAGCTAGTCAAGAGCGCAGTCACCAGTGACCGCTTCAAACAGCGCGGGTGGTTCCAACAGGACTACGTGGAAGGGCTACTCGAAGACCCGGACGCCCACCTCACTCCGCTGCGCGGCTCGAAACTGTGGCAATTGGCACTGCTTGAGCTCTGGCTGTCCACCCACGAACTCTAGATGAGCCATGAAGAACGATCCTCGTCGACGCGCGCCGGACCATCGAGTGGATCGAGATGCGTCTCCCACGTTGGCGGCGTGGAAGTCGGCACGTGGGGACGCGGCGCCTGCCGCGAAGGGCGTGTGCATCGACTGCGGCTGGGGGCGCTTGCTTTTCGGACACACTTTCGCGAGCAGCAACGAGCTCGTCGAGGCGCTCCGCCAGGAGAAACCCGGCGCGCGCGACATCGCATTCTATGTGAGCGACCCGCACGTGGTGGTGGCCCTCTGCCCCCAAGAACTATTCTTGGACCCCTCACACACTTTTCGCATGTACTTCGAACAGCTTCGCCCGCGCGCCACCCGCCTGCGTGGGTTTCGTGTACGCCGCATCAGTGCGAAATCCGACGTGGAAGCAGTTGCTCGCATCTATGCAACCCGGCAACTCGTCCCGATTGATGAGGAGTTTGTATGGGAACGGCGTGCGGGACGCACCCACGCCGTGTTGGTGGCAGAGGACAAGGCCACAGGCGCCATAGTTGGGACCGTCACCGGAGTGGACCACGCAGAAGCATTCGGGGATCCAGAGAACGGCAGTAGCTTGTGGGCCCTTGCCGTCGACCCACAAACAACGCACCCGGGCGTGGGCGAAGCCCTTGTGTCCCATTTGCTGGAGCACTATTCGGCTCGCGGACGCGCGTTCCTGGACCTGAGCGTGATGCACGACAACAAACAGGCGATTCGCCTGTATGAAAAGCTCGGCTTTGTGCGAGTGCCCGTTTTCTGCGTCAAACGCAAGAATCCCATCAACGAACCGCTCTTCATTGCTGACCCGCCGGAGCAGGCGCTCAATCCCTACGCAGCCATCATCGTGCGTGAAGCACGTCGACGCGGCATCGCCGTAGACGTGCTCAACGCAGAAGCGGGCTTCTTCTCGCTCTCCTTCGGTGGCCGGACCATCGTGTGTCGAGAATCGCTCTCCGAACTGACCTCCGCCATTGCCATGAGCCGCTGCGACGACAAGCGAGTCACGCGTCAGGTGCTGCAGGTGGCGCAGCTCAATGTGCCCGCACAACGCGAGGCGACCACGAGCGCCGAAAACGCCGCGTTCTTGAAGTTGCATGAGCGCATCGTGGTCAAACCCGCTCGCGGCGAACAAGGTCACGGAGTCCGGGTCGACATTCGTACCGAAGACGAACTCCAAAAGGCGGTGATCCAAGCCAGGCAGGGAAACGAGCCCGTGCTGCTCGAACAAATGGTGGAGGGCGAGGATTTGCGCATTGTTGTCATCGACTTCCAAGTCGTGGCCGCCGCGGTCCGACGCCCGCCAGAGATTACCGGCGACGGCGAGCACTCAATCCGCGCATTGATCGAAAAACAAAGCCGAAGACGCACAGCCGCAACCGATGGCGAAAGTACGATTCCCATCGACGACGAGACCGAGCGCTGCGTTCGCGCAGCCGGCTACGAGCTGGACGACATCCTGCCGGCAGGCGAACGTATCGTTGTGCGCAAAGCCGCAAATCTGCACACCGGTGGGACCATTCACGATGTCACCGGCGACATCCATCCGCGCTTGGTTCAAGCGGCAGAGCGTGCCGCCGAAGCACTCGACATTCCTGTCGTGGGCTTGGACTTCATGGTCCCGGAGATCACTGGCCCGCGCTATCACATCATTGAAGCCAACGAACGGCCCGGGTTGGCCAATCACGAACCGCAACCCACCGCCGAGCGATTCGTCAATCTCCTCTTTCCGCAAACCAGCACTGGAGCTGCATGAAGCGTCTGCCCGTCGACACCGACTACTTGATAGATACCCTATTTGCGCTCTTGGCCATCCCAAGCCCCAGTGGCTACACCGATCGCGTCGTACACCACGTCGGCGAGGAATTGGAGCGGCTCGGACTGAAGTTCGAGCTAACACGCCGCGGAGCGATTCGCGCTCAGCTCGAAGGCAAGAAGCGCGCGCCCGCACGAGCTGTCGTTTCTCATCTGGATACCCTCGGCGCACTGGTCAAGAACCTAAAGCAAAACGGTCGTCTCGAAGTGGTGCCGATAGGCAGCTGGTCCAGCCGGTTCGCTGAAGGCGCGCGCGTCACGGTCTTCACGGACAACCACGGTTCCAAACGCGGCACTATTTTGCCCTTGAAAGCGTCGGGTCACACCTTTAACGAAGAGATCGACACGCAGCCAGTCGCTTGGGACAACGTGGAGGTCCGAACTGACGACTTCTGCACGACAGCAGAAGGACTCGGCGCGCTGGGCTACGCGGTCGGCGATTTCATTGCCATCGACCCGCAACCGGAATTCAACGACGGCTTCATCAACTCCCGCCATCTCGACGACAAAGCCGGCGTTGCGGCGATGCTCGCGGCGGTCAAAGCCGTGATCGAAGCCGAGGTCCCCGTGCCCGTCGATTGCCACTTGCTGTTTACGATTTCTGAGGAGGTCGGAACGGGCGCGTCTGCGATCCTGCACGGTGACGTGGCCGAGATGGTCGCGGTGGACAACGCCACACCGGCGCCCGGTCAGAATTCGAGGGAACGCGGCGTGACGATCGGCATGGCGGACTCAAGTGGGCCTTTCGACTACCACCTGACGCGGAAGATGCTGGGCTTATGCCGAGAGTTCGGCGTAGAGCATCAACGCGACGTGTTCCGCTACTATCGCTGCGATGCTGCTTCTGCGGTTGAGGCAGGGAACGATCTTCGCTTCGCGCTGGTGGCGTTTGGAGCGGACTGCTCCCACGGTTACGAGAGGACGCACCTCGACGCCCTGACAGCCCTATCAGAGTTGCTGGCGCTCTACATCCAGAGCCCCCCAACCTTCCAGCGAGATCGCCTCGAACTCGGCCCCCTAGAAGGCTTCCCCTACCAACCGGATTGACCGAACGCGCCGGCCAAGGGTCAGCGCCGATTTGCACTGAAGCGCCGGAGCTGGAAAACTATGAAATAGTGGCACACCTACGGCTTTCGGGGACTCAGCTGGTATTCGGCTGCGTTCCGGATCTGGACGACGACGCCACGCGCATGCGTCTGGCCGATCTATGTGAAAGCCTTTCTCAGCGCCTGGGCAGGCGCGTGCTTCCCCATCGTTCTCCATCGCCCCGCGCCCTGGCCTCCGCATTTCGAGCGGGACGCGTCACCGTCGCTTGGGTGTCTCCGGCTTCGCTTTTGACGTCACGGGATCTCGCCCAAGCAGTGCCGCTGGTGTGCTCCGTACGCCAAGGGCTCACGGCGTACCACGGTTGCCTGTATGTGAAATCCGACTCAGAAATCCGCAGTCCGGCAGAATTGGCGGGAACGCGAGCTGCATGGGTCGCGCCATCAAGCGCAGCGGGCTTCATCTTCCCGAGGCTGACGCTGGCGGGTTACGGCTTCGATCCGCGAACCCTGTTTGCCGAGGAGAGTTTCCACGGGTCCCACGGTCACGTGGCCCAAGCAGTCCTCAGCGGTCGGTCCGACGTCGGAGCTGGCTACGCAGTATTCGAAAACGGCAACCCGACGAGCACTCTGGTTCGCGCTCCATTCCGCGACCAGCCTGGGGCAACCGGGCGCATCTTGCTGGCGACCAGTCCCATCCCATCGGATTTGATCGTGGCGGCGCAAAGCCTATCGGCAGTACTACGCGCCCTGCTGACTCGGTCTCTCGAGGAGCTCGGCGATGACCATCTCAGCCGCGCGGCCCTGGCGCACGTTCTAGGCGTGGAGAGCTTCGTGCGATACACGCCAGACTCCTTGGCAGCGCTGCGCGAACAAATCGACGTAGGCCGACGCTTGGAACTGCTGGATGACAGTGTGGGCGAATAGCTTCAGGCGGACAGGGGCGCCACCGCGCTACGACTCACTTTCACAAAGCGCCAAATCAAGCACAGCGCCACAGCCGACAAGCCGGCTGACAGTCCCCACCACAGGCCTGGAGCCCCCATCGAAAGCGTGAACGTCAGCACCAAACCGAGGGGAAGCCCCACCAGATAGTGACCTGCCACATTGGCGATCAACGTAAAACGCGTGTCTCCCGCGCCGCGCAAGGCTCCAGCCAGCACGGCCTGTGCACCATCGGACACTTGGAATACGGCGGCAACGGCAAGCAGACCTACAGCGGCTTCGACGACCACCGCATCTGTGGTGATGAGGTGGGCTAGCAGGCGCGGCAGGGTCAGGAACACCGTGGCCGACACCAGCATGAATCCGACGCCCAGCGCCAATCCGGCGAATCCCGCGCGACGCGTGCCAGCCTCGTCTCGGCGTCCTACCGCATGTCCCACACGCACGCTGGTGGCTGCGCCGATCCCCACAGGGATCATGAACGTCGCGCTGGCCAGGGTCAGAGCGACCTGATGCGCGGCCAGGGATGTTGCGTCGAGGTTGCCCATGGCGACGTTTACCAGGGCAAACACGCCAAACTCGGCCAAGAGCTGCAAACCAATGGGCGTGCCAATGCTCAGGGCCGTGGCCATTGGGGCGCGCTGCACCTTCCAATCGCTGAGCCGCAGTCTTGAACTCCCCCGGCGCACGCCCTCGGCCAGCACCAGCATCTGCACGACGGTGCAACCCGTGCTGGCCCAAGCTGCTCCTGCGACACCCAGCGCCGGGACCCCGAGCTGCGGGAGGCCGACCGCCGTCAGCGCACTGTCTCCGAATACGAGCAGGATGGATAGCGGCACGTTGACGATGTTGGCGACGATCACGGAAACAACGACTGGCCGCGTGCCGCCGGTAGCTTGCAGGTAGCTTCGCAACGCGACGAAGACCAGGAACGGGATCAGGCTGGGAACCCGAGCAACGACGTACAGCCGAACGAGGGACGCGGAATCAGACGCAATGCCAAATGCTTCAAGATAGGAAGCGAGCCAGACGATGCCCGCCATCAGCGGCGTGCCGACCAACAGCGCCAACCACACTCCCTGGGTCAACGCTCGGCGCGCGCGCGCGTCATCGCCGGCACCCACCGCCTGCGCCACCAATGGGTCCAAGCCGAGCATCACGCCCATGCCGAGCACGGTGACCGTGAAGAACAACGAATTGCCGAGCCCCGCAGCACCCAGAGGCAGCTCGCCCAGGCGGCCCACGACGGCGGTGTCGACGGCGCCCAGCAGGGTTTGGCCGAAGTGGGCAAACGCCAAGGGCACACTCAGGCGCACGAGTGCCCGGCCTTCACTAAGCCAGTGCGCGCGCTCTTCCGGCGCGGGTTTGAAACGGTCCACCGACGCGGTCATGGAGAGGCGCAAGGTTGCAAGCGTCACGTAGGCCAAGAACGCCCAGGAAGAAAGTCCCCTTCCGAGGCTCGACAAATTGGGCAACCGGCGGAAAGATGCGGCGTGTCGCAGCCACGCATCGTCTTCGCGCACGGCGCCGGAGCGCCCTCGACGTCGCGCTGGATGGGGGCCTGGGCCGAGCGCCTCGCCCGCCACGGGCAGGTGCATTGCTTCGACTATCCCTACATGGCTCAGGGCAAACGACGACCGGATCCACTTCCCAGACTCGTCGAAGCGCATTGGGCAGCCGCGAGGGGCGTCCGGACCGGCGCTGAAGCGCTCGTGCTCGTCGGCAAGAGCATGGGTGGCCGCATTGGCTGCCACGTCGCCGTGGAACAGCCCAACGCCGTGGCAGCGTTGATCTGTTTCGGCTACCCGTTAGTCGGTTCCGGCAAGCTGAAGAAACGTCGCGATCAGGTGCTGCGCGCTCTCAACGTGCCGATCCTGTTCGTGCAGGGTGACCGCGACGCGATGTGTCCCCTGGAGGATCTTGAGAGCGTCCGGCGCGAGATGGACGCTCCCTCAGATCTTCATGTTGTCGTCGGCGGGAATCACTCCCTGGAGGTTGGCAAGCGCCAGCTCAAAGCCCAGGGCGAAACTCAAGCTGATGTGGACGACCGTATCGAAGCGGCGGTTTCGCAGTTCTTGTCACGGTACGCCTAGACCTATTCCGAAGCAGCCCGGCCCGGCGCCTAGCTGACTTGATCCCTGGGGCGCAAGAGTACGTCGTGAATCTGCACGTGTGGGGGTGCAGAGACTAGCGCGTGCACCAACCAGGCCACGTCGTCGGCCTCAAGGACCTTGAATCTGCCGTAAGTGCGTTCTTTCGCGGCGGGATCTTTGTGATACAGCTCCGCAAACTCCGTCTCTACGAAACCGGGACTAATCGCACTGACGCGGATCTTGCTACCGAGTTCCCGAAGCTCTTGCCGTAGCCCCTCGGTGAGCGCGCGCACCGCGAACTTGGTGGCGGAGTACATGCCGCTTCCGGGCGGGACGCGATGCGCAGCCATGCTGGAGATGTGCACGACGTGGCCGTCATCACCGCGACGCCGCATATCCGTGATGGCCTCACGCGTGCAAACTGAGAGCGCCAGCACGTTGAGCTCCAGCATTTCGCGCCAATGCTCGGTGCTGCCGCTCACCAAGGGCGCCATGTGCCCAAGCCCGGCATTGTTGACCAGCACATCGACGCCGCCCCAACGTTCACGCACCGCAGCGAACACGCGTTGCACGTCGCTTTCATCGCGTAGATCGGCAGGTATCGGCAGCAGCTGCTCCGCCTCAGACTGCAACGCCTGTAGCCGCTCGGCCCGACGCGCGCAGACCGCCACCCGCATGCCCGCAGCCGCCAGGCGCAGCGCCGTCGCCCGGCCGATCCCGGCTGACGCCCCGGTCACGAGAGCCACACGCCCGGCAAGTGGTGTTTGATCCGTCGTCATGCGTCCTTCCTAGTGGGCTGTCGCAGGGGCAGCAATGCTCCGGGCCGCACGCCGCATGCGCGGGAATTCGCTGCGGCGATGCCGCCCAGGGGCCCCGCGGGCGCCGCGCTGGTCACGAGGCGATGCGACCGAGCGCGGCTTCCCAGACGGGACCCGGTCCTTGGGTCGGGTAGGCGCGAGCAGCGAGCATGCATAGCGGAACCTTCGCCAACATCTTGGTCGCACGTCCGAGCAGGCTGGGGCGGGCAGTCAAGGCGGAAAGCCGTGGGCGCTGGGCGCGGACTTCGGCAAGGGTCGGCGCGCGTTGCTCCAGGGTCGCTCGTGTACTCTCCGGATTCATGACGCCGCATTGCATCAGCAGCTCGATGTCATCGATGGAAAGCGTTTCCGAGAACCTTCGCAGGAGATCCGCGGCGAGAATCGAACCGCCGTGGGCTCGGTACCAGTCTCGGCAGTAACCCGATAGATCGCCGGGGTCGCGCAGGAGGCAGTCCGCTAGTAGCCGCGCAGCCAAAAGACCCGCGCCGATGCCGGAGCCATGGGCGGCGAAGACCTGCCCCGCAGCGTCCCCGAGCAGAGCCAGGCGACCGCGTGCGAAGCGTGCTTGGGGGCGCGCCAGCGGGATCGCGCGCGCCCCGCCGAAGAGACGCGGACCGATCCAGGGCTCTTGGCGCGCGATCTCGTCGATCAGGTCCTGCCCCGTCGGTCTGTCCTGCTGCGGGATGCTCCCGGCAAGGATGCTGACGCCCTCGGGATCCAAACGCAGATTCAAAATCGAATAGCCACCCGCGATCCCGGAAAAACACAGCGTCTCGCCGGGGCCGACGTTGCGAGAAAGAAAGAACTCTTTCGCTCGCTCCTGATTCGCCACCTCGCGCACTTCCTGGGCCGCAACACAGAGATCCCCGGGCAACGGGCGCGCGCGGCCAAGCAGGCCAAGTCCGGCGAGGCCGGATGCATCCACCGCGTAGCGCGCGGTGTACTTGCCCTTGGAAGTGCTGAGCGTCGCTCCGTCGAAGCTGTGCACATGCACGCCTTCATGCATTTGCGCGCCAGCCGCCGCGGCCTCGTCGTGCAGGCGCTGCACCAAGAGCCGCATATCCACGTCCATCACGTCGTGGTTCTTCACGCTGACCCGTGTTGGTCCAAAGCCCGCCACCAGGTGGAACGTGTGCCCACCTCCGCGCAACTCCCGCCCCTGGGGCAGCGCCACCCCGGCGGAAGCGAACTGCCACCCGGGCACGCCGTTCACCCAGCGGGCTCCAGCGTCTCCAAGCGCGCGGCGCTCGAGGCATACAACGGACAGCCCGGCGGAGGCTGCCATACCAGCGAGCGCGGCTCCCGCCGTGCCCGCCCCCACAATCAAGAGATCCGGCTGACTCATTGTGCCTGCCTATGCTACCCCCGTTCGATGACTGAAACGATACGGGTCGAGCGCGACGGGCACGTGGCCCACGTTGTACTCCTGGAAAAGACCATGCGACCGCTGTTCTTCCGAGAACTGGGGGGCGTCTTTCGCGGGTTCAAGTCCGACGCGGAACTGCGCGCGGTTGTCGTGCGCTCGGCGGTGAGTTGCTTCAGCTATGGGCTGGACCTCCCGGCCGCAGCGTCAGAGATGGGCGAAGCCTTCGCCGGCGGCGGCGCCGCCACGCGCGCTCAGCTTCTGGCCACCATCGAGCAACTGCAGTCCGAGCTCAATGCAGTGGCCGATTGCCCTGTGCCAACCATCGCCGCCTTGCATGGCTGGTGTATTGGCGGAGGTTTGGATCTGGCGGCGGCCTGCGACATTCGCATCGCCTCCGCAGACGTGAAGATCTCTCTTCGCGAAACGAAGATCGCCATCGTGGCGGACCTGGGCAGTCTGCAACGACTCCCCGCCATCATCGGTGATGGACTCACCCGTGAGCTTGCCTTCACCGCCAAGGACGTCGCTGCAGATCGAGCGCTTGCCATCGGCCTGATCAACGCGGTTCATCCCGACGCGGCTGCGCTGCAAGAAGCCGCCAAGGCCATGGCAGCTGAGATTGCCGCCAATGCCCCGCTCACGGTGCGGGGGGTGAAGAAGGTGCTCGACTTCGGCCGCTCACGCCGTGTGCAAGACGGCCTGGACTACGTGGCGGTCTTCAATTCTGCGTTTCTGTCCTCAGAAGACTTAGGAGAAGCCATGGCGTCCTTTCTGGAGAAACGGCCAGCAAACTACAAGGGGCGCTAGTGGCGTAAGCCCTCGCAATCTCTGGACTTTTCTGGAGCTTTAACGCCACGGGAGTCAACGGCATTTGTAGGACGTGATGCACGGCCTGACCTTCCCCGCGGTATTTGTTGCGACCCAGCCTGCAAACCATTCTCACAAACCCCATGCCATGACCGTGGAGCACGAGCTGATCGAGCGCGCCTTGGCCGGCGACGGCCAGGCCTTTGCGAGCCTCGTGGCGCCGCACTTGAGCATGCTCTATCGCGTCGCGATGCGTGCCTGCGGCAATCCGGCATTGGCCGAAGACGCAGTGCAGGAGGCCCTGACTGTGGCGTATCAGAAGCTGAACCGCTACGAGCCGGACACCTCCTTGAAGAGCTTTTTGGCAGCATGCGCCATGCGCAAAGCGCAGACGCTGCTACGCGGTGAGCGACGCAGGCAGAAGCGGGAAGAAGCTGCCGACCTGCCAGAACAACTCGCGGGGCCGGCGTCAATCTCGCGCGCGAAACAGACGGCGACGCGTATTCGGGAGGTCCTAGAATCACTACCCGAAAAGCGTCGGGCAGCTGCGCTGCTGCGCCTCGACGCTGGCCTCAGCTACTCCGAGATTGCTACCGCCCTCGACACGAGCGAAGGCTCGGCGCGCGTGCTGGTGCACATGGCACTGAAGCAATTGCGTGAAGCTCTGTCGGATTTGGTCGAACCATCATCGTTGGGAGAGACACCATGAACCCTGAGCACGACGACGATCTACGCGCGCTATTCGACGCGACAGCCGAAGAAGCCAGTGGGCCGGTCCTGACCAAGCTGCAGGCGCGAGCGCGGGAAATTCCGGCAGCGCGTCGCCCCTGGTGGAGTAAGCTCGCGCTACCGGGCTTCGCCCTCCTTGCAGGCGCGGCGGCGACGGCCCTTCTGCTGCGCGCGAGTCCCCAAGCGCCGCTGCCTGAGCCCAGCCCTGTTGCTATCGCTGTGGTGACGCCGCAAGCAAGCGCGCCTGTCGCTGCGGAGGAGCCCGAGCACGACGTCATCGCGACGGAAGACGTGGACGACGAACTGGCCGGCCTCGAAGCCGTAGCGTGGGGTGAGCCAGACGACCTCTGGGGCGGCGCGGGAGTAGAAGCCGACCTCGAAAGCGACGAGCTTTTGGCCGCGCTGGATTCTTGGATGGAGGAAGACGGATGAAGACCTCGAAGCTCGCGGTAGCCGCACTGCTCAGTGCTGGCCTGGTATTGACGGCACCTGGTGCCGCGCACGCTCAGAAACCTGACCGCGCTGCGCAAGTTCAAAAGCGCATCCAACAGGCCCGCGCGCGCCTGTTGCGAAACAAAGTCGGACTGGACGAAAAGAAGGCCGTGGAGGTCGAGGGCATTCTTGACCGACACGCCAAGGAGCGAAAGGCGCTGCAGAAGCAAATGCGCGAACACCGTCGCACGGTGACCAGCCTACTGTCCGCCGACAGCAACGACCAGCCGGCCTACTCAAGGGCGATTGCTGGATTTCGCTCCACCGACAAGAAGCTGCGCGCCCTGCGCGACAAGGAGCTGGATGCCCTGGCAAAAGTGCTCACGCCAAAGCAACAAGCGAAGCTCGTCGTCGCCGCAAAGCAGATGCAAAAAGAAATCCGCGCCCGCATGCAGCGTCGCAAGCGTCGTCCGCGCCCCTGAGCCGCTTTTCTTGCGCGCGTGCCAGCACGTGCGGCCTCGCTGTGCTCAGCGCGGTTTGCGACCGGGAACGGTGTCCTTCTCTTTGACCATGGCGGAAAGCATGTCGCGATTCATGCGCGCTATGAAGTCCACGCTGATTTCTTTAGGGCACGCGGCCATGCATTCGAAATGGTTCGTGCAATGGCCGAACCCTTCCAGATCCATCTGAGCAACCATCTTGCGCACACGGTCGGAGCGTTCCGCCTGCCCCTGGGGCAACAGTCCCAGGTGCGAGACCTTCGCGCCGACAAAGAGCGCCGCGGAGGCGTTCGGACACGCAGCCACACACGCGCCGCAGCCGATGCACTGCGCGGCATCCATGGCCGCGTCCGCGTCCTTCTTGGCGATGGGGATCTCGTTGGCATCCCGAGGACTGCCCGCACGCGCTGACACATAACCACCGGCCTGAACCACACGGTCGAAGGCCTCGCGGTCCACGACCAGGTCCTTCACCACCGGGAACGATTTGGCACGCCAGGGCTCGATGGTGATCTCGTCCCCATCGGAATACGTCCGCATGTGCAGCTGACAGGTGGTGGTGGCTTCGCGCGGACCGTGGGGCCGCCCGTTGATCACCATTCCGCACATGCCGCAGATGCCTTCGCGACAGTCGTGATCAAACGCGATGGGCTCCTTGCCTTCGCTCAGTAGCTTTTCGTTAAGCACATCCAGCATCTCCAAGAAGGACATGTGCTCGTCGACGGTGGTTAGCTCATGGCGTTCAAACTGGCCAGGCTCTTTCGGCCCGGACTGCCGCCACACATTGAGCGTGATGCGCATGGGCTTGGACATTATTTGTAGCTCCTCGTCGAAGGCTTGACGAACTCGTACTCGAGTGGCTCTTTGTGCAGCGTCGGCTTGGAAGCGTCGCCAGTGTATTCCCATGCCGCAACGTGCATGAAGTGTTCATCGTCGCGCTTGGCTTCGCCTTCCGCGGTGATGTGCTCTTCGCGAAAGTGACAGCCGCTGGATTCGTCGCGGGCCAATGCGTCCATGCACATGAGTTCGCCGAGTTCCATGAAGTCTGCGATGCGACCTGCCTTCTCAAGGGTCTGGTTCAACTCCTCGCCGCCTCCGGTGATCAGCAGATTGGTTTCGAATTCTTCCCGGAGCTCCGGGATCCGCTTGATGGCGCTCTCAAGATCGGATTTCTTGCGCGCCATGCCACAATTTTCCCAGATCAGATTGCCCAGTTCGCGATGGAACGAGTCCGGGCTGCGCTTACCGTCGCTGGCAATCAGCTTGGCAACCCGGGACTCGACCTCCTTGACGGTCTTCTTCACCTCGGCGTGGCTGTCGTCCACCTTTTCCAGCTTGGCCTGCGCCAAGTAGTTTCCGAGCACGTAGGGGAGCACGTAATACCCGTCCGCCAAGCCCTGCATCAGCGCACTGGCGCCAAGGCGGTTCGCTCCGTGGTCCGAGAAGTTGGCTTCGCCCGCGACGAACAAACCGGGAACGTTACTCATCAGGTTGTAGTCGACCCAGAGCCCGCCCATTGTGTAGTGCGTTGCAGGGTAAATCCGCATGGGCGCCTTGTACGGGTTTTCCCCGGTGATGCGCTCGTACATATCAAACAGATTGCCGTAGCGCTCCGCGACCACCTTTTGCCCCAGGCGCTTGATGGCGTCGCGGAAGTCCAGATAGACACCACGACGTACTCCGTCCACTTTCGGTCCAACGCCCCGACCCTCGTCGCACACCATCTTCGCTCGCCGAGACGCGATGTCGCGCGGCACCAGATTGCCGAAGCTTGGATAGATCCGCTCCAGATAGTAGTCGCGGTCCTTTTCGGCGATGGCGCTCGGATCCTTGTCGCAGTCGTCCGCGTTCTTTGGCACCCACACGCGCCCGTCGTTGCGCAGGGACTCGCTCATCAGGGTGAGCTTGGACTGGTAGTCACCACTCGGCGGGATGCAAGTCGGATGGATCTGCGTGTAACAGGGGTTCGCAAACAAAGCGCCACGGCGATGGGCGCGCCAAATCGCTGTAGCGTTGCAGCCTTTGGCATTCGTCGAGAGGAAGAACACGTTTCCGTAACCTCCCGTCGCCAACACGACCGCGTCGGCCAAGTGCGCTTCCACCTTGCCGCTCACCAGGTCGCGCGTGACCACGCCACGAGCCACACCATCAACGACGATCACGTCCAGCATCTCCGTGCGGGGCCGCATCTTGACACTGCCCGCCTCGATTTGGCGCGCCAAGGCTTGGTAAGCGCCGAGCAGGAGCTGCTGGCCCGTTTGTCCGCGTGCGTAGAACGTGCGCGAAACTTGCGCGCCGCCGAAGGAACGGTTCGCAAGCAGGCCACCGTATTCTCGCGCGAACGGCACGCCCTGGGCCACGCACTGATCGATGATGTCTACGCTGACTTGCGCTAACCGGTACACGTTTGACTCACGGGACCGGAAGTCCCCACCCTTCACGGTGTCGTAGAAGAGCCGGAATACGCTGTCACCGTCGTTCTGGTAGTTCTTCGCCGCGTTGATTCCACCTTGGGCTGCGATGCTGTGTGCTCGCCTGGGGCTGTCTTGGTAGCAGAACGTCAGCACATTGTAGCCGAGCTCTCCCAGGGTGGCGGCGCCGGCACCGCCGGCAAGCCCGGTGCCCACCACGATGACGCGGTACTTTCGCTTGTTCGCCGGATTGACCAGCTTCATGTTGAAGCGGTGGCGTTCCCAGCGGGATTCGATGGGACCCGAAGGTGCGTTGGATAGGAGTTCCATGACCGTTTCCTCGTCTCAGTCCAAGCGGCTGCAACCGCTCATTTCACAACCCCAGCCAGCACCGCCACGGGCATGGCGATGTTCCCGAACATGACCACCATGGCCAGCGTCTGTGCGGCCATGCGCTTCTTGTCGTCGTAGCGCGGGTGCGACAGCCCGAGGGACTGAAACAGACTCCAAGCGCCGTGGTACAAGTGAAAGCCGAGCAGCAGCTGAGCTGCGATGTACACGCCGCTCACCCAGGGGATACTGAACGCCTGCACGACGTTTGCGTAAACGTCCCGGGCGTTGTGTTCGTAGTTGCCCATGGGAACACCTGGCACCGTGAAGTGCGCCAAGTGGAAGATGATGAACAGCGCGAGCAGTGGGCCACTGACGCGCATGGTACGGGCCGCGTAAGACGTGGCGGTGTTCTTTTTCTGCCGGTAGCCGACAGGACGCGCGGCTGCGGAGCGAGACACCAATTGCACTGCGACCACGACGTGCGCGACCACGGACGCCAACAAGACGCCGCGAGCGATCCACAACAGCGGACCCAAGTCGTGCAGCTTCTTGGCGTAGCCATTCAACTGCTCCGGACCGAGAAATACCTGCAGGTTGCCCACCATGTGGGCAATGACGAAACCGAACAGCGCGACTCCGGTGACGGCCATCAGCGCTTTCTTGCCGATCGTGGTGTCGTACAGTGTCAGGGCTTTTTGCATGACGCTCTCTCCGCAGCCGGCGATAGCTCCCGCACGGCTGGCGACATGTCGTCTACTCCAATTGGGCCGACATGAGAATGCCGGAGGCCACCGGGCGGATGACTTTCTGCCTGTTTCGTTGTGCAAAACGCGCAAAACGCCAATCCCTGCGCGCGTTTTTTTTGCGCGAATTCAGAGCGGCGACGCGCGATGTCCCCGCGTAGCGCCCGGGCGCTCAGGCCAACACGTTCTCCTGCCCGGAATCCACTGTGAACATGCAGCTCGAGCGCGTGGTTTCGACCATGCGTCGCACGAAGTCCATGTTGAAGTCCTTGGGCATACCCATGATGTCCATGTCGCTCTGCGGTACCTGGGCCAAGCTCGAGTCAAAGTCGCCTACGAACACCAGGCTGTGGGCGTGGCCCGGGATGCGGGCCAAGTCGCGAAGCTCCTCTAGGTATTGTTCCGCCAACGCTCGCTGGCCTTCTTCCGACGCGATGCAGATCAAGTTGACCTCGGCGTTCCAGCCACGGCCCAGGCGATAACCCAGCAGCATGCCCAGGTTCATGTTCCCCCGGCTGAGCGTTTGCTCCACGCTCTCTCCCTCCAGAGGGGGGCGCAGCCATACGTTCACGACGGCCGTGCGCCCAAGTCCGGCCTTTGGATGCAGGCCGAGCAAGGTCACGCCGACCTTCAACCGGACCGCTTCTTGGATCAAGGCTTGAAGCTCCGGGTAACGCGCTGGGTCTTCCGGCAAGCTCAGGAGCAGCACGTTCGGGCGAAAGAACGCGCTCTTGAGCGCCTGCAGCCCAGCCGTGGTGCCCATGACGTAGCCGCCGGAATCAATCACGCTCCAAGTCGAGAACACATCGCGCTTGCGCAGGCTCATGCCGAGGTTTTCCACGCGCGGCGTGAGATCGTGCACCGTCTCTTTGTCGGCTATACCGAGCAGCTTCACGCTGCCGCTGGGTTGGCACATGTCAACCACCAAGCGAAACTCACCGCGCAGCTCCGCGCCATCGGCCACGGGCACCAAAAAGCTCGGCTTCCAAGCGCGGCTGGTACTGATACCGAGCTCCGTGCACTTGCTGGCGGCCCACTCCGCGAAGGCCACGAAGATGCCGCTGCGCACGTCGTCGCTGCGGCGAGCGAGGCGTCGCTGCATGATCCAGAAGTACAGCGCAACCACCAAGCCCCAGGCGACCAAGCTGAAGGTGGGGTTCACGATGAACATGGCAAACAGACAGCCCAAGGTTCCAAGCAGCGGTACCCAGCGAGGCAGGCGCAGCGTCGGCCGGAAACTGACCAGGCCCAAGCTGGATTCCACCAGCATGACGACGTTGATCACCGCGTAGGCAATCAGAAAGAACCCGGAGATCAGCGGCGCGATGGCGTTCAGGTTCCGCAGCATCAGCGCGCCCAAGACAATGAGCCCGGTCAAGAGCATCGCGTTGCGCGGTTCGCCGCTTTTGGAGACCTTTGCCAGTCCTTCGCCGCGTGGCACCAGGCCGTCTTTGGCCAGCGCCAAGAGGATGCGCGGAGCGCCGACGAGGGAGGCAAGCGCGGAAGAGAAAGTCGCGCCCAAGAGCCCAGCCAGCACCACGGGACCGTACAGCGATCGGTCGATCATGATGGTGTAGTTGCTGGTGAGTTCTTCAGGCGTTCCGGCGCGCGCAGACCACACCGCCAGCAGGAAGTACACGACGGTGCTGATGCCGATGGCGGCGAGCGTTCCCAGGGGAATGCTCTTGCGCGGGTTCTTGAGCTCACCGCTCATGTTGGCGCCGGCCATGATCCCTGTTGCGGCCGGAAAGAACACGGCGAACACCGCCCAGAAGTTCGTGCCAGAGAAGGAGTTCTCCGGCGAGCCGCGGAACGTGCCCCAGGCTTTGATCTCCGCACCATTGCGCCACACGTCCAAATTGCCCAGCACCACGAACAGCGACGCGATGATCACGAGCATCACGAGGTATTGGATCCGAAACGCCAACCCAGCGCTGACATAGGCGATGGCAAACACCGCAGCGAACGACGCCAAGTCGACGAGCAGCGGATTGTGGTGGGGAAAGATCCAGTTCCACCCCTCGCGGAAGCCGAAGATGTACATGGCGACGGCGAGCGCCTGGGAGAGGTACAGTGGCACACCGACACTTCCGCCGATCTCCAGACCCAGCGACTTGGAGATGATCGCGTACGGGCCGCCCGCACCCAGGCGGGTGTTCGTCGCGATGGACGAAAGCGACAGGCCCGTGGCCGCCGTGATGCCGATAGCCAGGAGAATCACCAGCGAGCCGCCCACAAGGCCACCGTTGCCCACCACCCAAGGCAGGCGCAGGTACATGATCACGCCGAGGATCGTCAGCAGCGTGGGCGTGAAGACGCCACCGAACGTTCCGTACAAACGCACCTTGGGCTTCGCTTCGGTCACGATGGGAGAGCCTTCCACGGGAAGGTCGCCGACTGGTGTGGATTGCGCCATCGACGCGTCGCCTCGGACTGTGGACACGGCAGGGCGGGGGCGGGTCACATGCCGGAGCCACGCGGCCCGGGGCTCCCGCCGGGTGATGCCAGGCGGACTGTGGGGCGAACTCTGCGCTTTGCTTGGGAAATCTCCCGCGCTAGTCCGAGGTTGGGAGGGCCGGCGACAAAGCGGCCAGGCGATCCTGGATGTCGACGGTCAACCGGCTCTCGGTACCAAGATCGGCGCGCCCGGGAGCGGCGTCCTGGCCGTGGCTGCGCCACCAAGCGCGCGCGTCGGCGACGGTCCAGCCGAGCGTGTCGACCGCCTCCAAGGCGTCGGCAAACTCCGCGCCGCTCTGGCAGCGCGCTGCAGGGTCCTTTACCAGTGCGTCCAGAATCACCGCGGCGAGTTCCGGGTGGGCGGGGCTGCCATCCGCCGCCGTCAACGCCGGGGGCGGGGCCGTCAGATGTTGAGAACAGATTTCGATGACGGAGCTGCCTGAAAACACCTCACGACCGGCGAGCAGAAAATACCCCACGGCAGCCAACGCATACACATCTGCAGGCGGTCCCACCTCGTCCGGCGATCGAATGGCTTCCGGCGCCATATAGTGCGGCGTGCCCACGATTGCGTTGTTCAGTGTGAGCTTCGGAGCGTCTTTGGGCGCGGCGGCGTCTTTGACCAGACCGAAGTCGAGGACCTTCACGGTGTCCGGAACTCCTCCGCGGTCGCACAACATGATGTTGGCCGGCTTGATGTCGCGATGCACGATGCCGCGAGCGTGCGCCTCGGCCAGTGCGTGGGCGGCTTGCAACAGGATGCTACGCACGCGCCCCGGGGGCAGCGGCCCGTAATCGCGCACCAACGCTTCGAGATCGAGGCCGTTCAGATACTCCATGGCGTAGTAGAACTGTCCGTCCGGCGTGCGGCCGTAGTCGTAAATGTACACGCTATTGGGATGCTCCAAGTGGCTGGTTTCGCGCACCTCCCGCTCGAAGCGGCTCAGCGCGGCTTCGCCGATCTTGTCGCTGCGCAACAGCTTGATCGCCGTCCGCCGGCGCAGCAATACATGCGTGGCTTCGTAGACCACACCCATGCCGCCCTCGCCCAGTTTTCGCAGCAGCTCGTACTGGCCAAGCCGCTGAGCGGCGCGCACCTCCTGCCGCAATCCGTAGATGACCTTCGAGATCACCATGCTCACGAAGACGAAGGAGGCTCCCGCGGCGGTGCCCCACACGGCCATGATCCAGGAGGCGTCCGAGACCGTGCGCAGCAAGAGCGCGTTGGCACCGATCGAAATGGCGCCAACCACGAAGGTGCGCAGCACGGGGCTGGGGACGAGCGCGGCCCGCAGCGTGAGCGCGAGGGAAATCATCAGCGTCGCGAAGAGCCCACCGGTGAACGGAACGAAAGTATTCAGATGCACGTAGATCAGGCTGAGAACGGCCGTGCCGGCACTCTCGATCCCGATCAGCATCCATCGCCGCGGCTGCCACCGCCACACCACGATTGCTGTGACGATCAAGTAAACCGTCACGGCGCCCCGAAACGGCCGCACCGCATCCGCATGCGCCACGAGCTCCGACGGCGGCTTGAAGTCGCTGAGCAGCAGCAACCCTGCCACTACGTAGAAGGCCAGATCGACGGCCAACAGCACGGAGATGTAGAGGCGCACGCGCCGCTGCAGGAAGTCTTCGTCCACGGCCGAAGCTGCGCCCAACCAGTGCCGTCGCATCCGCGTAACTATGGCGATCTGCAGTGAAATACCAAGGGCAGATGCAGCGCAGACACCGAAAATGCTAGCGTGCTCCCCATGTCGCTCTCCCTACCCCGCGAGTCGTTCCTTGCCATCACCGGTGTCGCCTGGGCGGATGGTTGGATGAAAAAAACCGAGATTGCCGGGCTGCTCCGTGCGGCGCAAGCATGCGGGCTGTCCGGTGACGACCTGGCCGCCGTCGAGGCAGCAACCAAGCAAGGCGTGGAGCTGGACAGCGTGGACCTGAGCGACATGAACGGCTGGGAGCGCGCGCTGACCTACGCCATTGCGAACTGGCTCGCGAAACTTGATGGCGTCACGAACGCTCAGGAACTGAAGCACCTCAACGCGCTGGGCAGCCGCCTCGACCTGCCCAAAGAGAAGCTGGCGTTTGCGGCGTCCGCAGCCTTCGACATCGCTTGCCTGCCGGACGGCCACCGCCCTGAGAAGTACGACTTCGATGCGCTGGCAGTGCGCCTCAAGGAAAAGCTGCCTTCTCTCGCGCAATAGTCGAACAATCCGTCGCGCCACGTTGCGACGGCACCTGCCCCCCGGGACGCTGAGGTTCCAGCGCGCGGGGATACCCCTCACGCCGATTTTGCGTTAGGACCGGCCGCGCTAGCGCCAGGGAGAAGTTCCCGTCGGTGCTGAGGGAGGAACATGAGCGCAGCTGTCGCCGATGCCGCCAAAAACGGAAACGTAGAAAAGTCGGACCTCTTCCCGCCGGGGATCCCGTTCATCGTCGGAAACGAGGGCGCGGAACGCTTCAGCTACTACGGGATGCGCGCCATCCTGTACGTGTACCTGGCGGCGCTCTACGTGCATTTCGTTCCCGAGGCGCAGCTGGCACCCGAGGCCGCCTCGGCGGCGAAGGCGCAGGCAACGGCCGTCGCGCACTTGTTCATGGCGGGGGTGTACGCCTTCCCAATGATCGGGGCGATCCTGGCGGATCGCATGCTCGGCAAGTACCCGGTGATCCTTTGGGTGTCGCTGATCTACGTCGCCGGGCACGTCGTGCTCGCGGTCGCTGGTCGCTTCGCTGAATGGCAGAACTACCCCGCAGCGCAGTTCGGCATGTACGCCGGTTTGGCACTGATCGCAGTTGGCTCCGGAGGAATCAAGCCCTGCGTCTCTGCCAACGTTGGGGATCAGTTCACCAGCAAGAATTCGCATCTCGTTAGCAAGGTCTTTCAGATCTTCTACTTCATCATCAACTTCGGCTCCTTCTTTTCAACGCTGCTCACGCCGTTGCTCTACGCCTGGTTCGGCGCTGAGGTTGCCTTTGGAGTGCCCGGCATCTTCATGGGCCTCGCCACGATCTTGTTCTGGATGGGTCGTGGGCGCTTCGTAAAAGTCCCGCCGAAGCCGGGTGGCAAACTAGGCGCACTCGACTTCTTCTCGAGCATGCTGCTGTTCACTCCGGTCATTGCCATCATCGTGGCGGTGTTCGTCCAGGGCGACCACTTCAAGGCGACAGAAAAGGGCAGCATGAGCGGCGCCGAGTTCTACTTCACGTACTTACGTGAATACACGACGCACCTCGCGGCTACTTCCTGGCACTACTTCTTGATCTCGGCGGGCCTGGTCGCGCTCGGTCTGTACCTGTTTCAGTTGCGGCAGAAGAAGGAAGAGGACGCAGGCTTCTTGGCGGTGCTGCTGTACGCAATGCGGGAGAGAGGCAAGCGCAAAGAGGGCGAGGGCTTCTTCGAGCCCGCGCGCAAGAAGTACGGCGACGAAGCCGCCGAAGGGCCGCCGGCGGTGCTGCGCATCGTGTTGGTATTCAGCATGGTCAGCGTGTTCTGGGCGCTCTTCGATCAGCACGCCTCTACGTGGATCGAACAAGCCAAGCAGATGAACCGTGTCATCACGGTGCCCTACTGGTTTGGGCGCTATGTGGTCGCAGCGACCATCGCCATGGCGCTGTTCGGCGGCACCTGGCTTTTGCTCTGGGTGTCCAACATACAGGTTCCCAAGAAGGTCACGAGCGGCGTCGTTGGCGTGGTCGTCGTTTCCGGCGTCGCCGCTGCCATCGCTGATTTCACCGGCAAGCAGACGACCCTGGTGGAGTTGAGAGCCGCGCAGATCGCCGCGCTCAACCCCCTGATGGTGATGATGATCATCCCGGGATTGAACTACCTCGTGTACCAGCGCCTGGACAAACGCGGCATCACGATCCGGCCACTTCAGAAGATGACCACCGGCATGTTCCTGTCCGCAGTGGCCTTCGCAGGGGCGGCATTGCTTCAGGCGCGGGTGGAGGCGCTGGCTGCAGCCGGAGCCCAAGTGCACGTGCTGTGGCAGGTCGGTCAGTACATCATCATGACGACCGCTGAGGTGCTGGTCAGCGTCACGGGTCTTGAGTTCGCCTACACCCAAGCGCCCCGACGCATGAAGAGCACCATCATGGGCTTCTGGCTGCTCGGGGTCACCTTCGGCAACGTGCTCGTTGCGTTCATGGCCCCCATGCAGACGATCCTAACGCTCAGTCAGTTTTTCTGGGTGTTCACCGCACTGATGACCGTTGCCTCCGTCGTATTCGCCGTCATGGCGTATTTCTACAAGGGCAAGTCCTACATGCAGGACACTGCCGAGGCGTGAGGCGCGCAGGAGTCTTGGAGTATGCGGCTGAGCCATTGCTCCGGCAGCTCGGCGGCGGTTGGAAGCCCAGAAAACGCGTACTGGACGCCATCTGCCAAGACGGCGGCGGCGCTTTTCGCCTCGCGGTGGCCAACTAGCTCGCAGCGATACACGGTGTGCGTGCGGACGCGGGCACGGCCCCGGTGATCCAGGGTGCGCTGCCGCCGCGTCCGCCGTACGGCGCGGGCATCCATGTCCCGGAGGGCGCGCTCGGCGGCGGTCAACCTAGGCAGCAAGCTCAGCGGCGGGTAGCTCGCAAGCACGTCGCTGACCACGCGCTCGGCTTCCGTGTCGTTCTTCGCGATCGCCACTCGAAACGAGCGGATCCGCGCCGGCACCGCCGAAGGCGAGGTCTGCGGGACATCGCCGAGAGTTGCGCCCACAAGCCTGCTTTGTAGGTGATGTGCCAGCCGGCGCACGAGCTGCTCTTGGCTCAGCGGTCCCAAGCTGGGCTCGTCCTCGATGCTGCCAGTTGCCGTGGCAACCAGCTCCAAAGCCGCCGCGAGCAACTCCTCTTGACTGGCTCGAACGCCGAATCGATCCGCCAAGCAGATGCGCACGCTCCGCAGTGCGTCTTCGGCCTGGCCCCGGTTCAACACACCGCAGACGGGCGCAGAGGAATGCTCGCCAGCACCGGTTTGAATGTCGCTCACGGCGCGCTTGAAGTCTGTCGCGACGTTGCTCAACGCACGCCGCGCGTCGCTGTCCGCCAGGGTCTGCACACAGCTCAGACAACGCAACCCGAAGGAGGCCAGCAACGCGCGATAGTGGGCGATGCGCTCAGGCATGGGCGCTTGCGCGACGGAGATCGGGGCAGCCCCGCGGGCCAGCTCGCCGGGCGACGCCGCGGCACTTGCCTGGGCGATCCCGGGTTGGGTGACGCGGTCTTGTTCCAGGATGGCGAGCATCACTGCAGCGTCCACGGCGACGGCGAGGAGCTTCTGCACACCGTGCCGCTCAAGAGCTGCCCCGGCAGCGCGCTTGGCTTCCGCACTTTCGCTCTGCAAACCGCCCAGCGTAGCTTCACCATTGGCTGCTGCCGATGTCGGGCGCGCGCGGTACGGCGACCCGTGCTCACCGGGCACGGCCAGCTGCTGCGGTCCTTCGGCCCAGAGTTGCTCGCGCACCTCGGGAAACGCGGCGTCGCTGGCGCGGCGGACGTCGAGCAGACACGCGAGCAACACAACGCGCAGTGGGGCAGCTGGCGCGGGCGCGCTCTCGTCGGCGACGCTTGCAGCACCCACCGCCCGCGCAGCCGCCGCCGCGCTTCGTAGCGCATTGTGCAGTCGCAGCACGGGGTGGACGGCAAACGCTCGGCGCACGGCGAGCCGCACCCATTCCTCCGCCCACTGGGACTCGCCTTCCTCACGGGCCAGCGAAGCCCGCAAGCGCTCCAAGTCCTGGGCACCGCTTGTGCCGGAAGCGGCGGCCCGCTGTAGCTCGTGTGCGGCCGTGACGGACTCCAATTGCTCCCGTGCCAACGCGGCCGCCGCCGCGCCCAAGTCGTCCCCCGCGTCGAGGGCCTGCCCCACCCGCTTAAAGAGCTCGGTCTCTGAAAGCGGCGCCCAGCCGAACTTCCAATGCTCCGCGGGTGGATCGAGCCGCTTGCCACGCACTGCCTGGCGCGCGGCGTCATCGGCCAGTCGCCTGGCGACCACGCTCAGGTTGACCCCGGGAGCCCAAACTGCGGCCAGGTCGTTGGCGACGGCATCGAGTTCGATCGCGGTGTTGTGGCTCTCTTGCTGCGCGATCCCGACGCGGCGATCCGTGAGTACTCGGTCTATCAGCCATTCGATGCGGAACACCACGCCTAGCGGTACGAAGTCGTCGCGCCTGACCAGCTCTTGTTCCGCTAGGACGACCAGCGCGTCGTATTCGCCGCGCCGAGATTCCGCTTCGACTCGAGCGGACTCCGCGCTCAGTTCGCGGTCCGAGTCCAAGGGGTTGAGTCGATCCCAGAATCCAACGCGACCGCCAGTGGCAACGCCCGAGCTTGCGCCTCGTGCATGCTCGCGCTGGCCGCGCGCAGTCGCGAAAGGAGCTGAGCGTGCCCCCGCTGGCGCAGGGCGTCCCGGGCGCATTGTCCGATGCGCGTGCATCGATCTGCCGGTGGCGCCGCCGCACCCCTGCACGGGGATGGACACGCGCTGGTTTGCCCAAGTGCTGGGGCTACGCCTTGCGGGCAAGCCGCGAGCAGCCGTCACGTGCCTATTCGACGGGGATCCGGTGGTCGTGCAAGGGCTCCTGCACGTCTACGCGCTGCGCGACGACGAAGACGCTCAAGCGTATCGGGGCTCCGACCCGGACGCGACCTCGAGCGATACGCCGCCGGTGATCCTGCGGTCCGGCGCAGCCTAGTGCCCTCGCAGCGTCCCCGCGGTCGACACGCGCCGCGGCCGCAGCCGGTCGTTCTGCAGACGACTACTTGTAGTTCTGCACCGCCCAGCCACCCGATGAGCTGAAGCCGCAGGCCACTTTGGTGAACCACTTGGCGCTCATGTTCACGTAGTGCCCGCACACGTCGCCGGTTTGGGAACCATAGAAGTCACAGCCGGCACAGCCTCCCGGGCCAGTGCATTGATCGCAGCCCGCGCAGCCCGCCTTGTCCTTCTCGTTCCACATGCTGTTCAGGCAGCCGCTGAGGCCGCCGCCCAAGCATTCGTTCTGACCGGAACCGCCATCACAGCCGAACTTCTTGGAGCTCCAGGCGCCGTGCGCCTTTCCGGTCTTGTTGTCGTCGGTGGCTTGCAGGTCCGCGCAGTTTTCGCCATCGGTCCAACGCTGCAAAGGCGGCAGACTCTTGGTCGCGCGCAGCTGATTGATAGTGTCCACGCAAGCCTGCCGTTGCGCCGCGAACGGATCACCGCCGGTCGCGCCACCGCTGGACGTGCCTCCGCTGGACGTGCCTCCGCTGGACGTGCCTCCGCTGGACGCGCCACCGCTGGACGTGCCTCCGCTTGATGCGCCGCCACTCGGCCCGCCGCCGCTCGACGCGCCTCCGCTGGCACCGCCCCCCGCGCCCGTACCCCCAACGGCAAAACCGCCTGCGCCCGAGGCCCCTGCGTCTTCGAAGGACAATTCGTCGTATCCGAGCACGTTGCTGCAAGACACCAGCGCTGGCAGCCCAAGCAGCACAACGTAGCAACGACCCAGCATGCACCCATGATGCGCGATCTTGTCGTCTGCGTCGAGGCGCCAGCGTCGTGGAACTCAGGGAAGATGCTGCGGCACGCCCGTCGCCGGTCCCGCGTCTTTGTTCGGAGAGCTGCTCGCCCACCCGATGCTGAAAGGTGACCCCATTCAACCGGAATGCTTGCGTGCATCGGACGTGGTAGCGCTTCGGTCATGGCTCTGGTGAGCAAACGGGTACTCTCATGGGGCGTCTTGTGCCTCTGGGCAGTTGGCTGCGGCGGCAAGAGCGAAAGCGCTGATCCAACGGCCGACGCTGGCACCTCAGATGGGGCCGTCAATGACGCGGCGTCAAACGGTGATTGTGTGATCGCCGTGCGCACGGATAGTTGTTGCACCACGCCGGAAGCCGTGTCCGCGACCGAAGCTGCACAGGACCCATGCCTGGAACCCTATCGCCCCAAGAAGATCGAGCCGCAGTGCCTAGCGGCGCAACCGAAAGAATGTGAACTGATCGACTGCGACTACGCGCAACCCAAGAGCCGCAGCGTCAGGCGCAACGCCGCTGGGCAGTGCGCATTCGTCGATGAGTGCCAAAGCGACGCGGACTGCACCCTGGCGTTCGACTACGGCGAGTGTTGCGTCAACTGCACGGGCGAGATCTTGCCCAGGGACTTGGTGGAGCAAGATCCCTGCCTCGCCAGCGAGCTCCTTCCCGGTGCTGCCCCGGCGGACTGCAAGACCCCCGACTGCTCAGCGGTGAAGTGCGCGTCCTGCTTGCCTGAAAAGGCCGATCCACGCTGCGTCGTGGATCCGGATCCGGGCTCTTTGAAGGCCTGCGTGCAGGGGTCGTAACGACAGGGGTCCAGTAGCACTGCGTTCGTATCGCAAGCACGCCAGGTTCACGTGGCGCGAAGCCACATCAAGGTCTCGAAGTGATGGGTGCGTGGGAACATGTCGTAGCCCTGCACGGAAGCGATCTCGTAGCCGTGACTCACGAGCCGTTTTGCGTCCCGGGCCAGGGTAACGGGATCGCAACTCACGAAAGCAATCTGCTTGGCTCGCAAGCGAGCAATGGCGTCGATGGCGTCCTTTGCACCGCTACGCGGCGGATCGAGGAGGAGCATGTCCGGGGGCAACAGCTCGCCGGGCAGCAGCGGGAGACAATCCCTCGCGTCGCCATTCACGAACGCCCGTTCATCCAGGCCTTGGGCTTTGGCCGCACGACGCGCGGAACGCAGCCCGGCGCCCTCGCGGTCCACACCAACACCTGAAAGGCCCGCGGCCAGCAGCGGCAGAGTGAAGTTGCCCGCACCGCAATACAGGTCGACGAAGGTGCGCGCACCGGCACGGGCGACCTCAGCGAGTATGTCGCGTATGATGCGTCGGTTCACGTCCCAATTGACTTGCGTGAACGCGCCAGGTGCGGCGTGCAGCTGCGTGGTCTCGGTGAGTGCAAACACCTGGTCGTCCGTACTCGTATTCACTCCAACGGTCGATATGCTGACGGCACCCAGGGCAGCAGCCATGGCGACTTGAGCCTGCGCCGGGTCCACACCTTGCCGGGGCGTCGCCCGAAAGTGCAGGCTTTCGTCGTCCGCTTCGCGGATCTCCACTTCACCAACGGAGCGGGAAAGCGCCTGGTGTTCATGGGTCCCACGCTGCAGCCGAGCCAGGCCAGCGTTGACCGCCTGGCTTGCCACCAAGCAGGACTTGATCTCGACGATCGAGTGGGAGTGCTCGGCATACAGCCCGAGGCCGCCGCTGCGGCCGACATGCACACGGATGCGAGAGCGGTATCCACCGGGTTCACCCGCGGTCAGCAGTGCGCCCGGTTCAGGAAGATCCCGAAATCCTCCGGTGCGTTGCAGCGCTTGGGTCAACACACCGCGTTTGGCGTCCAGCTCAGCCGCGCGGGACAGATGCATCCAATCGCATCCTCCGCATTTGCGTACGTAGGGGCACTCTGGCTCAACCCGGCCGGGTCCGGGCGACACAAGCTTGTGTTCCCGAGCGCGCGCGAAGCTCTTCTTGTTCTGAACTTTGCGCACGACAATGACATCCCCAGGCGCGGTGCCGCCGGCAAAGCCGATGCGCCCGTCCGGGAGGCGCGCGAGACCATCGCCCCCGGGTACGAGCCGCTCGATGGTCCACTGCTGTTCGGCTACGTCGTCGCTCATGGGCTACTCCCAAGCGTACTATTCGGAAAGCTCGCGGGGATTCGCGCTCGGTTTTCGCACGTACGCGAGTCCGTGATACTCTAAGAGACTTACCGGAGGTTCGACTGATGACCAAGCTTTCCCTTTTCCTCGTTGGCGGACTGTGTGCAACGCTCGGCGCCTGCAGCAGCGATAGCTCAAATGGATCGTCCGGAGGCGCGGCCGGCGCCTCGGGCGGCAGCGGCGGCAGCAGCGCTAGCGGTGGCAGTGGCGGCAGCAGTGGCGCCGGTGCGGCGGCGGGAAGTGCAGGAAGTGCAGGAAGCGCCGGGTCCGGCGGGGTCGCGGGCAGCGCGGGCAGCGCGGGCGCGGCAGGGTCCGCGGGAAGCGGAGGCGGCACGGCCAACGCCGGTTGCACAGATTTGTGCTCAAGTATCGTCGCCGCAGCGTGCAAGAACGGACCGACGTCGGACGGGTGTTTGCTGACCTGCAAGACGCTCACGTCTTCGACCAAGTGCGACACCACGGGCAACGCGTACATGGCGTGCGTGAAGTCCAAGGGCGTGACCTGCAACGCGGCTGGGGATCCCGTCGCCACTGGCTGTGGCGTCGACTATTTGAAGGCCATCGATTGCGCGGTGAAGGAAAATCCGAACCCGGCTATCGTCGCGCCCTGCGCGACGTACTGCGGCAAGGTCAAGACGGCTGCTTGTCCTTCTAACGGCACGGAAGCCGAGTGCAACTCCAACTGCAAGTGGCTCGGCGCCACCGGCACCGGCTGCGATGACGAATGGGGTACGTTCCTGACCTGTGCCAACGGGGCGAACTTCAGCTGCTTGCTCGGCTATGCGGTGGCGCAGGGCTGCGGCACACAGTTCGCCGCATACACGAAGTGCGTGGACGCCGCGGGCAAACCCTAAGTTTCATTGCGCTGGCGCCGCCGCGACGCTGCTCACAGGTTTTTCAGCGCTTCGCGGCGCGCCAAGGGGCTGAGCCGCTTCCCAAGGCGGCGCACCAAGCGCTGGGTCACGCGTGGGTCGGACCACGCGCGTTGCCGCAGCGCCCAACCGATGGCCTTTTGCAGGAAGAACTCCTCGCGATCCAGGCTGGGCTCGATGCATGCGAGCAGAAACGCGTCATCCGTCCGCGACTTGAATCCGAGCTGAGATAAGATCGCCGAGCGTCGCTTCCAAATGTCCTTGCCCTTCGCCCAACGCCGTAGTTTGGGACGCATTTTATCAGGATGGCGCTCCAGCAGAGTTCCAATGGCGTGGGACGCGATGCCGTCCACGTAGTCCCACCACGCGCCGTCGACGATCAACTCCTCTAAGGTGGGCAAGAGGTCCAGATCCATGAACTGTGCGTGTCGCTGGTCGAGAAGGATGTCGACCGCGGCGTAGCGTTCCTCCCGAAACCGCGCGCGCCGCCAGAGGTCCAGCACAACGGTCTCGAAGTCCCTGCGACCTAGGGGCAGTTGGGCACGGCACAGCGCGCGCACTTGCTTCCGTCGCGTAGCCGCAGCGACCCCGAGGTACGGCATGGCCGACTTCATATACGCCTGCATCGCCGGGGCCCGGACGGGATCCCGTAGCTTCCCAAGCGCCGCGCGGACGGCTTTGGCAAGCGCCTGAGCGTCGCGCTTCAATTGGCCTCCGGGGGCCAGGCGGAGCAAAAAAAACACGCCCAAGCTATTGAATTCATTAGGGTCAAAACAAAAGCTCCACCCGCCCTGTCACACTCCTAACGATGGTGCCGATGAAGCCCATGCATGTCCACCGCTCCGTTGATGGCTAATCCTGCTCCCGCGAATCGCGCCCGCCAGGCCGCACTGTCAGACCCGACCCTGCATCGGGACTTGCTCCGCTACGCGCGTCGCCGCGTCTCGGAGCACGAAGCCGACGACGTGGTTCAGGCCACCCTCACTGACGCCCTGGCCGCAGAGCGCGGCCCGGACGACCCGGAAGAAGTCCGCCGTTGGGTGCACCGCATTGCGCGCAACAAGATCGTCGACCACTACCGTCGCGGCAGTCGCGAGCAACTGTCGGAGCCGGAGAACACTGAAGCAGCGGCAGAAAGCGCGCCCGTGAGCGCCCGCGACCTATTGCGCTGGGCCGAAAAGGAGCTGCCACCCAATTCCGATGCTGAGCACACCTTGGAGTGGATGCTGCGGGAGGGAGACGGCGAAAAGCTGGAGCACATTGCTGACGACGCGGCGCTCCCCGCACCGCGAGTGCGACAACGCGTCAGCCGCATGCGCAAACACTTCCGGGCCCGCTGGGCGGCGCAACTCGCCGCAGCTGCGTTGTTCGCGGCGCTGCTCGTTGCAGCCTGGTTCATTCTGCGAAAGGGCAGCCCCAGCGAGGACGACATCGCACGCGAAGACGTGCCGAATCAGCTGGAGCGCGCTCGTGAAATGCGCGAGCGAGCACTGCAAGATTGCGACAACGCGCGCTGGGAGCCCTGTCTGCGCGGTCTGGACGCAGCGAAACAGCTCGACCCGGCCGGCGACACGGCAGAACGGGTGGGCGCAGCGCGGACGCGCGCCGCGAGCGGCGACAAGGGCAGCAAGAACGAAAAGACCGGGCCATTCCCGAATGTGGTGCCGCCGGATCCGGCACCCAAGTCCGAGCCCCCGCTCCCACAGAAGAAGCTCGCGCCGCCGAGCAAGGGCAATAGCGACTTCATGCCACCCACAGGCCCGACGTCCGAGTACCCAGGTCCTCAAAACAAGAACACGGCGCCCAACGACAAGTCGACAAAGTCTTTTGACGACCTGCCACCACCACCACCGGCGCCAGCACCACAGCAACAACAAGCGCAGCCCCAGCCTCCACCCATGCAACAGCAGGCGCCTCCGGTGCAGAAGTCTCCCAAGAAATCCGTATCCAAGAAGGCTAAAGCGTCGGATCTGATGCAGGGCATCGGCCTCGAGAGCAAGAGCAAAGGGAAGTAGTCAAGTCCCGTCGTCGGCCGGATCCAGATCCCCAGCAAGACGCCGGTCGATGTCCTGGGGCAGCGCTGTCGACTTCGCCATCTTCCAAACCGGAGCTCGCTTTTCGAGGAACGCTTGTACGCCCTCCGCCGCGTCGGGCTGGCGGCCGATCCAGTAGAATAGGTCATCCTCAAGGGCCTTTGCGCGTTCCGGGTCAGCCTCTAGGGTTTGACGCCACAAGAGCTTGCGGGTCAGCGCGACGGAAACTGGCGCAGTGTTGTCGGCAATATCCCGCGCCATGGCTTGGACCGCTTCGGCGAATTCCGCGTGGGGGATCACGCGGCTCACGATGCCAAATTCCAACGCCTCCGTAGCGCTCAGGATCCGGCCAGTCAGCAGCAGCTCCATGGCGCGACTGAGGCCAACCAATCGCGGCAAGATCCAGGTGCTGTTCGCCTCGGGCAAGATCCCACGTCGGGTAAAGACGAAGCCAATCTTGGCTTTGTCGGACGCCACACGGATATCCCAATGCAAGGGCAGAGTGGCTCCGATGCCGACCGCCGGACCATTGATGGCGGCAATGATGGGCGTGGAGAGCTTCCATGGCCGCACGCGACGCTCGAGTTCGGCCGCGGCCTCCCAGGTGCGCTCTCCGCTGAAGGTCTCACCGCCCGCCGCAAGGTCCGCGCCGGCGCAAAACGCTCGGCCAGCGCCAGTAACGACGATCACCCGCACAGCGTCGTCCGCGTCCAGTCGTGCGATCGCGGCATACAGCTCGATGCCCATGCCCACCGTGTAGGCATTCAGTCGCTCTGGGCGATGCAAGGTGATCGTGGCGACGCCGCGGTCGACGTCGAGTTTTAGGGTCTCTAGTGCGGCCATTGCGCCGCAGCATAGCGCACCGACTCTGGAACCCTCCCAGGGACAGGGTGGGCTCAGCTCTCGTCGCCGCGGTCGTCCCCGATGCCGCAACTGTACAAAAGATCCCGCACGACCTCGCATTGGGCGTCGGTCCAGCCGCTTTCCTCTGCATGCGCTTGCAGCTTGGCCAGATCCTCCGCGATGGCGGCAAGGCGCTCTTCGGGCAAACGCTGCACGTACATGCCCACATGTTCGAGCGCATCTCCGGCGGCGTCCGGGTCCATCAGGTCGTCGTCAGCCAAGTCCAGAAACGCGACACAGTGCAGCAGCGCGATCAGCAGCGGCTCCAATCCCAGCTCGGCAGGAACGACCGGGAGCACGAACTCAGGTCGCTCAGAATCAGCAGCGTTGGACATCACTCAACCTTTGGTTCCGAATACGTTGTCCCAGAACATGCTTGAGACCCCAAACTTAGCGTTTGGGTGTTTGAAGTGATGCAGCATGTGGTGTTTCTTCAACGCAAGACCGTACTTCGAGCGGGGATTGAAATGGTGGATATAGTAGTGCGTGAGGTCGTAGGTCATGTAGCCGAGGCTGAAACCCGCGTGGAACGGCCACACGTAGGTGGCACCGAGCGCCAAGTAGAACAATCCGAACGAGGCGAGGAAGACCGAAACGCTCACTGCCGGGGGCATCACCAGCCGGTATTTGTCTTTCGGCCAGGTATGGTGGACGCCGTGCACGAGGAAGTGCATGCGCTCTCCCCAAGGGGCCTTGGGCACCCAGTGAAAAAAAGTGCGGTGGAGCCAGTACTCCGTGAGCGACCAAACGACGCCGCCACACGCGAAGAGCACGATCGAAAGTCCGACCCCAAGTCCCGCCCGAGCTAGACCGTACCAGAGCAGGGTCACCACAGCGGGCACGAACAGAATCGGCACCACGACGGGAGGCGTTCGGGAGAAGTAGTCGAGAAAATCGCTCTCGAACATGCGAGGGGATTCGGGCGAAGCGCGCATGGCAAAGTCGGACCGAGCCTTGAGCCCGGCCCGGGAGCAACTGTAGGGATCTGTGTGCAGATTGGCAACGGCTCCCCCCGGACACTGCGAAGGGAAGTACGCGCCGGGCGACTATGAAAAATCTGCACAGCTCAATACGCGCGACGTCCATGTGGCCGGGCTTGGGGTCGACGCGAATTGCCCTGGCGCAAGTCCCGTAAACTTCGCCTTTTGCCCAGCATTGCGCCTCCATGAGATCCCTTCGGACGGCTGACACGTAGTGCCTGGGAACGCTTCGTGCACTTCACCCGTTTGAAATAGCAAGCATGACTGGTAACGCCCCTAAGACCCCGCCGCCTGCGGCCCCCGAAGTCGACGCTGATCTGGCTGACGAGCGCTCCTGCGTGCGTGAGAAGGTCAAGAAGACCACGCGCCCCCCGCAGTCCGCGCCGCAACGCCTGGAGCTCCTGCTGCGCAGAGCAAAGCTCGCCCTCGCCGCACTCCCAGCAGACGACGCCGGAGCGCGGCTACTGAAGATCGCGATGATGCGCCGAGATGAGACGCTGCTCGCAGGGCTGTTGGACCAAGCGAGCTCTGCGGCGGGTGTAGTTAAACCGAGCACACCTCCGGACCGCTGAGCTCAGCACGCTTCGCGGTGCGGCACGGGCTGAGCTATCCTCAGCGTATGCCGCTCCCTCGCTACTTCGCATATCTGTTCGCGCTGCTACTGACCTTCAGTTTCGCTGGCTGCTCAGCGGACGCTGGGGGGGACGGCAGCGGCGGAGTCGGCGGAAGTGGCGGAGTCGGCGGAAGTGGCGCTTGTGTCCCGCCGCGCACGACCTGTGGCAGCAAGTGTGTGGATACGCAGTCCGACTCAAACCACTGCGGAGCCTGTGGCAGCGCATGCATCTCCGGACAAATCTGCTCGAACGGGGCCTGCGCGGCCAGCTGTACGGGTAGCACCCTTGAATGTGGCGGAACCTGCGTCGACACGCAATCCAGTCCCAGTCACTGTGGTGCATGCGACAACGCTTGCCAAAGTGGGCAGGTGTGCGCCGGCGGTAGCTGCCAAGCGACTTGCCAAACCGGCGAAACCAACTGCAGCGGAGCTTGCGTGGACCTGCAGCAAGACCCCGGCAACTGCGGCGGCTGCGGCACCATTTGTGGCACTGCAGAAGTCTGCAACCAGGGGCAGTGCGCGGTGAACTGCACCGGCGGGCTCACCAGCTGCAACAATCAGTGTGTCGATACGGAAGCCGACCCAGTGCATTGCGGGGCCTGCAACAAACCGTGCTCCGCGGGCATCGGCGAGGTCTGTTCCCTCGGCACGTGCACGCTGCAGTGCTTGGGTGGAACCACTAACTGCAACAACAAATGCGTCGACGTGGACATCGACCCGAACAACTGCGGGAACTGCGGCAACGCATGCAAGGCGGGCGAGGTCTGCAGCGGAGGCAAATGCGCTCTATCCTGTTCTGGTGGCACGACGAACTGCAACAACAAGTGCGTGGACACTCAGCTCGACCCATTCCACTGCGGCGCTTGCGCAAACGCATGCGCGCCGGGCGAGAGCTGCTCCGCCGGAAAGTGCAACCTGGTCTGCTCCGGTGGACTCACCAAATGCGGCAATAAGTGTGTGGATACCAGCGCGGATCCAGCGCACTGCGGCAGCTGCAACACGCCGTGTTCGTCGGGGCAGCAGTGCTTGGGCGGCAGCTGCCAGTTGGTCTGCGGCGGGGGCACCACCAAGTGCAACAACCAGTGCGTGGTCACGGCGACGGACCCGAACAACTGCGGCAGCTGCGGCAACAAATGCACCACGGGGCAGAGCTGCATTAGCGGCACCTGCACCCTGGTGTGTAGCGGTGGCACGACGAACTGCAACAACAGTTGCGTGGATACCAAGACCAATCCCAATCATTGTGGGATTTGCGGAAAAAAGTGCACGAGTGGGCAGAGCTGCCAGAACGGCGTCTGCACCTTGGTCTGTGGCGGCGGCACGACGAATTGCTCCGGCCAGTGTGTGAACCTCCAGAACGACCCAAATAACTGCGGCGGGTGTGGGACCAAGTGCACTTCAACACAGGCGTGCCAGGGCGGCGGCTGCGTGAACACGTGCAACCCGACGCTGAACCACAAGAGTAGCGCGACGGGCACGACCAGTGGCGGCGGCAGCGGCACCTACGGCGGGGCCCGCTTCAACGACGGCCTGACGGAAGCGCAATGCTCGACCACTACCTATTGCTGGATCACCGCCACCAGCACGCCTGGCACGGCCTGGGCGCAGTACACCTGGGCAAGTGCCAAAAAAGTCGGGCGCATCAAGATCGACACGGCGCTGCCGACGCAAACGTCGTGCAGCGTCGGCACCTGCAGCCGGAACGTCGCAGGCGCCACCGTGCAGTACTGGAGCGGTTCGTCCTGGGTGACCGCCGGAGTTGTTTCCGGAAAAAGCGGCGATTGGGAGTTCACTTTCCCGACGCCCGTGACCACGACCCGGATCCGCTTGTATGCGCTGCATGCCGGAAACGCCTGCAGCTGGAACCAAAACCCCGTGATCTGGGAATGGGACGTCTTCGAGTGTTGAACTGACGCAGAGGAACAGGGGCAATCGGCTGGCGGCAGCGGCGCCGACGCCCGGGCCCTTGATCCAGCCGCGGGCTGAGGGATAGTGCGGCAATGTCGGATCGAGATCTGAACGGCCGGACGTTGGCAATCACCGGTGCCACCGCCGGGATCGGGCGTGTGACGGCCCTGGAGCTGGCTCGTCGTGGGGCCAAGCTGCTGCTTCTGAACCGCAGCGCGGACAAGACCGCTGCAGTGCTGTCCGCAATCGAGGACGCCGTGGGTGCAAATCGCGCGCACTTCATCGCCCTGGATCTGGCTTCTTTGGACTCAGTGCGAGACGCGGCGAATCAGGTGCTTGCGCTGGACGAACCTCTGCACGGCCTGATCAACAACGCCGGGATCGCATCGATCCGTGGCGCCACGAAAGAAGGATTTGAACTCGCCTTCGGAACCAACCACCTTGGACACTTTCTGTTGACGTCACTGTTGCTCGAACGCCTCACCGCGTCCGCGCCATCCCGCATCGTCACCGTTGCGAGCCGCGCACACACCCGAACCCGCGGAATCGACTTCGACGCTTTGCAGCGACCCACCAAGACGTACACGGGCTATCCCGAGTACGCCGTCTCCAAGCTCGCGAACGTGCTCTTCTCCGCTGAGCTTAGTCGCCGGACCCGAGGCACGGGCGTGACGACGTACTCGCTGCATCCCGGTGTGGTGGCGTCCGAGATCTGGCGCCGCATCCCAGGCCTCTTTCAACCTATCGTGAAGATGTTCATGATCTCTAACGAAGACGGCGCCAAGACGACGCTGCATTGTGCGACCGCACCAGAGCTCGAGAGCGAAACGGGCCTGTATTACGACGAGTGTCGCCCCCATCGCACCAGTCGCGCCGGCCGCGACGATGCCCTAGCCGCCGAGCTTTGGAAGCGCAGCGAAGCGTGGACCCGCTAGCTGCGTCGGAGCGCGCCTCGGTCCACTTTGCCTAGATGCGTGCGCGGCAGTGTCTTCAGAAAGAACACCGCGCGAGGCGCCTTGTAAGGCTCGAGCTGCGTTCGCACTAGCTCCATCAGCTCTTGATCCAGGCCGTCGGAGCGATCCGGCGCGACGACGAAAGCGTGGGGCTTGGTGAGGCCGCTTTCGTCCACGACACCAACCACCGCGCACTCCGCGACGGCCGCATGCGAAAGCAAGCAATTCTCCACCTCCGAAGGCGCAAGCCACTTACCGCCAACTTTCAACATGTCGTCGCCCCGACCGCAGTACCGAATGGCACCGCTGGCTTCACGGCAAATCATGTCACCGGACACGTACCACTCGCCACGAAACGCCGCCGCGGTCTTCTCCATATTCTGCACGTAAGCGATCGCCCGCGAGTCACCGCGCACCCAGAGCCAGCCCACTTCACCGTCGGGCAGCTCATTGCCGTCGTCGTCGCAGACGCGCAGCTCAAAGCCGGGCACCACTTTGCCCAAGGTGCCCGGCACCACGTCTCCCAACCGATTGGTCACGAACACATGCCACATCTCGGCGGTGCCCAAACCGTCAAGCAGCTCCACGCCAAAGGCCGCCTTCCAACGGTCGTACAGCTCCACGGGCAGCGCTTCGCCAGCGCTGGTTGCAAAGCGTAGGCTGGAAAGGTCCTGCGCCCCCGCATCCGGGTGCGACAACATGTGATTGATCATCGTCGGCACGCTGATCAGGACCGTGGGGCGGTGTTTGCGGATCTGATCAAATAGCGCATCGGCTGTGCAACGTTCGGGGAACAGTATGCTGGTCGCGCCTACAGAGAACGGAAAGAAGAGATTCGAGCCGGTGGCATAGCCAAAATAGAGCTTGGGCACGCTGAGGGTGACGTCGCTCTGTTGGTAGCCCAGCACGTTCTTGCCGTAGAGATCTGTGGTGTTGGCGAAAGAGCGATGGGTCTGGATCACGGCCTTGGGCCGACCCGTGGTGCCACCGGAAAAGAGCCACAGCGCCGCGTCGTCTCGATGCGTCTTGCGCATTTCGAAGCTGGGCGCCGCTTCGGCGAGTTCTTTGCTCCAGGAGAGCTGCCGGTCACCGGAAGCGCCGCCTCCGCCAACGACCACCAGGTGCTCAAGGTCTGTGGCCGTCTGCGCTGCCTCCGCGAATAGCGGCAACTGATCGACATGCACAACCGCGACTTTCGCGCGAGTGTATTCGAAGAAGTACGCGATCTCTTCCACCTTGATGTGGCTGTTGACCATCACCACCACGCTGCCGTTTTTCAGCGTGCCAAACAGCGCATGCACGAACTCGGGCACATCCGGCAGGCCGATCAGCACCCGCTGTTCCGCATCCACACCCAGCTTCTTGAGCACATTGGCGAAACGATTGCTGGCTTCGGAAACCTCGCGGTACGTCACCGCCAGGTCGCCGGCGATGAGAGCGGTCTTTTCGCCGAGTCCCTCCCGGAGCCGCGCCTCCAGGAATCGGTCCGCAATGTTGAGCTGTTCCGGAAGCTCTGCCTGGGTCATGCCCCACGCTTCTCCTGCCCGCGGCAGGCGGTCAAGGCCGCTACGCACGTTTGACTACATGTGGCGCGCGCCCATTCCATCCCATGCCGCTCGCTCCTGGCTGATTTTAGCTGTAAGATTGAGATCATGCATTGGTCTAAGCCGCTTGCTTTACTCGCCTTGTTGACGATGGTCTTTGGGCCGCTGGCCTGCGCGTCCACCGCTGACGGTGGTTCGCCGGGCACGGGCGCTGTGGGCGGCGGCGGTTCCGGCGGCTCCGGCGGCATCGGTTCCTGCGTTCCGCCCGTGGTCCAGTGCCCGTCGGGTTGCGCGGACACGCTGACGGATCCCAACAACTGCGGCAGCTGTGGCAACGCCTGCCCTAGCGGGCAGCTGTGCTCCGCAGGGCAGTGCTCGGCCAACTGCACGGGAACGACGGCGAAGTGCGGCAATACCTGCGTGGATCCCCAGTCCAACCCGCAGCACTGCGGCACCTGTGACAACGCCTGTCCCAGCGGCCAGGTCTGCGCCGCCGGCGTCTGCCAAGCCTCCTGCGTCTCCGGAGAAACGAACTGCAACGGCCAATGCGCGGATCTGCAGAGCGATCCAGGCAACTGCGGGAAGTGCGGCGCCATCTGCGCCACGGGCGAGGTCTGCTCTCAGGGCGTATGCAACGCAAACTGCACCGGCGGCCTGACCAACTGCAACAACGTCTGCGTCGACACCCAGGCGGACCCAACGCACTGTGGCGGCTGCAATACGCCCTGCTCCGTGGGCGCCGGCGAGGTCTGCTCCCAGGGCCAGTGCTCGCTGCAGTGCCTGGGTGGCACCACGAACTGCAACAACAAGTGCGTCGACACCCAGCTGGATCCGAACAACTGCGGCGCTTGCGGCACGGGCTGCAAAGCCGGCGAAGTCTGCTCTGCGGGCAAGTGCACGCTGTCCTGTTCTGGCGGCACCACCAACTGCAACAACAAGTGCGTCGACACCCAGGTCGATCCCTTCAATTGCGGCACCTGCGGCACCTCCTGCCCTGCGGGCGAGAGCTGCTCCGGCGGCAAATGCGCGCTGGTGTGCTCCGGTGGCCTGACCAAGTGCGGCAACAAGTGCGTGGATACCACTGCGGATCCCGCCCATTGCGGCGCGTGCAGCACGCCCTGCTCGTCCGGGCAGATCTGCAACGCAAGCAAATGCGAGCTGGTCTGCGGTGGCGGCACGACGAAGTGCAACAACGCCTGCGTCGTCACCAGCACGGACCCGAACAACTGCGGCGGCTGCGGAATCAAGTGCACGTCCGGCCAGAGCTGCATCAGCGGCTCCTGCCAGCTGGTGTGCTCCGGCGGCACCACGAATTGCAGCAATACCTGTGTCGACACCAAGACGAACCCGAACCACTGCGGAACTTGCGGCAAGAAGTGCGCGTCCGGGCAGAGCTGCCAAAACGGCGTGTGTACCCTGGTGTGCTCTGGGGGCACCACGAATTGCAGTGGCCAGTGCGTCAACCTGCAAAACGATCCCGCGCATTGCGGCACCTGCACCAAAGTCTGCACTGCGAGCCAAGCCTGCCAAGGCGGCAACTGCGTCAATACGTGTAACCCTGCGACGAACCTGGCGCTCACCGCCACGGGTTCGATCAGCTCGGGAAGTACCGCACCCGCCAGCTACGGCCCCGTACGCTTGAACGACGGCGCCGGCGAAGCCCAGTGTGCGACCAACTTCTACTGCTGGGTCTTCGCAGGCACCTCGCCGGGGACGGGTTGGTTCCAGTACACTTGGAGTAGTCCACAGACCATCGGGCGCATCGCCATCGACACCGGTAGCACCTGCGGCTCCTCTGGCCGCAACCTCGCGGGCGCGACAGTGCAGTACTGGTCCGGGAGCAGCTGGGTGACCGCCGGCACCGTGTCGGGCAAGACCGGCGACTGGAGCTTCACGTTCCCCTCGCCGGTCTCCACCACGCAGATCCGCCTGTATGGTGTGTACGGCCAGAGCACGGCCAATCCCCTGATCTACGAGTGGCAGGTCTTCGGCTGCTGAGTGTGGTTCGAGCGGTACTCCTGTGAGCAATGAATTCCGACGCGCCCTAGCGCGGCGCGACGGCGCTCACGCTTTCGGGAAGCGCATTGCCTTGGCTTGCGCGGGACTGGTGCTGTTGGCGACGGCCTGCGCGACGCCGACGCCAAGTCCCGGCGCAGCCACGGGGGCGCCCGCCTCCGCCGCGCCAGCGAAGAAAGCGCGCACGTGCTCCACGCACTGTGACGGCTCTGCGAGCCCGAACTTGGAGCAGGCCGTGGGTCGTCGCGCACAAGATGCGACGAGCTGCTACCAAAGCGCCCTGGACGCGGATCCGACGTTGAGTGGCCGCTTGCTCGTCACCCTCACCCTGGCCGAAACCGGCAACACCTGCAGCGTCGATGTCACCAGCACCACCATTCAGGTGCCGGACAGCCTGGCGCGCTGTCTGGAGCGACACTTCGACATCGACTACCCCAAGCCCACAGGCGGCTGCATCACCGCAGTGTTGCCACTCATGCTGCGCAGCGACGCCGACGCCGGTAGCTAAGCGCAGCCGCCAGCAGCATCCATCCCAGCGCCGACTGCCCGTCACGACGGCTTGCGGTCCGACAACCGCAGCCGCCTTCGCTGCCGGAGCCGATGGTCTGCGTCTGCTGACCGGAGTTCTTCCCACCTGAAGCGGCTCCCGCGCTCCCGCCGACGACAACACTGCCACCGCTGCCCCAGATGCCGCCCGCAGCCCCCGCCATGCCGGCTGCACCCGCAGGCTCCACCGTGACCTGCAAGCTCGCCGTCTCCCCGAAACCCGCGTTGCCCTTAGCGACGCGGAAAGTGCCCGCATATGCGCCAACGGTTGTGGGCGCAGTCAAACTGAGCTTGAACGTCGCGCTGGCCTTAGGCGCGGTTGTCGAGGACACCGCTAGTGGCGAAACGAATGCAAACGCCTCGCCGCCGGTGTGTTTCAAGCCGTAGCTCGCGCCGGACGTCCAGCTCGTGTTGCCGGTGTTTTCGAACACCAGCGTCACCTCGAAGCTCTGTCCCGGAGTCACCAGGTTTTGCGTCGGCGTATTCGAAACCAGCTTGGAGTCGTCCACGTCCGGCGGTTTCTCGCAGCCGTCCCCGGGCAGTCCTTTGTAGGGGCCCTGAGTTACCCAAAACGATGTGGGGCCGCCGCAGTTTCCGGAGTACGGGTCGTCCGGGGCGTTGCTGGCGTAGCGCACCTCGAAGTGCAGATGCGGCCCACTGGAGTTGCCGCTCGATCCGACCTTGCCTAGGTGTTGCCCGCAGCTGACTGTGTCGCCGTTCTTGACCGCAACGGAACCCTTCATCAGGTGTGCGTAGTAGGTGGACTTACCGTCGGCGTGCTCCACCTTCACGTAGTTGCCGAAACCCGAACCGCAACCGCAGTCCGCCGTCGTGCAGCGATCAAAACAGCCATCGTTGGTGGCCACAACCTTGCCCGGCGCCGCCGCCACGGCCCAGCGGCTGCCCGCGTCCATCACCGGAAAGCTGCCGATGCCGATGTCCGTGCCGTTGTGCCCGTTGTAGGTCGTGCTGCCGCAGTTCCAGTCCTGGATCCCACCGCCCGTATTGTGATCGCGATACGCCGTGATGTACGGCTGCGTACCCGACGCGGGCAGCTGGATAGGGAAGCGGTACTTCTGCGCCGACGCCGCGCCCGGGGCGCCGATGGCCAGCACCGTCACGCCCACGAGCACGCCCTTCTGCCACAGCGGCAGCATCACGGGCGCTCCTCGGGCGCCGCAACCCCGGTATGATGGTCGACGCGCACATACTGCCCGTCGCCAGCGTCGTAGCGGATCGCCACAGCATCGACCCGCACATCACGAACCGGCGGCGGCACGAACTCCGCGTCGACACGCGTGCGCCCCACGTTGGTGAGTTGCTGCAGGGACTGAGTCGCTAGGTCGATCACCCAGAGGGAAGCCAGACCCGTCCGCCCAGAGACAAACGCGACGCGGCCATCCGGCAGCGCGATGGGCAGCTCATCGGGACCAGCCGCCGGCGCCAGTGTCGCGGTCGTTCCTTCGCGCAACCACTGCAATTCGCTCTCGCCCGGCTCGTCCCCCAGCTGCGCCACGACGACGCTTCCGTCCGCCAAGATCGCGGGCTCGCCAAGTACCCGAGTCGCGACAAGCGCTCGCCCTGCGGCTCCGATACGCTCCAGATCGCCCTGCTCCGTGACTACGAAGAGCGCGTCGCCCACCCGCTTCGCATGCCGCACGGGGATCCCCAGCGAGGACAGCGCAGCCGCGCCCCGGTCAAAGTCGTGCAACGTGTAGCTGGGCTGCTGATCGGTCTCTGAAGCCAAACGAGGCCGCACCCCCACCAGCGCCCTGTGCGGTTGCGAATCGAAGACACGCACGACGTCCGTAGCTGCCACCTGCTGCTGTAGCTCTTCTTCCAGGGCACTCGACGACGCACCCGTGCTGGGCGCTGCGTCACAGCCGACGAAGAGCAGCGAGAGCAACAGCCAGCGACGCATGGTCCCAAGGTAGCCGATATCCGGCTCGTCGGCCCCCGCCGCAGCGGCGACCCTCGGCGCGACCCCTCGACATCTGGGCGCTCCACACTGCCGCGAACCTTGCCGTGACATCTGCTCGCCACCACCGGTCCCCAACTGCGACCCCCCAGGTCGCACTCAGGACGGTTCGCACCTACAAAGGCGTACATTTCATGCGCGCACACATCTTGCACCACATGTGCTCCGTCATGCTTCTCACAAGAAAGAGCACTCCGTTGCTCATCGCCGCCGTGGCCGTCGCCGGCTGTGTCGGTGAAATCGCCGACAACGAAAACGCGCCCCATGGCCCGGGCGCTGCGGGTCCCGGCAAGGTCAGCGTCAATCTGTGCGCCGACCGGCCCTTCTCGCGACGCCTCACCGTCGACGAGTACCTGGCTTCCGTGGAGAGCGTGCTGGGCGTGGACGTGCGCAGCGAAGCCAGCGCGACGTTTCCCACTGACCTGCGCGCAGACGGTTTTTCCAACACCGCCACCGCACTGATCGTCACTGACCAACACATCGAAGCCTACGAGTCTCTCGCAACCGTCGCGGTCGACAAGGTCAGCGACTTTTCGGCCTTCGTTTCCACCCACACCTCCTGCACCCAGTTTTCACCGGCGTGCCAGAACGAGTTCATCGACGCCTTGGGCAAGCGCATCTTGCGCGGTCCGGTCACGGCTCAGGAGAGCGCAGCCCTCGAGCCGCTCTTTGCTGTCGCACAAGACGAAGGTGAGCCCTTCGAGGCCGGAGCAAGACTGGTGACCCTCGCGCTGCTGCAGTTCCCCCGCTTCGTGTACCGCATCGAAAACGAGATCGGCGACGGCAAAGCGCGCAAGCTGAGCGGGCTGGAACTCGCCAGCCGCCTCAGCTTCCTGCTCTGGGGCGCGCCGCCGGACTCCACGCTGCTCGACGCAGCTGGCGACGGCAAGTTGGACACGGACGCCCAGATTGCCGCTCAGGTGCGGCGCATGCTCGACGAGCCGAGCGCCCGCACCCGCGCCGCCACCTTCGTGTCGGACTGGCTCAATTTGTCACGCTTGCCCACCCTCACCCGGGACGCCAAGCGCTTCCCGGATTGGACGCCCGCCCTGGGCGCCGCCATGTTCGACGAGACCCAGCGCTTCTTCGAATCCGTCGCCTTCGACGCAAAGGCTCCGCTCAGCTCGCTCTTCAATTCACAGGTCACCTTCGTTTCGGCGGAGCTCGCTGACCACTACGGCGTCACAGCCGACAGCGACGGCCGCGTCGACCTGAGCAGCGACCCAGCTCGCGGTGGGCTTTTGACCCAGGGTGCCGTTCTCACCATCGGCGGCAATTCCGAATCCATGGTGGGCCGGGGCTTGTTCCTCCTGGAGAACATCCTCTGCGGTCACATTGACTCGCCTCCCCCCGGCGTAGACACCACGCCACCCGACGTCGGCGCTGGCGCGACGCAACGCGTGCATTCTGAGAGTCGCGTCGACAATCCGTCCTGCGGCAATTGCCACAGTCAAATGGAGCCCCCGGCCTGGGGCATCGAGCGCTTCGACGCCGTCGGGCGCTTCCGCATGCAAGACGAGTTCGGCAATGACCTGAAGCAAGACGGCTACGTGCTGTTCCCGGGGCAGACCGAAGCGACGCCCTACGCAACCACCGAAGAGCTCAACAACCACTTGGCCCAAAGCCCCGAGGTCCGCGCTTGCATGGTCTCGAAGCTGTCGCAGTTTGCCTTCGGTCGCCCGCTGGCACGCAGCGACGAGCCCTTGGACCTGTGCGCTGTCGAAGACGTGCAGATCCGTTTCGAAAAGAGCGCCGGCGGCTTCGAAGACCTGATCGTCGCCATCGTGCAGAGCAACGCCTTCCGCAAGATCCAAACGGAGAAACCATGACCCGCCGCAAAGTCCTCGACCGCCGCACCTTCCTGCGAGGGGCCGGCACTGTCGCCATCGCGCTGCCGTTCTTAGACGCCATGCGCGCCTCCAACGTTTTGGCCGCAACGCCAGCGCCACCGCTGCGCTCCTTCAATCTCTTCTTCGGCTTGGGGTTCCCGACTCCGCTGCAATCTGAAGGCTACTCCGGACCCATGCGCGCGCTCTCCAGCGTCAAAGACAAGCTGCTCATTTTGCGCGGCGTCGACCAAGTGCGCTGCGATGAAAACGGCATCAACGCACACTTCGACGGCGCGGCCGGAGCCTTTACCGCCGAAGCGCCCAACGGCGAAGCGCTCTCGGGCGGCCCGTCCCTCGATCAAGTCCTGCGCGGCGCTTCGCAACTTCCGCCGGGTGTTTCCGGCGCGCTCCTAGCCGGCACGTACTTCCGCCGCAGCCGCCCCGCACGCTACATCCACAGCTGGAAGAACGACGGCTCGCCCGCGGACTTGCCCGAAGAGTCACCCGCCGGTCTGTTCTCTAAAGTCTTCGGCAGCCTGCCCGGCGAGACCACGCCCACCACCGAAGACGCCCGCAAAGCGCGCTACCGCAAGAGCGTGCTCGATTCGGTCATTACCCAGTACCAGCACTACCAAAGCGACGCCTCCAACCTGAGCAAAGCGTCCCGCGCCCGCATCGCCGATCATCTCGATCGCGTGCGCAATCTGGAACAAAAAGCCTTCGGCACGCCGGTCAACAACGGCTGCAAAGCGCCCACCGCTCCCGGCAACTCGACGGTTCCGCACGGCGGCGCTTCGGATCCAGATGGCCAGGGCATCGACCTTTCCGTCGACCAGCTGATCACCGAATGGCGCACCCTTTCAGAGATTTACGCCGTCGCGATCCAGTGCGACTTGGCGCGCTTCGGTGGCCTCACCTTCCAGGCCGCTGGCGAACGCATCCGTCTCAAGGGCAACTACCAATCCGGCAACATCAGCCATAGCTTCGACGACAAGGGCCGGCGCAACGTCGGCGGCGACGCAGGCTGCAGCCACGAGTGGTGGCACGAGTTTGGCGAAAGCAAGGCCAATAACGATTTGCGCGCGCACCTGGAGCTGATGCTCAGCGAGCTTGCCGGCTTCCTGAAGCTGCTCGACGACCCCGACCACGCCGACGAAAACGGCAAGACCATCCTGGAAAACTCCCTGATCACCATCTCCACGGAAAGCGGCGACGGCCGCCACAGCGACACCAAGCGCGAGCTGTCAGGGGTGTTCCACGCCATCAGCGGCGCTAACGACCGCTTCAAGACCGGCAGCATCCTCGACATCGGCGCGGAAGGCCTGGACGTCTACAACACCTTACTCGAAGCCCACGGCGTCAGTCAGCGCCTCGGTCCCAGCGGCCGCGCCCTCAAGCGCGTCGACGCGATCCTGCTCTAAGCCTGCGACTGTTTGTTTTGTTGGGATGTGCCGGCCCCCGGCGTCATCGCAAACGCGATCCGCCGCCCCCCGGCGTCATCGCAGCGCGACCCGCCGCCTCGTTGGCGCACCCGCGCGATAGGGGTTCGGTGAAAAAAAACTGTCACCATACAAACTAATTCCTCCGCACCCAACATCCTCCGCACTTGGGCGACGGGCTGCGAGCAGCTGCGCAGCTAGCGCGCCGCGCGCACTAGTTCGAGCCCGTATGTCTGGATCTGCGTCTCGGGATGGGTGAGCGCTTGATAGCAGTTGTCGCCCTCCCAGCCGCAGGCAACGTCGCGCCGCCCGATCGCCGGTCCCGGCTCGCAGCGTTTGCCTGAATTCACCAGCTTGGCGCGTAGCTCGACGGGACCGCTTTCGTCGAGTTGGAGCACGCAGTCGCTTCGGCACGTGCCAATGTAGCGCTTGCGATTCTGAGTGCACGGCTCATGCGGGAACCCGTAACAACGCAGCTGCGCCGCCGGCTTTTCACCGCGCATCGCATCGATGTGCAGCTCATGACAAAACCGCGGCGCGCCGTCACGGGGCGGCTCGATCTGGAACTTCACCCACACTTCGTAGCGGGCGCCAGGCTCGGCAGCGAGTTCAGCACGGACCGGTTTTTCCGTTGCCCCGACGGGAATGCGGAGCTGAACGTCCCGGTCGTCGCACCCGATCGTGGCGATGCACAGCGCGGCGGCGACCACGGGGAGAAGCGTCGGGCGGCCCATGCCGCCAATGTAGAGGAGCGCGGCCGCGCTGTCGCGCGCAACATGCCCACGCAGACGGTGATGTGCGTGATGGCGGCCAAAAACACCGCGGCCCACACGCTACCACCGAGCGGTACGAGTCTTTCGTGCGCGGCTTTCGCTCAATCAGATCCGGCCGTCGTCTGAGCGCGTAGCCAAAGCGCCAGCGGCTGCAAGACCCGTTGCTCGCATGCTTCGATGCGGGCACTTTCCTGAAACGCTGCCATGAGCCGTCGCATTTGCGCCGGTTCGCCAAGCGCGGCGAGTGGGATCACTTGGTGCTCGAGCACAGCCGCGATGTCCTGTAGGTCGAACAGCGGCTCGTCCCGGGCGCCGCGCACGACGCCATCCGCTGCTGCGCTCCAAATCGCCTCTTCGGTATCGACATTGGGCAGCGCCGCAGTGTCGACCTGCACGTAGAAGAGGCGCAGGCCGCGATCTCGGGTTTGCACCGCGCCGCGCAGCGCTTGCCGCAGTGTTCGGGCCAGCTCCGCGGGCACCGAGCCGCCGTCAGCCACTTGGCCAAGCGCGTCGGCGATCTCCCGATCCGAAAGCATGGGTCGAGCCCAGTGTAACCCACACGCACATCCGCTGTGTCTTGGTTTTGGTCCCGGGACCGACGCCAACTTCCGGGTTACACTGGACAACGTGGTCGCCTCTGTCACCCACGTCGCAAAGCGGGCTTTCGCACTGGTGTTCGTCCTGGTCGGGCTGAGCGTGGCGTGCAGTTCGGGGAGTTCATCCGGGCCCCCGCCCTACGACCGAAGTTGTAGCCAAACCACAGACTGCGTTGCCGTTCCGGCCATGCCCTGCAAATGCGATTGTAGCTACGAGGCCATCAACGTCCGCGAGCAGGAGCGTCACCGCGCGGATGAATTTGAGTGTGGGTGCGGCTGTCTTTCTCCGAATCCCGTCCCGGCGGCGGTGTGTAACGCCGATGGCATGTGCGAGCTGGGACCGCCTTGATGTTGTTCGCCGTTGGACTGCCACGGCGGCGACGCGCAGATTGACGACGGCATCGCCGTTGACCGTGCGCACCTGCTGGTTGACCGAAGTGGAGATGTCGGTATTCGGCCAGCCAATCCCAGCGTCGCTCGGGCTAAACCGCAGTTCCCGAGCAGGCCGCCTACGCGGACCGCCCGAACCTGGGAAAACTGCGACAGGCAAACCGCTACTTGCAGGTTCTCGAAGCAACTCTGACCGAGCGCTCGCCGGCTGCGGTCAGCTCTCGGCCGAGCTGTTGGACCGCTTCGCTCAGCTCCGGAGGCCCGAGCACCTCGAAGTCCACCCCTACTGCCGCCAGGTGCAGGGCCAAGCTTCGTGGTCGGCGCGCGGCGGTTTTCAGTAGGCAGCGCCCCGCGTCCAGCGCCTCCAAGGTTGCCACTCGAGCAGGCACCTGCGCGGCAATGACGTCCCGCGGAGCGTGAAAGACGACACGGGCCTGGAGCGGATCGGCCTCCGCACTGACCGATCGCGCGATGTACGCCTTCGCGCTTCCCCAAGGGATCGCGCGCGGGGTGAATGCCTCTCGAGTCTCAACGGGCTCCGAGATGCGATCGAGTCGAAAGGTTCGCCAGTCGTCGCGATTTTGGTCCCAAGCCACGAGGTACCAACGCGTGCCGGTGTGCACCAAGCCGTGGGGCTCCACATGCCGTCGACTCTGTATGCCCTGCGCGTCTGCGTAACCGAAGGTCACGGTCTCATGGGCGCGATGTGCCGCAGCGAGTGCCACCAGCACCTGAGCGTTCACCACGGGGCCGGTGAATTGCAGGGACGTGACCGCGGCATTGAGCGTCTGCACTTTTTTGCGCAGCCTTGCCGGCAGAACCTGTTCAAGCTTTGCCAAGGCGCGAACGGTGGCTTCTTCGATTCCCGCAATGCTCCCCGCTGCCGCCGAACGGAGTCCGAGAGTCACTGCCAATGCTTCGTCATCGTCCAGAAGCAGCGGCGGCAGCGTGGCGCCGCTGCCCAGTTGATACCCGCCGGCCGAACCCACACTGGCGTCAACGGGGTAACCAAGACTGCGCAAGCGATCGACATCGCGGCGCACGGTGCGCTGCGTCACCTCCAGGCATTCGGCCAGCTCGGCCCCGTTCCAGAAGCGGCGGCCCTGCAAAAGCGCGAGGAGTCGCAAGAGGCGCGCGGCGGGATCCGACATTCGAACAGTCTAGCTTCGAACTAGGACGGAATCTGTCCTAGTTGTCGTTTATCTTCGAACCCATTCGCGTCCCAGCGATCCCGCCGAGACGCAGAATTCCCAGCATTCACAAAGGAATTAGCCATGAGCCTCACTCTCTACGAAGCCCCCATGTCCAGCGCCACCCCGGTCGTTCACGCCCTGCTTGAGCTCGATATCCCCCACGAGCGCGTCACCCTGACCTTGGACAAGAAGGAGCAAAAGAAGCCCGAGTTCTTGAAGCTCAATCCCAACGGCATGGTGCCGACCCTCGTGGTGGATGGCACCGCCATGTTCGAAGCTCTCGCCATCATGCAGTTCTTGGGGGAGCGCTTCGGCGTCGAGCGTGGACTCTGGCCGGCAGCGGACTCGCCCGAACGCCTTGAGGCCATGTCTTGGTCGACGTGGGCCTACGTGACCTACGGGGCAGCCATTGGGCGTTTGCTTCAGGCTGAGAGCGATCGCGTGCCCAAGGAGTTGCACAACGCTGCGCAGGCGACCCGAATACGCACGCAACTGGGAGAACTTCTCTACGTTCTGAACGAGCGCCTGGCCAACCGAAAGAACATCCTCGGCGATGACTTCTCCCTGGCTGACGTGATCGTTGCCAGTGTCGTGGTGTGGGGCACCTATTGCGACATCTCTGTTGGCGACTATCCGAACGTTGCAAACTGGACCAGTCGCTTCCAAGAACGCCCGGCGTTCAAGAAGTCGTGGGCGCCGAGCGCGTGACGAAATTATACCGGCAGCTTGCGTGGCACGAAGGTCTTGGCCATGGGCTTTCTGCCTTCGGTGGTGGAGAGGCGGCCGATTAGATAGAAGGTGCGCATGGCGCCTTTGCCCTTGATTTCAATGCTGCCGCGAGGCTCGAACTCGTAGGTGTCCTTTAGGAGTTCGTAGCTGCTCTCGGTGACTTGGATCGCGCCGGGCTCGGCGTGGGATTCCATGCGGCTGGCGGTGTTCACGGTGTCGCCCCAGACGTCGTAGATGAACTTCTTCTTGCCGATCACGCCGGCGACGACGGGGCCAGTGTGGATGCCGATGCGGATGTCCAAGGGCTCCCCGAAGTCAGCGCTGAACTCGTGCAGCCGACGCTTCATGGCCAAGGCCATTTCTGCGACGGCTTGGGCGTGATCGTACTCCAAGCTGTGCAGCCCGCCCGCGCACATATAGGCGTCGCCGATGGTCTTGATCTTTTCCAGCTTCAGCTTGTCGACCAGGTCATCAAAGCTGGAAAAAACCAGATTGAGGCGTCTAACCAACTCTTCCGGAGCCAGTCGCGCGCTCATCTTGGTGAAGCCGACGATGTCCGCGAACAGCACCGAGACGCGCTCGAAGCCGTCGGCGATCAGCTGAGCGTCATTCTTGAGTCGCTCCGCGATGCTCGGCGGCAAGACGTTGAGCAGGAGCTCTTCGCTGCGCGCCCGCTCGGCTTCGAGATCGCGCATTTGTTGGCTGATCAAGCGCTGCTGCAAGAACGCGAGCCGTTCGCTCTTTTCGAGTTGGTAGGCGAGCACGGCGCCCAAAAGTCCGAGGGAGACCAACGTCGAAGACATGGAGACGCGAATGATGCCGGCGCTACGAGTGTCGAGCACTAGGTACATCGTCAGCACGGCGCCGGTGTAGACGAGTTGCGTCAGCGGATTCAGTCGCGCGACGAAGGGCCCCAAGGTGACGAAAATCACGGCGTAGGACGCATAGAGATAGAACGCGCTGCGTGGCGATAGCCCCGCGATGTAGAGCACTACGAAGCAGGCAGCGCAGCCATAAAACAAGCCCAGTGCTTGGCCCAGCAGCGCCAGGTACTTGCTGCGCACAAGCAACAGGGTCAAGAAGGCGATGGGCGCGAACACTGCGTAGCGCACGAACCAGGCTTCGCTGCGGATGCTGGGCACGACCAACGCGTCGTGCAGCCCGTAAGCCAAGAAAACGACCGTCGCCGCGGCGAAAGTGGCGGTCAACCAGCGCCGCATGCGGTCGGTGCGATCGTGCTTCAACTGCGCCTCGAGCTCGGCGTCTTTGAAGGTACCGAGCAGGCTCAGCGCGAGTGGGTCGGACATGGGCAGCGCCGCAGTATACGCGCTCCCATCCGCAGCCACCCACACAGAGTCCAGCGCCGCGGAGGCGGCGCACCCGGCGGCCATGCCAGGGCCTACGCGGCACAGGCGGTATTCCGGGTCGTGCGCGGCAAAAGCTTTGCTTCACAGCCGCGCGGCCTTTCGCGATGATGCCCCATGCCCGTGTTCGAGCTCGCGTCGCTGACCTACGACGACGTCGCCGCGCTTTCCCGAAGGGACCTGATCGCGATCTTGCCCGTTGGTGCGACCGAGGCCCACGGGCCGCACTTGCCCCTGGCCACAGACGTGTTGATCGCAAACGCTATGGCGCGCGCCGGCGCAGCACTGCTCTCAGCACAGGGTGCCAGCGCCGTGATCTTGCCCCCAGTGGCCTATAGCGTCGCCACGTACGCCGAGGGCTTCGACGGCACGCTCTCGATCCGACCGGAGACGGCGACGGCGCTGTACGTGGACATCGGTAGTGCCCTGGCCGCACAGGGTTTCCCGCTACTGGTACTTGCGAACGCGCATCTGGAGCCGAACCACATCGCCAGTCTGTACTCCGCCCAAGAGCAGCTCCATGACGCGGGCAAACTGCGCGTCGTGTTCCCCGACGTGACACGCAAGCCCTGGGCGCTACGCCTGACCGACGAGTTTAAGAGTGGCGCCTGCCATGCGGGACAGTACGAAGGTTCCATTGTGATGGCCGAGCGCCCGGATTGGGTGAAGACCGACGTGCAGGCTGCGCTGCCTGACAATCCCGCGAGTCTTTCCTTGGCCATCCGCGCCGGCAAATCGAGTTTCGAGGCCGCGGGCGGACCCCGGGCCTACTTCGGCTCGCCGTCCCAGGCCAGCGCCCCGGAGGGGCGCGAAACCATCAAGATCTTGGGGCAAATCTTGGCGGACGCGGTGCGCGCAGAAGCGACGGACTGAAGCGGAAACAAAGTCTCTACGCCGCGGCAGAAGTAGCGCTACAAAGCCTGCATGCAGATCAAGAACCCTGCGGACGGCTCTTTGCTGCGCGACGTGCCCGCTGACGCCGGAGAGGCCGTCGAGCAGAAAGCCACCGCCGCACGAATGGCGCAGCCGGAATGGGCTCGACGCGGATTCGCCAAGCGTGCCGCATGCCTCGAGAAGTTCGCCGTGCTGTTGGTCGAGCGGCGCGAGGTCCTTGCACAGACGCTGACGAGTGAAACGGGCAAGCCCATTTCGCAAGCGCGCAATGAGCTCAAAGGGCTGAGCGAACGCTTGGAGTTCTTCTTGCGACAGACGCCGGCGGAGCTCGCCACTGAAACCGTGGCAAGCCGGGACACCGGGACCGAAGAGCAGATCCGTTTCGAGCCCCTAGGCGTCGTTGCAAATATCTCTGCCTGGAACTATCCCTACTTCGTGGGCGCCAATGTATTCGTGCCCGCGCTGTTGACGGGCAACGCCGTGCTCTACAAGCCCAGCGAGTATGCCACCCTGACGGGGCTCGCCATCGCGGAGCTGCTTCGCGATGCAGGGGTGCCCGCCAACGTTTTTTCGACGCTCGTCGGCGGCGGCGACACGGGGCGCGCTCTGCTCGAGCAGCCCATCGACGGCATGTTCTTCACTGGCTCTTACGCGACGGGCTCCAAGATCGCTCAGGCGCTGGCCAATCGCATGATGCGCGTGCAACTGGAGCTGGGCGGAAAAGACCCGGCTTATGCCTGCGACGACGTCGAACCCGCGGCCGCAGCCGCAGCCCTCGCCGACGGCGCCTTCTACAACACGGGCCAGAGCTGCTGCGCCGTGGAACGCATCTACGTGCACGAACGCATCTGGCAGCCTTTCGTCGACGCCTTCGTAGCAACCGTGCAGGGCTTTTCCTTGGGCGATCCGTTGAAGGACGACACCTACATCGGCCCGCTCGCCCGGCGCGAGCTGGCACTCGCGGACTTGGCGGCCCAAGTGAAAGATGCCTTGGACCAGGGCGCGCGGGTGCTGACGGGCGGCCAGCGTGTGGACCGCCCTGGGTTCTACTTCCAACCCACGGTAATCGTGGACGTCGATCATAAGATGCAGGTGATGAGCCAGGAGAGTTTCGGGCCGATCATCGGACTCATGCAGGTGCGCTCCGATGACGAAGCCATGCAATTGATGGCGGGCACCGAATACGGTCTGACCGCCGCGGTCTTTTCCAGCGACAAAGCGCGCGCGGAAGGGATCCTGAGCGAACTCGATGTGGGCACCGCGTACTGGAAC
>CBDUPW010000016.1:0-55938 GCA_965369205.1 uncultured Polyangiaceae bacterium | reverse complement strand
AGTGCAGTTGTGCAGAATCTGCCCAATCGATCGTTCAGCTTGTGTGCAAACCCGGCTTCTCGCGTCAACGAGACTTGCGCACGGGTCGCCGCGGCGCAGCTGGTGATGTTGCGCCACGACTGCGATAGTCTTGAGTGCCTTGGGGGTGGCGATGGACGAGGTAGAGGCAGCAACGGCTGCGTTTGAGGAAATCAGAGAACTGCTGAATCATCCAGAGCTGGCTCCGGATCCAGAGCGGGCGGACTGGCGAGAGCGCAGCGTGCAGTTGGACGAAGTGGTCGCCGGCATGCACACGCTGCTGCAACGCCTGGAGCCAGTGATGGCCCAGAGCGAAGAGGAAGCGGCGCAATGGGGATCTGCAGCAGTCGGCGTGGCGTGGCGCGCCGCCGGGCTGCTGCACGCCGGAGGCCGCGGCACCCAGGCCCGCGAGGTCCTGACGAAGTGTGAACCACTGCCCTGCGACGACGAAGACCGCGCTCTACTGGCCGCGGGTCGCAGCGAAATCGTCACCCTCACCCGGTTGGCCAAGGTCTACTGGCTGTGGGCGAACGACCGCATCCCCGAAGCGCAGACCCTGGCTCGGTCGTTCAAAGAGCAGCCGTTCTCCATCTTGGCGCAGCGTGTGCTGGAAATCCCGGACGCCATCAAAGCTGCGCCCACGATGTTCACTTGGAACGGCTGCGGCCTCTCGATCTACGGTTCGCGGGATGCATGGGCCGACGGCTCATTCGTCACGACGCGCTACGTGACCCTCGTGTTCTTGCCGATCATCCCCGTGGACGCGTACCGCGTATTCGACTGCGGCGGGGGCAGCTACAGTTTTGTCGGCAAGGTGCCGCTGAAGTCCGCCTGGCGCGTATGGCAAATCGCGGTCGCCGCCCTCGTCGTGGTCGGCGGCTTGGGCTGGGGAGTTTCCGAGTATCTCAGCTCACCGTCCCGGCAGATCGCCGTGGCGCTCTCGGCATTGCAGAAGAATGACGCGAAGGATCCGGCGGCACGCGAAGAACTCATTCGCAGCTATCAGGATGTGATTGGCGAGTGGGAAGGCAAAGTGAACCACGTTGCGTTACAGCCCGCGGCGGAGGCCGTTGCACGCCTCGCCTTGGAGGGCGTTCCGGATCCCTTCGGTCCCGCGCATGTGGACGCCGGCATTGCGGCGCTGGCAGATGTTGCGGCGCTGCCGGAAGATCTACGCGAAGGCGTTGTGTCCAAGCGCGTCGTTGCGCGGGTTGAGGCCTGGCTGCAGGGCCTGGGGAGCGGGAGCGAGTCAAACGCCGTGCTGGCGCTGCGACTCGCGGCGGCGGCGCCGGACGCGATGGGCGCGGCAGATGCCAAAACCTACTTGGACAAAAAGGAGGCGCTCGAACTCGCGTTTGCGGATCGGATGTCGAAAGAGTTCCCCGCAGCCGCGCTGCGCATCACCGCGGGGCTGCTGCAGCGCCCAGAAGCGCTCGCCAAAACCTCTGCTCTATTCGAAACCATCGCAGACGAGCCTTCTTTGCTGCTCGAGCTCGAACCCGAAATCAAGAGCTTTGCCGCTGTTGCTCAAGGCTCGGCTACAGCAAGGAAGCTGGAGCAAGCCTTAGCTGATGCCAAGTCGCTAACGGAAACCGAAGAGAGAAAAGCGCTGCTCGCTGAGCCGGAAGAAAAGGCGCTTCGGGAAGCGTCGGCCCAGGCCCCAAAGGATCAAGGGCTGGCGGTTGCACTGGCAGAGTTGCTGATTGGCCAGGGCGAAGCGGCGAAGGCGAAAGAAGTGCTCCGGCCTTTGGGCACACCGGGACGCATGGTGCTTTCCGCGCAGCTGGCGTTGGTGCGGGCGCACATCGAGCTAGAAGAGGACTCGGCGGCGGAAGGCATGCTCACACGCATGCTGGCGGTGCGCCTACCGGCGTATGAGGCTGCGGCCAGCGCATACTCCCGCTTGATACGCGTGCGGCGGGATCAGTACTTCGACGACGTGAACTCGGACAACATCTCCGAAGCCCTGAAAAGGCGTCTCGAAGCGGTGCCGGAAGCGGACCGTCTGGGCAGCTTCAACGAGTGGATCTCGGAACAGCTGGAGGCAGATCCAGTAGTGACCGAGGCGCGAGAACGGTTCACGCGCATGTCGGACGTGGTGCCGGTTGCCATCATGCTGGGCACCGTCAACTTGCGGCGTGCCAGCAATGCAACGGGCAGCGAACGTCAGGATCTACTGGCCGCCGCTGAGCGGGCCTTCTTGGCCATCCAGGGCGCTGGCGCGGGATACGCCAGCTACCACTTGGGCTTGGGACAGGTGTACCACCGCCTTGGCAAGACCGAAGACGGCGAGCGAGAACTCGGTGCGCTCTTGGAGAAGAACGATCCCGATCTGAGCCTGGACGTCGCGCGCGCCTATCGGGAGCTCGGGATGGAGTCGCGCACTCGCGAGGTATGCAAACAGGTCTTTGATGCCGGTGACGAAAGCACCAAGCAAAAGGCCGCGATCCTGCTTTCGCTGATCGCCCGGACGCGGGCAGAGCGCGTCGAGTGGCTTCGCCGCGCCGACCAGAAGGACGACTTCGTGCGTACTGGATTGCTGTCGGCAGAAGGCGACGCGCTCTTGGCCCAGGGCAAGTTGGAGGAGGCCGACGCGAAGTTTGCAGTCACCGTGGCCGGGTACGAGAAGAACGCGACGCTGATTGGTTCTGCTGCGAACAACGCGGCACTGGCCCTCGGTAGCCGCTACGAATGCACTGGCGACCGGCGCCACATCGATCGAGCTGTCGTGCTGATGGAGCGTGCGCGTGGGCTCGCTCCGGACAACGCCGTGATGCAGATCAACACGGCCGGACTCCTAGAGCACCGCGGGCTTGTGAAGGTGCTGTCGGGCTTCGTCGACGAACGGGCGACCCGACTCGATACCTACGACGCGCAGAGTGTCACGGATGCAATGCTGGGCGGCCCGCTGCGCGAGCGCGTCCTGGCGGCGTTGAAGGCCTCACCGGACATCCGTCGCGCAATGGATGTGCGTCGCCAAGTCGAGGTGCTCAGTCCCGGCGCCGCGCATGCCTACCTGGGACAGTCCGACTGGTTCGAGCGGCTGGAAGACCGACCGGCGCTCTTGGCGCTGCGGGATCGCCTGGCTGCAGTGAAATCCATCGATGCGGAGGCGTCCCTGGCAGAACGAAAGCGTTTCGTCGCTGGAGAACTCGATGCAGAGCGCAAGGAAACTCTGCTTGGCTCTCTGGAGCGCGCCAAGTTGCTGCAAGCGCCCAGCAATACCGGCGGCGACAAGAAGTCGCTCGCCGCCTTGCGCTTCTTGGAAGCCGGCACCCGCCGCGGCCTGTCGACCTTGGCCAAAGCCAGCGAAGCCGAAGAACACGCGCGCCTGGAAGTGGAAGCACTACGCCATGCGGACGAACTGTGGCCTGAGTTGGGCGCACGGCGCTTGTTGGTCCCAGCGCTGTTGCGCGTTGCCCTGCTACGCACTCAAGCCAAGTCGCCGGCGCTGTTGCCCGACTTGCACGTGCAGCTTCGAGAGCTCGACGCAGAATCTGTGTTCGTCAAGTTGTGCCGAGAGCAATCGACGTCCGCCCTTGCCGCCCTGGCGGCAGAGCCACAACTTGCGGAAGTCCTGACCCTGCGCAAGGAGCAGGCGCAAGCGCATCCCCGTCTAGTGGACTTCGCCGTGGCGAAGGCCCTAGACGATTCCGCGCTACTTGATCTTGCGAAGCCAGCCCTGAAGTCGAGTAGGGCGCTGGTCATCGAAATCGACGAGCGCGTCATCCCAACGGGCCTGGCCAAAGCGCGCATGCTTGGGCTCGCTTGGGCGCGGACGCTCTAGACGATGCGGGCCGACCGGATGCGCGTGCAGCGTTTCCAGCGTCGTCCGCAGTGGTCACGGCTTCGATGAGTTCTGCAGCGCTCGCGAGGCGCTCGTCCGATCGGGCTTGCCGAGGCGGGTTCGGGGCAACTCACCGACGATGCGGTACACGCGCGGCAACTTGAAGCTTGCAAGTTCACGAGCCGCGGCACCCAGCACGGCTTCGGCATCCACGCCGGACTCGAGCACCAAGAGTGCCCCAACTCGCTGACCCCACTCCGCGTCAGGTACACCACAGACCAGTGCGTCGCGGACCCCGGTCGCTCGGCGCAGTGCGTTTTCGACCTCGAGGGGCTGCACGTTTTCTCCGCCCGTCACGATCACGTCGTCGCTGCGTCCCAGTACATAAAGCCGTCCTGAGTCGTCGGTGCTTCCCAGGTCGCCGGTATCGAACCAAGCGTTCGGCGCCAACTCGGCTTCCCCGACGTATCCGCGCATGCGCATGGGGCCGCGCACCCAGATGGGCCCCGCTCTCGATTTGTACCCACCCCGGGGTGGGTCACTTTGTCGGCGGATTGCGCGGTGAGTTGCGTCATCGTTTTCGTCGCTTCCGCCAATGCGTACTTCCACGCCGCCGAGGGGAACCCCGGAGTCCGCGCCGCCGGGGGCAAACTCGAGGTCCGCGACGCCGAGGGGAACCCCGGAGTCCGAGCCGCCGAGGGGAATTCCGGAGTCCGAGCTGCCGAGGGGAACCCCGGAGTCCATGCCGCTCCCGCCCGCGCTGGGTGGATCTTGCGCATCGCCTGGGCGTTGCGTCGTGATTTGCGATGCCATCTCCGTGCAGCCGTAGGTAGCGAGTACGCGCAGCTTGCGTGCGCGGGCTTCCTGTCGGAGCGCCGGGTCGAACGCCGCACCGCCGACCAAGATCACGCGCAGCTGCGTTAACGCCGCGCTGCGCGGATGCCGCATCAGGGCTGAGAGCATGGTCGGCACCAGCGACAGCAGCGTCGCGCGCTTGGTCTCGATGGCGTGTAACACGGCGTCGGGGTCGAAGCTGGGCAAGAGCACGATGGGCTTTCGTGCGACGAGACAGCGCGTCACGATCGACAGCCCACCGACGTGCGCCAGGGGCATGCATAAGAGCCAGCGATCGTCGGCTTGAAAACCCAGGTGCGCATTACTGGCAAGCGCAGCGGCGAGCAGCGCGTGATGATCCAAGACGGCAAGCTTGGGCGCGCCACTCGTGCCCGATGTCGCGATCAACGCGGCGGGTGCGCCGCGATAGCCCGCGGCCAGCTTGATCAGCGCGTCCGCTTCCCTCGAAGTGAGCTTCGGGTGCAGTGGCAAGAACGTGCGCCTTGCCTCAAGAGCCGCGAGCACCTGAGCGAGGGTCTCCAGATCCGACTGCGCCCGGAAGTGCCATACGGCGTCGCCATCCACAGCCACGCCCCGCGCGGGTTCCGCCGCGCCCCGCCGAGCCGTTTCGGGTGTGGCGTCGCCGCTGGGAACCACGCCGCCGCGACGCGCCGTTGCCAGCGCGACTTCTGCGAGCTCCGCGAACGGCAGCAGACGCGGTCCGCTGATCAACGCGAGGCGATCCGGCGCTTCGAGGGCTGCAGCGTGCACGCTCAGAGACGCGACCGCGCCTGGACTCAACTCGCCTTCCATAGCTCCTCACAGAGCGAGACGCCGTGGCCGTGCACCGCGGCAGCATCGACTTGGAGAGCGTCGCCCACTGCCGCATCTGGCAGCTGGGGTACGCGCGCCGAAGGAAACGCGCTCAGGGCGCCGTGTAGGTCCAGCCCGGCTGCCTCTGCGGTGTCTTTTTCAAGGGCGAGGGCCAGCTCGGCACAGGCCGCCAGGGCCACCGGCCCTTCGAAGGCGTGCGTCACGATGCTGCGTTTGCCGCGGCGCGCCGCCAGAGTTGCCAAGGACAGGCAGCGTGTCACGCCGCCCAGCAACGTTGGTTTGAGCACCACGCCGCTAGCCGCGGATTTCTCGATCAGCGCGCCACGCAGATCCGCCTGTAGCAGAGACTCATCCACAAACCATGGCACAGCGCACTCGCCAAGATCGAGCAGCGCTGCCCCGCGGGTCGGCTCTTCCACGAGCTCCAGTTCAGCGCGCTGGTAACACGCAAGCGCGTCGCGAGCGGCAGCGACGTCGAGACCGCCGTTGAGATCCAGGCGCAGCCGTAGCGGAGAATTACACGCCCGGCGCACCTCGATCAGACGCGAGGCTTCGACGTCGGGATCGCGCCCGGTCGCTTTGAACTTCAAGTGGCGCGCGCCGCGTGCGACGGCACGCTCCGCTCGCTGCAAAATGTCTCCGTCGTCCAGGTGTCCCACCAGCACGCTACGCGGGCCACTAATCCGCGTGCCCAGCAACTGCCCCAGAGCGACGCCCCGCCGGCGCCCGAGGGCGTCGAGCAAGGCCGTCTCCAGCGCAAAGCGCGCGCTTGAGGAACTCAGTTCAAATTCGTCGCAGAGCCGCGCGACGTGCCCTGCGCTCTCCGGCAGCTCCCGCAGATGGCCCAGCGCTCGGAGTTCTTGCAGCGCGCCGTCGGCGGTGTCTGTTGCCCAGCCATCTCCCGCGGTGCGCGCGTCGGTTCCGAAGCCCGGCAGCGGCGAGGCTTCCCCGAGCCCAAGCAGAGCCTCCCCGTCGAAAAGCCCGGCGAGCAGTCCGTCACGGCGTGTCCACGCGCCTTGGGCGCTGATGGCGTCCGACGTGGCGCCGCCAACGGCGATCACGCGCAGCGACAGTGGCATCTACGCCTCTTCGCCGATCTCTGCGGCGACCCGGCACAACGCGCGCGTCACTACATGCCCCAGGCGATGCCCGCGGCCAGGAGCGCGCTGTGGATCAAGAGCAGTCGCGCCGTCGCGGGCAGTAGCGGATTGAGCAGGGCTCCCTCGCTCCCCGCGACGCGCCGGCACAACATCACGCCCAGGGGCAGTGGCAAGAGCGTGACAAGAACGCCGGGGCCTGCAACGCCCAAGGCGAACATGCACAGCGGCGCGATGAACGCCGCTGCAATCAGCGCCGTGTACTCGTAGTTCGCGAAGCGGCGACCGAAGCGCACGACTAGAGTTCGTTTGCCGACTTTGGAGTCCGTCGAGAAGTCGCGGGCGTTGTTGACGACCAGCACGGCCGTTGCGAGGCTGCCCACGGGCACCGCGGCGAGCCACGCTGCAGCCGGCACGCCGCCGCTAGCGACGAAGGCAGTTCCGCATACGGCGACCAATCCAAAAAAAACAAACACAAACACATCGCCCAGCCCGTTGTACCCGAGGGGATACGGCCCGCCGGTATACGCAATGCCGCTCAGAATGCTGGCGACGCCAATCGCGACAATCACCGGGCCCGCGAGATGCACTAACCACGCGCCGGCAAGGGTCGCCAGCGCGAAGCTGATCGCCATGCCCACGCGCACCGCCCGCGGTGAGAGCAAGCCGCTCTGCACCGCGCGTGGTGGTCCCAGCCGGCTCTCGTTGTCGGCGCCCTTTTCGAAGTCGAAGACGTCGTTGGCAAAGTTGGTGCCGATCTGGATCATCAGCGCGCCGAAAAGTGCCGCGACGATCGCGCTGACACGCACCGTACCTGCTGCATACGCCGTGGCCGCACCCACCGCGACCGGCGCGACCGCTACGGGCAGCGTCTGCGGTCGCGCCGCCAGCAGCCACACGCGTAGCGAACCCGGACTGGGTAGGTCGGGTCGGTCGGCATTGGCTACGGAGGCGTGAGGAGACATGGCTATCGGACGACTGCTAGATCCCATGCGAACGATGACGCGCGCTCAAGGTAAGCGCGGGAACTTGCCGAAGTTCGGCGGGCGCTTCTCCAAGAAGGCGTTCTTCCCTTCTTGACCCTCTTCGGTCATGTAGAAGAGCAACGTCGCGTTGCCCGCGAGCTCTTGCAGCCCCGCCTGACCGTCGCAATCCGCATTCAACGAAGCCTTCAAGCAACGGAGCGCCAAGGGACTGTTCTGCAAGATCTCCCGGCACCACTGAACCGTTTCGCTTTCGAGCTGGGCGAGCGGCACGACGCGATTGACCAAGCCCATGTCGAGGGCGTCCTCTGCGGAGTACTGTCGGCACAGAAACCAGATTTCGCGGGCCTTCTTCTGACCCACGATGCGGGCCATATAGGAAGCGCCGTAACCGCCATCGAAGCTCCCGACTTTCGGGCCCGTTTGGCCGAAGCGCGCGTTGTCGGCGGCGATGGTCAAGTCGCAGACCAGGTGCAGCACGTGGCCGCCGCCAATGGCGTAGCCGGCAACCATGGCGACCACGGGCTTAGGCAGAGTGCGGATCTGCCGCTGTAGGTCGAGCACGTTCAGGCGCGGCACACCGTCACCCCCGACGTAGCCCGCATGTCCGCGCACGCGCTGGTCGCCTCCAGAGCAGAACGCTTTGTCGCCGACGCCGCATAAGATCACGACGCCAACGTTGGCGTCGTCGCGTGCGTCTGCGAAGGCGTGGGTCATTTCCTTCACGGTCTGCGGGCGAAAGGCGTTGTGCACTTCCGGACGGTTGATGCTGATCTTCGCGATGCCTTCGGCCTTCTGGTACAGAATGTCTTCGAAGCCGGGAACGTTTTCATACTGGGGCACGGTCATGGGTCTGCTCTCCTCGAGTCAGGCTGGGGTGGTGGGCGCGGGCTAGAATGCGCGCGAGTTGTTTGGGGGTTTCCAAAGTGAGGTTGTGTCCGGCGTCTGGGATCAGGTGCACGCGTGCGGCGGGGATCCGGCGCGCCGCTGCGTTGGCGTGGGCGACGTACTTCTTGTCGAGGCCGCCGGCGACGAAGTGCAGCGGGACACGCCCGACAGCGAGGCGCGCCGCCAGTTCGGGCATCTCGCCACTGCCGAGTTCGACCAGGGCCCGCGCGATGTTGAGGGCGTCGTGGCCCAGGCGCTGCGCGCGCTGCGCGCTGAGGGTTTCCCTGTCGAGGCGAGTCTGACTCGCAAAGAGGGGCAGGGCCTCGAATTGATCGACAAACTCCACCAAACCACGGCGCAGCAATACAGCCAGCTGCGCGCGTTCCCAGAGCATGCGCTCGTTGCGCGCCGTCACATCGAGGCCCGTGTGGGCGCTCACTGCCGTCAACGTCAGGAGCATGTCAGGAGTAAAGGCTGCGAGCCCAAGGCCCAGACGCCCACCCATGGAATAGCCCACGACGTGGCAGGGCTGCGTGATGCGCGCTGCAAGGGCGCGCACATTGGCTTCGAAGCCGTCGGCCACGGGCAGCGCGGGTCGTCCATGTCCGGGCAGGGGCAGCGCCCACACGGCCCCCGGGTAGTCGAGCTCGGCGACGACTGCGCGCCATGCCTCGGGCGCCCCGAGCATGCCGTGAAGCAGCACCATGGGCGCAGCGCTGTTGTCCTGCGCAGCACGCAGCAGCGTCGCGTTCATGGCGCACCGCCGGCATTGGGAACGGCCCCTTGAGTCGCGCGCGTCCCTTGAGCCGCATCCCGCGCGCGCACTATTTGGGTCGCCTCTGCCGTGGGGCAGACTTCGATCACGCTGGCGCGGGGTGTGTGCAGCGCGCCGCGGAGCGCCTCACTCAGTGCCTTCGCCGTGTCCGCGCGCGCGTGTGAGATCTGAAACGCAGCGCATGCGCCGGCGAGGAACTCCGTGGGCGGCGTGAGAAACAAACGCTCCAGGCTGGGCGCCGAAATCTGGGCGGCGATGGGCAACTGCTCGAAGATGCGCCCGCCGCCGTTGTTCACCACGACGATCAAAAGCGGTGCGCTGGCGTTTGCGGCCAGGGCCAAAGAGCCTACGTCGTGCAGCGCGCTCACGTCGCCCAGCAGCACGACGACGGCGCGACTTGCGTCGACCACCGAACGCGCCCCGGCCGCTCCGGCGATCAGTCCGTCAATGCCACTGACGCCGCGTTGGTGCAGCACAGAGAGCGACTGGTTGCGGCGTCCGCCATAGCGTTCGACGTCGCGGACGACTTGGCTATTGCCGATCAAAAGCGTCGCGCCGGCGGGTAGCGCTGCGACGACGGTGTGCGCGATGGCCGGCTCCGACAGTGCGTCGCCGCTGAGCGGTGTGTCGGCGGTGGTGGCCAACGCGAGCACGTGCTCGCGATAGGCGGCATCCCGCGGGCGTCCGGCGAGGCGTTCGCTCAGGCAGCCGAGCAGCTCCGTGGCGTCACACACCACGGCGTCGGTTGTCGCAGCGCTTGGGTCGACGATATCGTGAGGTGCAACGGCGATCACCGTGGCGGGGGCCTGCGCGCGGGCGATTCGCGACCAAGCGGCAGACGTCGGGGGCGCGCCCAAGCACAGCACGACGTCCGGTGGCCGGCTCTCGAAGAGCGCCACCAACCATGCGTCGAGGGCACCGGCACACAGCCCGCTCAGCTCCGGACCGTGGAGCACGTCGCTGGCTGCTTCCGCGCCGCATGCGAAGCCCGACGTGCGCAGAAAGTCAGCCAAAGCCTGACGCAATGCGGGCGCGGATTTGTCTCGCGCTTGGCCTGCGTTGCCCCAGGCCGGTCCGACCAGCACGAGGCCACGGCGCGCAGACGCACACAGCTGCGTGACGCGTTCCAGCGCATCGACGGACGGCAAGACGCGCCCGGCGAAAGCGCGCGGCGCGCCGCGCTGATCACAGCGCTGCAACTCGCCACGCCACGGTTCGTCACCCGCGCTAGCGACGGGTTCGAGTGGTTTGCGGAAGCGCGCGTTGACGTGCACGGGGCCGGGCACTGGAAACTGCGCACGCAGCGCGGCTTGTGCGGCAATGCGCGGCACGGCGCGCAGCGCTGCCGGATCGGGCTCGCCCAACTCGAAGCAGGCACGCACGTGGCCGCCGAAGAGCTTGGTTTGGTCCACGGTTTGGTTTTCGTGCGCTTGGGTCAGCTCCCAGGGGCGATCCGCGGTCAGCGCGATCAAGGGTAGGTGCGCGCGTTCGGCTTCAAGCACCGCGGGAAAGTAGTGCGCGCCCGCGCTGCCTGAGGTGCACAACAGCACACTGGGCCGGCCGGTGACGCGCCCTTGGCCCAGGGCGAAGAACGCCGCACTGCGCTCGTCGATGCAGGTGCTGACGTGCATGCCTTCGGTAGCGTCGGCGGCCAGTGCCAAAGGCGTGGAGCGGGAACCAGGGCTGAGCACAACGTGTTCCACGCCCGAGGCGTGAAGCGCGCGCATGAACAACCGCGCCCACTCGCTGTGCAGATCTCCGTTCACGCGACGCCGCCCAAATGCAGCGGCGCCGGCGCAGGATCGGGAACGACGCCCAGGGTGCCGCGCATACTGGCCAGCTTGGCTTCGGTTTCGGCTAGCTCAAACTCAACTTCGGAGCCCCGCACCAATCCCGCGCCGGCAAATAGATGCGCGCCGCCCGGGACCAGCAACGCCGAGCGCAAAGCCACGGCAAACTGTCCACGCCCTTGCGCGTCGAACCAGCCCACAGGTGCAGCGAACCAGCCGCGATCGAAGCGCTCGTTTGCAAGCAAGAACGAGAGCGCTTCTCGACGCGGCACGCCGCAGACCGCAGGCGTTGGGTGCAGCGCATCGACCCAGTCGAGCACGTGGCTGTCGGGAGCGCTGGCGACGATAGGCGTGGCCAAATGGTGCACGTGTCGCAAGGTGCGCACATGTCGCTCTGCTTGGGACACGATGCGCGCGCCGGCATTTGCGAGCGCGGTCTCGATGGCACGTACGACGTAGCGGTGCTCGCGCTCGTCTTTGTCTGACGCGAGTAGCGCGGCGATCTCCTGGGCGTCTTCACCACGGCGGGGCAGCGTGCCAGCGACGGCTTCGCTGCGCAGCGCCTGACCGTCGAAGGCCACGAGTAACTCGGGGCTGGCGCCGACGAAGGTGTGCGTGCCTGCGCTGATGGCAAAATGTGCCGCTGCGGTTTCTGCGGAAAGACGGCGCAAAGTCGCCGCAACAGAAACCTGTCCGGATGCTCGGGCCGCGCGCACCACAACGACCTTTTCCAGTGCACCCTGCGCGATCTGCTCCAGCGCCGCCCTTGCCGCCGAGCAGTATTCCGGTGCGCCGCTCGCTTCGAGGCAGAGAGGGCTCGTGACGCGATTGGCTTGCAATTGATTGGCAAACACCGCGTGCGCTTCGGCCTGCAGCAGCCGGGGGATCTCGAGTTCCGTACGGGATACGACCAGCTCCGCACGCACAGAATTGCCCGAGCGCACGAAGGACCAACGCGGCAACACGAAACGCGCGTCGCCGAAGTGTTGGAATACGCCCAAGCGTCCCGGCGCGAAGGAAAGCCCGCCAAGTAGCCGCGGGGCAGCGCTGCCCACGACTTCCAAGTCTGTGAACAGCTCGCGTGCGCTCTGCCGCACGGTAGCGATGGCATCGGCGCCTTCCGCTTTCAACAGCGCGGCGCAGCCAAACGCCACCATGGGAGAGCCCACGGCCCCCATGCCTTCGTCGCTGCTCCAGAAGAACAGCTCGCGCTCGTCGCTGAGCTGCGTGAAGGGATCTAGGTCGACGTCGCCGCCAATGGCAAATAGTCGCGCGGTGGCGCCATGAGTCGCGCGGTGCGTCGCTTCCGCCAGTGCGGTTTCGAAAATCATGGCGCCGTGCCCACAAACAGGTTCGCCGCGCCGAAGGTAAGGGCGGTGGCCTCGACGTCGGTCAGTCCGACGTCCTGCATCATCTGTCGGAACTCGGCGCGGGGCGGGAACGCCGCGATCGACGACTGCAAGTAGCGGTACTCGCGGTTGCCAGAGAGCCACCCGCCGACTGCGGGCACCACCGTGCGGATGTGAAAGCGTGCCAAGCCGCGCAGGAGTCCCTCTTCCGGTTCGCCCAGCTCCAAGATTGCCAAGCGTCCGCCGGGGCGCGTCACCCTTGCCATTTCCGCCAGACCTTTGGCGCGATCGACGGCGTTGCGGATCCCGAAGGCGATGGTCACGCCGTCGAAGCTCGCGTCGTCGTAGGGCAGGGCCTCGACGGTTCCCGTATCCAAGTGTACGCGGTCACTGAGTCCGGCGCGCTCGACCTTCTGCGCACCAATGGCCAGCATCTTGCGCGACGGATCGATGCCAACCACTTGGCTGTCGGGCAGTTTGCGCGCGATGCCCAGAGCGAGGTCCGCCGTGCCCGTTGCTACGTCCAGCACGCGACAGGCACCCGAGAGCTGCAGTGCCGCGACGGTCTTGCGACGCCAACCCTGGTCGATGCCGAGGGAGAGCACACGATTCAAGAAGTCATAGCGCTCGGCAATGCCATCGAACATTTGACCACTGCCGGGGCGCACGGGTGCGGGCGCTGCGTTGCTCATGTCGTTTCCCTTCGCTTTGGTTCGAATGCGTCGAGCGCTCCCAGAGCGTCCAGGGCTTCGGGTGGAAGTGCCTGGGCGCCGTCGCTGCGCGCTTGCTCGGGTTCGTCATGCACTTCGAGCAGGAGCCCTGCCGCGCCCGCCGCCAGCGACGCCTGCGCCAGAGGCACGACCAAGTCGCGCCGCCCGCAGGCGTGGGACGGGTCGACGATGACCGGCAGATTGTGCACGTGCGCTAGCAGTGCCACCGCGCCAAGGTCGAGCAGGTTGCGGGTGCTCTGGTCGAAGCCACGGATGCCACGCTCGCAGAACAGCACCCCGTGTGCGCCATGCGCCAGGAGGTACTCGCCCGCGTGCAGCCATTCTTCGATGCTGGCGCTCATGCTGCGCTTGAGCAGCGCTGGGCGCCGGGTATTGCCCACGGCCTTCAGCAGCGCAAAGTTTTGCATATTGCGCGAGCCAACCTGCATGATGTCCGCGTATTCGGCTACCAGCGGCACATCGACTTCACTCATTACTTCGGTGACGACGAACATCAGGTTCACGTCTGCCGCCATGCGCAGCCAGCGCAGAGCGTCCGCACCCACGCCCTGAAAATCGTAGGGGCTCGTGCGCGGCTTGAAGGCGCCACCCCGCAAGAATCGAATGCCGCGGTGGCCTAGCTTTTCCGCGATGCGATGGATCTGCATCTCCGACTCCACCGCACACGGGCCAGCCATCAACATGGGGCTCTGCTTGGAGATCCGCAGCGGCCCGACCACCACTTCCGGACCGTGGGCGTCGATGCGCGGCCGCGTGCTCTTGGGACTGCTGACAGTCTGCACGCCCGGCAAAGCTTCCACGGCGCTGGGCGCGACCTGGGCCGACCCGCGCCCGATCATCAGATGAACGTCGCCGGCCGCGTTTTGTTCGATGCTTTCGACCCACAAACCCAGACCTGCCAAGCCGCTTCGGGCTCGGTCGATATCGGCTTGCTGTTTCAACGTGACGATCATGCGTTCTCCTCAAGCGCGACGTTTGGTCGCCAGATCCAGCAGGCTGCCGAATTTCTGAAAGTCCGCCGTCTGTGAGCGCACGAAAGAGTCGATCACGGTTTGCGCCACTACCGAGAACGACACCAACTGCTGCAAGCGACTGAGCACGTGTGCTTGCTCCGCGTCTGCGTTGGCTGCCCTGGCGAGCTCCACGGCGTCCTGCAGCCGCTTGCCCACGGACTCGGCCAAGAAACGTTCGCGCTCGTTGACGACTCGCGAAATCATCTTCCAGAAGTCCGTCTCGGCTTCGTAGAACTCCTTACGTTCCCCGGGTCGCCACACGCGGCGCACCACGCCCCAGCGCAAGAGCTCCGCGAGGGTGGTCGATACGGTGCCCGCGGATACCCGCAGCGCCTTGGCGATTTCCGCCGCGGAGCGCGGCCCCAGATCGAGGTACAGCACCGTCCACACGCGTCCGAGCGCCGCCCGAAAACCCCAGTGCGCGATCACATCCCCAATCGCGTCTGCCGCTAGAATCTTTGCCCGTTTCAGCTGCAATTCTGCCATGGGATAGAACTTTCAAAAGTTTCTGAAACCTTTGTAGGTCCTGATTCGGACGCGGTCAAGGCGTCACCTCTGCTTTGTGCGAGCAGGCAGCGGAGCAGCGCATTTTCAGCCCACGCAGCGACCTGGCGCAGGGCGACGGAGCCTGACACTCTGATCGCTATGTTCGTCTGCCCGGAATGCGGGAGGAGCGGATCCGCGGGGGGCTTTTGCACCGAAGACGGGGCCACCATGGCGGAGTCGACAGATCCGCTGCTCGGCGCCCTGGTCGGCAGCTACCGCATCACACGCCTGGCTGGATTTGGCGCCATGGGCGCGGTGTACATGGCGGTGCACCCGGGCATCGGCAGCCGTGTTGCCATCAAGGTGCTCAATCACGATCCGTCGCGCAGTCCGGATCTCGTCGACCGCTTTTTCTCCGAAGCGCGCGCCGTCAATCTGATCCGTCACGAACACATCGTCAACGTGCTGGACCTGGCGCAGCTGCCGGATGGTCGCCCCTACATCGTGATGGAGTACCTGGACGGCGCGCCGCTGTCGGCGCTGTTCGAATCGGGCCCGATGCCCATCGGAACCCTGGCGCGCATCCTGGGCGAAGTGCTCGACGCGTTGGGCAGTGCACATGAAAAAGGCGTCGTGCACCGCGACCTGAAGCCCGACAACCTTTACGTCACGCCCCAAGGCCACGTGAAGGTGCTCGACTTCGGCATCGCCAAGCTGCGTTCGGAAGCCGACGCCCCGGGCTCAGGCACGCGCACCGGTTCGCTGTTGGGCACGCCGCACTATATGTCGCCAGAGCAGGCGCTCAGCCATCGTGCGGACTCTCGCGCGGACCTTTACGCCATCGGCGTGATCTTGTTCGAAGGCGTCACCGGACAAAAACTCTTCGACGCCCCCGCCCTCTTCGACTTGCTACGCAAACACGTCGAAGAGCCGCCGCGTTCGCCGCGCTCGCTGCGTGCAGATTTGCCTGAAGCCTACGACGCTGCGATCCTGCGGGCGCTACAAAAAGACCCAGCAAACCGCTTCCAAACCGCCTCAGAGTTCGCGAGCGCGCTGCTCGAAGCCACCCGCACGTTGCCCGATAGCGAGTGGGCGCCGGTGTCGACGGCCGGGGCCATTGCCGCCGCCATGGCGTCGCGTTCACGCTCGAGCTCCGGCAGTCGCCCTACGGCGCCGATGGAGCAGAAGCCACCCAAGGCCAGCACCGGTCCCACCATTCCCAGTGCGGGCACCTACGGCGGCGCGTCTCTCCCCACGGCCACCGCTGCGCCGCCGCCCAAGAAGAGCAGCATGGGCTACGTTGTCGCCGCCATCGCCGGCGCCGTGGTGATCGTCGGCCTGTTGGGCTTTGCCATCGTCGTCTTTGCCTTCGGTTGGTTCGTCACCAGTGACTCTGGTGATCCCACTGCGGCAGGTCGCGCGCGCGGTGGGCCACAGCCCATTGCCGCTCCGGATCTCGATGACGACGACGACGACGATGACGTGCTCCTGCCCGGAATGCCGAAGGCGGGCCCCAAGGTGGACGTGAAGAACTTTGACGTGTGGGCGTTCTTCCCCGAAGCCGAACGCATTTCGAAGACTCACGCAGCTGACGCTCGCTTTGTACGCCTGGACGCTTCCGGCGTGCGCGCCAACGGCAGCGTCGATCTCACCTTCGCGATGACGAACAACGTCTTGTATCGCTTCCGCTCGCCTTCGCTCTCCGTGCGCCCCGCGGGCCATCCGGATAATGCGCAGTTCCGCGGCAAGTGCTACGTCTACGTGAGCGTTGGCCGCGACGGCGTGCAGTCCTACCTGACGGAGTGGACCTGCGACATGCCGTTCCTACCCAAGCCGCGCTGCTCCCTGGCGCAAATCTGGAAACAAGCCGAAGCCCGCGGTGCCCCTCAAGGCAACCTGATCGGCAGCCTGGGCTATTGGGCCGACTCCCAGGGACGCGGCCGCTGGAACGTCAACATCGCCCCAAAGTTCAGCGGCTGGGTCCCCGACCGCTGTTGATGACGACTCGCTGAGGAGCAGCCCAAGGGGATCCCATCAAACAGCGGCCTAGCTTTGGGTGAGTGGAGGGTCTCTGCGGGTTGATCTAGACTTTCCCCCAACGACCACCAGGGGCGAGTTCAATAGGTCATGCAGACATCCCGTCTTTCTACCAAGCTGGGGCAAACGCTTTTTGCGTTGGCCGGACTCGCTGCAGGCTGCAGCGTGTTCGAGCCCCCCGGCGCAACGTCCGACGGCGGATCAACGTCGGATGCCGCGCTGGGTGGTGCGGCGGGAGTGGGCGGCTCGCTGGGAGGCGGAGGCGGGCAGAGTGGTTCCGGTGGCACCGCAGGCACGCCGGACGCGGGGCCCACGGGACCCTGGTGGAACACCAAGAGCAAAGACGGTTGCGACAGCGTCGGGGTACCGACCAACGCAGATCGACCCTCCGTCACGGATCCGGGCGCACCCCTAGCGCCGATCTATCTCGCCACCACGCGCTTGCGCTTCGGTAGCGCGAGCGACGACGCTGCGCTCACAGCCAACGACAAAGCATGGTTGGACATCGGGTTGGACATCGACCTGTCCTGCACGAACTCTTCCACTTGCACAGTCAACGGCACCAACGTCGAAGAGCACGCCTGCAAGAACGACCTGCTGGTGCCCTTCGACGGGACTCAGTGTCGCGACAATCAGATCGGCAAGCTCTATCCCGTGGCAGCCCTGTCGCCCTTTGTGGGGCCGCTCTTTGGCATCACCGAGCCCAACTGGAATTGCGCACTCCACCGCGGTGAGTTTGGCCTTATCTTCAAACTCAGCGAATACAACGGCGAACCCAATGACGCGTCGGTGCGCGTGGATTTGTATACGTCGATGGGCCTACAGACGCTGCAGAATTGGACCTGCACGAGCGGTTCGGGGGGCGGCGTTCCGGACAATTGGTTCAAGCAGGCGCCCTGGCTGCACACCGCGCACTGGAAGATAGCCGATAGTTCCTTAGACCCTACCGGCACCCCTACCGGTAACGAAGTTCCTCCGTCCAAGTACGCTGACCCCGCGGCCTTCGTGCGGGACGGCTACCTCTTTGCCAGCTTGCCTCCGGCAACGGAGTTCTGGCTCGATGGCGAGCGCGCGCACGTTCCGGGGTTTCGTCTGTTGCTGCACCGCTCGGTGTTGATTGGCAAGATCGAGAAAGCTCAGGATGGCACCTGGAAGCTGCTGGAAGGCACCATGGCCGGCGTCGTCCTGCCAAACGAGATCCTGGGTGCTTTCCGGGAGCTCGGCTTCTGCCAAAATATGTGCGTCGCCTACGACAACGTCGTGGCCTACCTGAACACCAACCAGGACACGCTCAGCAATACCAGCGCCAAGCTACCCGACACCGCCTGCAATGCGCTCAGTATCGGAATCGGGCTGGAGGCAAGACAGGCGACAGCGACGGCAAAGGACGTGGACAAGGCGAAGAAGCCTGTGGACTGTCCTGCTCCCCAGCACCCGCTGGCACCGCAGCACGGATGCGTCTGCCCGGATCCGAAAGTTGGCGGGCCCTGCGTGGTGCTAGACGGCGGAGCCGACTGATGGGCAAGGTCCACGGATTGTGCGCTGCCGCACTGGCGTTGCTCGTGTCTCAAGGGGCGCTGGCTGGGGATGATCGCACCGCTGCGGCCAACGCCTTCGGCCGCGCTCAGAAGGCCGCATTGGCGGGGGAGTATGCAGAGGCGGCAGAGCTGTTCGAACTCGCTGACAGCTTAGCCCCTGCGCCGGAAGCGCTGCGCAGTGCTGTGGCAGCTCGGCGCCAAGCCGGACAATGGGCCACTGCCGCCGCCAGAGCCGAACAGCTCAAAGCACGTTATCCGGAAGACGCCGAGTCGAAGAAGCTTGCCGACGAAGTACTCGCGCGCGCGCGCAAGAGCCTCGGTTGGGTCGTTGTCAGTTGCCTGAGTGCGCCGTGTCAGGTCGAAGTGGACAGCGAGCCCGTCGGTGCGCTGGCCGAAAGCCGCCACGTGGTCTATCTGAAGCCGGGCAGTCACGCTGTGGTGGCCGTGTTCGGGCGTCGTCGCAGCCCAGCGCAGTCGCTACAAACTACGGCGGGCGCGGAGCAGAATTTGGAGTTTGTGCCCCCGCCTGTTGCAACGAAGAAGGCGAAGCCGACTGTCGCCGCGAAAGAGGGTTCGGCCGACGTGACCGCGGATGCCGCGGCGACCACGGACGGACTCTCGCCGTGGGTCTTTGGCACTGCCGTCGGCGTCACCGTCGTCTTGGCGGGGGTCACGACTTGGTCCGGTCTCGACACGCTTTCTGAGCGAGACAGCTACGACCAGAACCGCACCCAAGACGGCTATGAGCATGGCCAAACTTTGGAGCGGCGCACGAATGTGCTCCTTGCCGCCACGGGGGTTTCGGCCGCTGCCACGGTTGTTCTCGGATTTCTCACGGACTTCAGCGGCGGCGCACAGAGTAGCGGCGCAGGGGGTGCGAGGTTTGGCGCGACGATGCACCGAAGTGGCGCTGCCCTGAGTATGACCGGGAGCTTCTGATGGTCGGCTCCGGGCAAGATACGGACGAAGCCTTTCTGCCCGCTCCCCGCCAGCTGGGCCAATACGAGGTGATCGCGGAGATCGCCCGGGGCGGCATGGGCGTCGTCTATCTGGCGCGGCGGGTGAGCGAAGCGGGATTCGCGCGACTTTTTGCGGTGAAGGTCCTGCACGCGCATTTGGCTCTAGAGCACGCCTTCATCGAGATGCTTCACGACGAGGCCCGCATCGCGGCACGCGTGCACCACCCTCATGTGGTGCCCATCGTGGATCTGGGTGAGGCCGACGGCTTCCACTATGTGGTGATGGAGTATGTGGACGGTTGCGCCCTGTCCGCACTCATGGCGCGCAACAAGGATTCGCGATCACCGGAGCTTGTGGGTGCCATCATGCTCGATGCACTGGAAGGGCTGCACAGCGCTCACACCTTGCTCGACGACGCAGGCGTGCCCCTGGACCTCGTGCACCGCGACGTCACGCCCCAAAACATTCTGGTCGGTGCAGACGGAGCTGCGCGCATCACGGACTTTGGGATCGCCAAGGCGGAAGCGCGAGTCACGACGACCCAACCGGGAACCTGGAAGGGCAAGTTCTCCTATATTGCCCCCGAGGCTCTGACTGGAGATGCGGAGAAGGTAGATTTGCGCGCAGACATCTTCTCTGCGGGCGCCGTGCTGTGGAGCGCCCTGACGGGGCGCAGTCTGTTCCGGGCCGAAACGGATGGGGCGACGCTCCACAACGTACTGCATAAGGACGTCCCGAAAGCCAGCCAAACAGGGCTGTGTCCTCCCGAGTCCCTCGACGCAGTGTGCTCAAAGGCGCTAGAGCGCAATCCCGATCGGCGCTTCCAGAGCGCGTTGGAAATGGCGGAAGCGCTGCGCGCCGCGTTGCCGCGGGTCGGGCGCCGGGCAGAGGTGGCCGAGTGGGTCAGCGCGTCGTTCGAGGGGGAGTTAGCCCGCCGCCGCGCCGCCATTCGCGCCGCAGCCAGCAAGCCTGGCGCGACCTTGCCGCCGCCGCTGCCGAGCCTTGGCCCGGAATCCATGCGTACGGACTCTTGGCCCGTGCCAGGCTCAAGCGAGCACCCTTCCGGTCCCGGGCTCGCGGTCACCACCCTCAGTCCCCACGCCGATCCGACGCCCATTGTCCCATCGCGTCCCTCTAGGCGCCGCCTGCTTGCCATCGCGACGGGGATCCTCGCGCTGACCGTGATTGCGGTGGTGATCGGTTTCTCTGTGGCCGGCCCGGAAGACCCAGCTTCAGATCGTTCAAGCGCGGCAACCCGCACCGGGGCTCCGCCCACGCAGGAAACCAGCGACCCGGCACCGATGGCGGAGCCGGCGCCCAAGGCGATCGCTGCGCCTAGCGCGCTGCCCCTGGAGAGCGTCACGCCAACTCCTCGGCGCAGCGCTCCCGTTGCCCGCGCAGCCCCGCAGCCCCCGCGCACAGCCAGCGAACCCAAGGCGCCTCCGCCCGTCGCGTCCACCAAACCGAGCGCTCCGCCGGCGCCCACCAAGGGCACCCCGCCCGCGTCCGAGATGGTTTACGAGAAGAATCCGTACCTGAAACGAAACTGATGGCTCCGGGCTCAGAGCCGCGTGCCCTTCGTTGCGACTCCTCATCGCCGTCGTCACGCGGGATTCGTTGGCGTAGGGCTCTCGGCACGCGAGTTCACCTCGAGGGCGAGCCGACGTTTCCGTCCACGCCCAATACCAACTGAAGCATGAAGCGCACGTCGCCCTCGGGCGATGCACTGATGTCCATGCCGCCTCCGAGGGCCGGGGCGAGCCCCCAGCTACCAAGGGCGTCGCCGAGCATCGGCAAGTAGCGCGCGCCGACAAAGAGCTGCTCGTCGTCGTCAACGGGCAAACTGACGAGCGGTCCGAAGCCGATGCCAATGCCGACGAAAAAATACCGAAACAAGAGCGCGGTTTGGACGGACGTTGGTGCGGCGAACTCCGGATATGCACTGGGCCCGGCCATGAGTGCGAACTCTGTGCGCAGCGACGTTCGCAACGAAAGCTCAAGGGCCGCGCTCCAGCCAACGCCCAGGGCCGAGTCGTCGAAATTCGTCTTGCCGATGTGCGCGCCGCCGAGCACGCGGTAACCCACCGGTGTGAGCAGACGCGCCTCGGGATGGGAATGCGTCGCGCCCAGCGCTGCGGCGTCGGCTGCGGAAAAGTCCGATTTTCCGCCAGGACCGTATTCAAGCACCGTGGTGGTCCAACGCATGTCGCCTACGACCAGGAGCACGTCGCGCAGGCACAGGCCGCGCTCCGTCATCACGGGGTAACCGTAGGCGCGAACGAAGTGCGGAGTCTCGTCGTTGAAACGGGCGCTGGCTTCTTTGGGCACGCCCAATAGACAGAAGCGACCTTCGCCCCAGGGAGACAGCCACACGCCGCCGCCGCCTTCCACGACGCCGTCGAAGTAGTGGTGCTCCACCATTGCCGTGCCGCCTTCGACGCCGTCGGTGACGCCGGTCCAGAAGACCATGCTGGCGGCGTGGGAACTCGGGCTCTGTCGCACGGCGTTCGGAAGCAGTTCTGACTCGGCCTTGTCAAATCGCGCCCGCTCGGCAGCTGCCTGCGGCGCGAATTTGCGCGACCACATGGCCTGCGCCTGCGCTGTGCCTTCAAGGGCTACGACAGCGAGCAGGATCATGAGCACACCTCGCAGGCACCAGGACACGCGCGTCACTCGTCTTGCGCATCGCATCGGCGCGGACCGGGGCAGGAGTCGCATCGCAGGCTGAGGGAAGGCAGACACAGGCCGCAGCTTACACTGCCGCCCCCTGCGCTCGCGTGGTCCGGTGTCGAGGGTCACTGCGACCTGCTTTCGGTCAGTGGGTTGCGTCTGCGAGCGCAGGGTCTGGCAGCACTGTGACGGTCAGCTCCGCGTGGTCGTTGCCGCCATAGTGGACGTTCAGCTTCGTGGTGCCTGGTGCGATGCCGTAGACGATGAAAGCCGTGCGCGGTTGTGGTCCGCTCCAGTGATGACGTGGGCCGCCCCAGTGCTCGCCCTCGCTGGTGCGATCCAGATACGCTGGCAGTACTTTGGCGATGCGCTCGTCCTGGCTTTTGGCGCTGGCCTTTTCGCAGGGGACTCCGCCGACGTCGCGACACTCGAAGGCGAGCGCCACGCCTTGGGAGAGCTCGATGTGATCGTTGCCGCGATCTAGCGTGGCGCTGCGCGTGGGCGGCGGCGTGCTGACGCCGTGGAAAAAAGGGCCGCAGCCCGTGGTGGCCGCAAGCAGGACGCTGAACAGCAGCGCGTGGGAACGGTTGATCACGGTGCACCTCCGGGGAAAGCCTTCGGCGGTTGCGGCGGCGTTGGAACGGGGGTCGGGCTTGCAGACGGCGTGGGCATCAGTATGGGGCGCGGCGCGGGTGCACTCTGTTGCGCGGCCGTCGGCTCGACCACGATCTCGGCTCGAGCAGCGACCCCGAGGAGCGAAACCGTGAGGGTTGCTCTGCCGGCTCTGTCCGCGACCAGGCGGCGCTGTTGGTAGACGCCGTCGCGCAGCACTCGCGCGACGGGCGGGTCGACGCGCCACTGACTCGCGCTGGAGCCTGCGAGGGATTGCGCGTCGGCGTATACGCGCGGCGATAGCCAAACGGAGTCGCCGGCTAGTAAGTCGATGCGATCGCGGACTTCGCCCAGATCCGAACCCGTCGGGCTCAGGCGGTGCAGCGCCACGTGCGTTGGCTGTTCGACCCAGACGTGCAGAAAGTCGACGACCGTGGACTCGGACGTCGTGAAGAGAATGGCTGCGACGCCGCGGCGCTTGCCGACAAGCTCGCCATTCTCCACGGCCACCACATCGGGTCGCGTTGTCAGCAGGCGCATGCTGGGCGTTGCGCTGCCGCGCGTCGACACGCGCACGTTGGGGCGATAGCTCGCTCCGATCGCCAAGGGTGCGTTCAACGGTTCACTTCCGCCGCTCGCTTCCGCAGTGACGCTTTGACCCAGCGCGCCCATGCTGCACGACACAGCGGTCATGGCAGTGCAGAGCGCGAGCAACGGCAAATAGGGTTCCACGCGGGGTAGAGAGTAAGGAACGGGTTTGGCGGGCATCGGCCTCCAAACGCGCGCTGAGCACACGACCTTACACGTCGGTTGCCCGCGCACCGCCCTGACCGCGCAGCCCTGGCGCCCTACAGACCCGGTGACTTGTGGGTGACTTGTGTTCGCGCGCTACTTGTTGCCGCGCAGGATCTTGCCCTTGTTGGGATCCGCCGCGAAGTACTCGGTCCAGTATAGGTAGCTGCCGTCCACGCGCATGTGCACCGCGGGCGAGTAGTAGATGGTGGACCGGCCCAAGCCAGCGACGGTGCTGCGGAAGATGCCGATGGGGGAGCCGTAGTAGAGGTTGTTGCCGTTGACTTCTATGCCGTTGACGTTGGTGGCGTTGCCCACCTGTTCGGCTATCCCGCCGCTCGTGCCGACGCGCCAGACTTTGCCGCCCGCTTGGTCGGAGTAATAGACGAAGCCGCCGGACACGAGCATGTTCGTCACTGCGGCGTTGCTCGTGAGCAGCATTGGCGTATCGAATCCGACGATCTTTCGGCTGTAGATCCCCGTGCCGGACGGGTAGTACGCGTTCGTACCGTCGACCGCCACCGCGGTGATGTTCGTGCCGGTTGCGATCTGCGACGGCGTGCCGCCGGACTTGGAGACTCGCATCACCGTGGTACCGGTGGTGAACACGACGTCCGTCGCGGTGAGCGCAAGGCCCAGCGCGCCGGTTTGCCCCGTCGCGACATTCTGCGCGCTGCCGCCGCTGATCGCGATGCGGCGCACGGCCTTGTCGGTGGAGCAGGTCCAGTACACGTGCGTGCTGTCGTCGTCGATCTCCCACGCGCCGCCCTGCGCGGAAGCAACCGTCGATGCGGTGCCGCCGCCTTTGGCCACCCGGCGCACCTTGTTGTACTTGGCGCTCGTCCAGTACACGTAGCTGGATGTCAGCGTGAGGTCGAAGGGCAGATCCTCTTCTTCCCCTGTCATGTCCAAGGGGCCGCCGCCGGTTCCGCCGCCGCCGCTGTTGCCCGTGCCGCCACTGCCGCTTCCGCCGCTACCCGTGCCACCGTTGGCGCCCGTGCCCGAGCCGCCGGTGCCGCTGCCGCCGGCGCCGCTGCCCGCGCCGTTGCCCGCCGAGCCCGCGTTCGCGCCGAATCCGGCCGAGCCCGCGTTGGCACCAAAACCAGCGCTGCCCCCATATCCGGCGTTGCCGCCATAGCCAGCGTTGCCGCCGAATCCCGCGCCGGCTCCGTAACCCGCCGCACCTGCGTATCCCGAGCTGCCACCATTGGCGCCGGTGCCTCCGCCTTTGGCGCCGGTGCCGAGCTGCGGATTCGGTGGCCCCTTGCCGGGTTCGCCGGAACAGCCCACCAAGAGCAGCACACTTGCCGAGAGGGAGAACCAGGATCGAAGCCGCATGAGACAAAGCATGCCTGAAGTTCCACTAAATTCCAGAGCTACCCCGAAGCCTGGGGCTGAGCGCTACTCAATCTTGGCAAACGTGGGGCTACCGCCGCGTAGATATAGCCGATAGGCGCGGCCCAGGATCGCGTCGGTAGGCACAGTACCCACGCTGCGGCTGTCGGCGGAATTGGGGCGATTGTCGCCCAGCACGAAGACGTGTCCTGCCGGCACCCGCAGCTTGGCGGTCAGCCCGCCGGCGTCGGCGTCGCCCAGAACGACCTGGTGTGGCGTGCCGACGACCTCCGTGTGGGTCACGGCGCCGCCACAAGCGGTCTCCTTGGTCGCCTCCAGCTTGGCGGCCTCGCCGTTGACCGTGACCCGACCCTTTTCGTCCACGGCCACTTCCTGCCCGGCCACCGCGACCACGCGGTGCACGAAGTCATTGCCCTCGTTTTCGTAGACGACGACGTCCCCTCGGGCTGGGGAGTCACCTCGGTACGCGGTCTTGTCCACAAACATATGATCCCCCACTTCCAGGGTGGGGCACATGCTGGCGCCAGGCACGTTGAAGGCTTCGACGGAAACGACGCGGATCACTGCGCTCATCAAGATCGGCGCGATCAACCAAGTTGCGCCCGCCACGCCGGCGAATATGAACCAGGCCTTGGCGGGTTGCTCGCGCTTCTGCAGTCGATAAGCGTCAAATGCGCATACCGAAAACCAAGCGATGGTCGCTACGAATGCGCCGGGCACAGCGACCATCCACCAAGCGCTCAGGATGGTGAAGAGCAGCCAGAGCGTGCACAATGCGAGCAAGAAGTAGACGCCACGCATGGCGTGGCCGCGCAGTGCGTGGCCCAGCCCCGGCAATAGCACCGTGGCCACCACCGCCCACACCGAGCGTTCTTTTGACGCCGGAGGTTCCTGGGGTGCCCCGGGTGCGCTTTCGTTCGGGCTTTCCATGCGCGCGTCGGCTTCAGTCGGGGAAGACGATACCGCGGAAGTCTTTGGATCTAAAAGGCAAATCAAGCCGCGGTCGGCGCGGGTGTTTGACCCGAATGATGTCCGGCCTGCGCGAAAAGCGCGTGGGGTAGACGTTGTAGAAGAAGAGCACGTCGACGCCGGGTTCAGGACTGTCTGCAAGCTCGCGCTGCAACACTGGGTCGATACAGGCATCGATGGCTGCTTCGATGGCTTCTTCGTCGAACTGTGTGGGCGTGATGTATTCGTCGCTCTGCAGTGGACCGGCGCTGGGCACAGGCGCGTTGCCGTTTTGCCAAAGCGAGACTTCGTTTCCGGATGCAAAGGGGTCGACCAACTTGCCGTTGTGCCAGACGTTGTAGTGCACGTGGGGCGTGCTCCAGGGGAACATCGAAAGCATGTCGATGCCCGACGCGCCGCTCAGAGCGATGGGCTGTCCACGCTGCACCATGTCCCCGTGTTCGACCAGGGAACGCGCCAGGTGATTCGAGGATGTGAACAGCGTATCGCCGTGGTCCAAAAGCACCTTCAAGCCACCGCGGTTGAACTCACTTGAGATGCGCGCCACTCGACCGGGGGCGGCTGCGACCACGACGGTACCCACTGGCACCGCGAAGTCAGTGCCATTGTGGCTGTCGTAGGTCAGCTTCTTGCCGCGAAAGTCCTGGGCTTGGGTCACACGTACGGACCAGCCGAGATCTGGATCCGTCTGAGTGTGGTTGAACAGATTGTAGATCGGCACCAGGCGATCCGCGCGAGCACGACCCATCCAGGTGGACAGCGCCAGCCCCGGTTTGAGCAAGCGCAGGCTGGAGAGGCCGAAGCGGCTCTTGGGCGTCAGGGGATCGCCGCGCAGCGTCAGCGAGACCTCGCGCAAGGTCTTGGACAAAGGCGCAAAACCAAAGACTTCCGAGAGGCGTAGGGGGGAATGGGGCACGGGGCAGGCGTCACGCTTTGGCGCAGCGTCGTCAAGCCGCTCGGCGGCCCCTGCGTTTTTGGGTTTGTTTCGGCCAGCTTTCGCGGTGCCCGCACTGCGCTCACGGCGCGCCTACCCGCCCGAGGCATGTTATTCCTGAAGAGGATGACCGCGCGATGGCTCAGCATTTTCGGCGCGCTTGCCTTGGGTGGCTGCGTTGTTGGCGCCGAGCGCCCGGCTTCGTTGGCAGAGAGGCGCGCGTCCCCGCCACCACCGGACGGCCACAAGAGTGCCGGCGACCTGCTTGTCACCGGGCCGCCGGAGCCTCGGCGTGAGCCGCGCCCGGAGCCGCCCACTGCCGACTCCGTGTGGGTCGCCGGCTCGTGGAATTGGGACGGAGTTCGCTACGTCTGGCAGCCCGGGCACTGGGAGCCGGCACACCCCAGCTGGTTGCCCTAGAAGCGTCGCTGCGGGATCAGAGATCCGTTGTGCCGCGGATCCCAAGCATGAGCCACTGGTGCATGCCAGTTTGCTCAATGTCGCCGTCGCTGGACTGGTTCGCGATGCTGAACTTGAATTTGTCGAACTGGCCCACGGTGATGGCTGCGAAGGGACCGATGGCGGTGTTGTCCCCGCTAGCGAAATCCAGACCGAGCTGTCCGTTGATGTACTCGAAGCCTCGCAGCTGAGAATCCGAGCTTTCAACACTGACGCTAAACCATTCGTAGCCAAAACCGCCGCCGAGCCAGAAGTTGGTGGGGCCGCCGGGATTCGTGAAGTAGTGCAGTTGCGCGCCGAGACGCACATCGGTCCCCGAGCAATCCGCGCCGTCCGGGCAGCCCGGGTCACCGGGTGCACTAGCGGATTCGAAGATCAGGAAGCCCACCGACGCGTACAACCCGATCAGAACCTTGGGGGACACCTTGTATCCGACGTCGAGCCAGAGCGGGATCTGTCCGATGAGCCCGTCGCCCAGGTCGTTGTTCTTGGAGGCCTCGCCCAGGGGCAGGCCGAATCCGAGCCGGAGTCCAACCTGGACCGAGCCCGCACCGCCGTCGTTGCCCCAGCTCCCGCTTGAGCTCGCGCTGTAGTCCCATTCGGCAGAATCGTCCGAGTCTTGACCTGGGTTTTCTTCGGGCGCGTTGGTTTCGCCGTCCTCTTTGGGCGGCAGGACTTCAATGATCTCGCCTTCCGCCGTTTGGGCGGCTGCGGGCAGAGCGAGGGTCAGTCCAAGGACGAAGCAAATGATGCCGGGGCGGCGCACTTCGAAATCATCGCCGGCCCGAGACCAAAGCGCCAACTTTTGCATGGGTCTTGTTGGAGCGTGCGAGCGCGCGCCGCGGGATCTGGCCGCGGAATCCCCTGCTCAGCTGACAAAATGCCGAGATTCTGCCACCGAACGGCTGTTGCCGCCGACTGCGGACTTCGCTGCGCCGGCCGCCCCTTTCTGCCGGGGTATGCTGGGAGCGGGGCTCGCGATCGGCGGTCCAGCGCGCTAGCCTCTCTGCGTGCAGCCGAGCAAAGTCATGGCCTGTCTGGCGGCCGTCGCCTGCGTCACAGGCGTGGCCGCAGCCGCTGGCCCCGTGCTGCACACTTTCTTCGAACCGCAGCCCGAAGAAGACCTGGCTCTGCGGGCCACCACGGCGGGCGGCAAGATGCCCGCGGCCCTGGACACGCCGAGCGGTACCGTGCGCGCCCCGGACGTGGGCAAAGAACCCGATCAGAGCGAAGTGGCTTACGGCGGTACGTCCACACCCAGCAGCGTGGACGCGAGCTACCGCATCGACAAGGACACCTCCCGCCCGGATCTCGTGCAATACGACGACCCCTTCATCCCAGCCGTCACACCGTTCAAACGCCTCTACGCATACGATAGTGTCGACAGTGCCTTCGAGCTGGTCGTGCACGACAAGCGTCTCGAACGGATCACCGTGGGCGGAAACGTTGCTAGCGGCGACGACCAATTCTACGGCGACCTGGTGGTAGACCTAGCGGAAGACACTGCGGTGCGGATCCCGAGTGTCGGACCGCGAGCACGCATCCTTGCGGCCAGCACCAAGCCGGAAGTGAAGTTCGAAATACTGCGCGACGGCGCGGACAACTGGTTCGTGCGCGCGCCAACGCGCAAGCGCGTGCGTTTGGTGCTGCAGTTGGCGATTTCGCGCGCCACGTTCGGCAGCGACTTTGCCAATGTGGGTTGGTCCGCCCTCGCACGCCACGTTCCACTCTTGCCGCCTTCCGCCACGCCTGCCGCTTCTGAAGTCCTGGCCAAGCTCGGCGTGTCGAAGGCGCTCAGTCCACGGCAAGCACTCTCGCTTCTGGTCCAGCACTTCCGGGGCTTTTCACCCTCTACGGCGCGACCGGGTGCCACGGGCATCGAGCTCTACAAGGAACTGGCTTTGGAGCAGAAGGGTGTCTGCCGGCACCGCGCCTACGCCTTCGTGATCACGGCGCTGGCGCTGGGATTGCCGTCACGCATGGCGCGAAACGAGGCACACGCCTGGGTTGAGGTTTACGACGGCTCCTTGTGGCACCGCGTGGATCTGGGCGGTGCAGCGGGGGAGATGCAGACGGACTTTGACCCCAGTCAGCCCGTGCACCAACCACCGGAAGATCCCTTTGCGTGGCCGGAGGGATCCGAGAGCGGTTCCGACATGGCCAACCGTGCACTCGGCAGCAGTGGCGGTAGCAACGGTTCCGGAAGCGGCAGCAGCGGCGGGGGTTCTTCCGCGTCTGGGCCGAATGCGCCCACGCCAGCCGCCTCCGGGGCTCTGCAGCCGGGCGCGGATGGTGGCCTCAGTTCCGCGCCGGGCGCCATCGGTCCGGACGGGGGCGGCGTCTCAACCGAGGACGAACCCGACGACCGGCCCGAAGCGCGGGTTGCGGTTGCAATGAGTACGCGCGAGTCGCGTCGCGGTGAACCGATCCCTGTGTCCGGTCGCATCGAAGCCGACGGCACAGGCTGCGGAGGCGTCCGAGTCGATTTCGCGTTGCGCGGCGAGAACGGGCAGACGATCCCCATCCAGTCCATCGCAGCCGGGGCGGACGGATCCTACTCGGGCTCCGTCGTGGTCCCTCCCAGTGTGGACGTCGGCGACTACGAGTTGGTGGTGTCGACGCCCGGGGATCAACGTTGCGGCAGGGGATCTGCGGAATGAGCGAACTGGTCGTCCCGTTCATCTATGCCCTGCGCGAGCGACAACTGAAGGTCGGCGCGCAAGAAGCGGTGCAGCTCTCTCGTGCGCTCTCGCTGGGTCTGCACCAGAACAGCTTGGACGGTTTCTACTACGTGGCGCGCGCTCTGTTAGTTCACCGCGAAAGCGACCTGGACAAATTCGACGAAGCCTTCCTGAGCCATTTCAAAGGCGTGGTGATCGAAACGGTCAGCGCCCTCTCCGAGCTGGAAGAGTGGCTCAAAGATCCCAAAGTGCTCGAAGGACTGACGGACGCAGAAAAGGCGGCGATCCAAGAACTTTCGCCGGAAGAACTGCGGGAACTCTTGGAGCAGCGCCTGCGCGAGCAGACCGAACGGCACGAGGGTGGCAATCGTTGGATCGGAACCGGCGGTACTAGCCCGTTTGGGACGGGCGGCTATCACCCCAGCGGCATCAGCATGCGCGCCGGCAGCAAGGGCAAGGGTGGACGCAGTGCCATGGGCATGGCCGACGCCCGGCGCTACCGTCCGTACCGCTCGGACATCGTGCTCGACGTGCGTCAGATCCAGGTAGCCTTGCGCAAGCTTCGCAGCTTCACCCGCGAAGGCGTCGAAGAAGAGCTAGATATCGACGCCACCATCGATGCAACCGCTAGCAACGGCGGCGAGCTCGAGATCGTGCTGCGGCGTCCGCGTCGCTCCAACACGCGCGTACTTTTGATGATGGACGTGGGTGGGTCCATGGACCCCTACGCACACACTTGCTCGCAGCTATTTTCGGCGGCGCGTCGCGCGTCGAACTTCCGCGAGCTGCGCACGTTCTACTTTCACAACACCATCTATGGTCGGGTCTACGGCACGGATTCCTTGATGGAGCCCACGGAGCTGCCGCATCTGCTGGACCAACTCAATGGGCGATGGAAAGTGGTGATGGTCGGCGACGCCGCCATGGCTCCGGGGGAGCTGCTCGGTACCGGGCCCTGGGGCACCCCGGGCGCTGTCAGTGGCTTGGACTGGCTCAACCTCGTTGCGCATCGCTTCGAGCGCTGCGTGTGGCTGAATCCGGATCCGCCGAACTATTGGGGTGGCGGCACCTGCAAGGCGATCGGCGAAGTGTTCCCCATGTTCCCGCTGACCCTGGAAGGACTGAGCGAGGCCATGGCCAGCCTGTCCCAGGCTCGCGGGCGCCGCGGCCGGTAACGCGAACAGGAAACGGGCTGTTGGCGTCACGTTCGGGAGCCGGAGGGTGACGCAAAACGCGCGGCTGCCCGCTGTCATGCTGCAGCGCATCTGGCTTCTGGCCACGCTTCTTGCGTGTGGGATGTTTGCGGCGACGGCGCGTGCCCAGACGCCGGGCTGCCCGCCCGATTTGCCCGCGTGGGTCGAGAACTGCGCTCAGACCGAGCAGATCGATCTGCGACTGATGCGCTGTCCTGAGCGTCGCGCGGTGGTGCAAATGAACGCAGAGCTCGACGTCGAACTGAGCGCCAACTCGGATCAGGGTTTTCGTCGCGTGGGTGACATCACGCTTTCGCCCATCGCCGAAATAGACGACTGGTCACAGGAGTCCGAGGCACGTCGCCGTGGGTTGGATGCATTGACGGCCTGTGTCGCCCGCGGGCCGCCACCGCTGCCCGCGGCCGCGCAGTCCCACGCCGGCATCCGGGTGCCCTGGCTCTGTTTGGCGGCGCTCGTGCTGCTGCTGCTAGCGGCGGGGAAGCCGAAAGCGGGCGACGCAGCGAGAACGCTGCGCGGGCTGCTCATCGCGGCGTCGTGCGTCGTGGCGACTCTGTTGCTTCGCAACGCGCTCTTTCCGGCGGCGTTCTTTCACCAGAACGGCCATGGAGCGCGCTGGGTCCAGATCGCGCTTGCCGGCGCATCGGAATACGGCCCTGGCTTTTCAGAGCTGTTCGGCTGGGCGGCAGCGCTGACAGGCCCCAGGGCGGAGCGCGGCGTGTTCGCGTTGCAGGCCGTGCTTGGCGCGATCACGCCCGTGGCAGTCTACTGCACTGCCCGCGCCGTCGGTGGCGCACGCGTGCTTTCCGCAGCGGCTGCGGTTCTTGTGGCACTGGAGCCAGTGCTTGCGCGCATCGCACGCAGTGAGTCGTACTTCTCGGTGGGTGCGTCATTGGCCTTTATTGCGGTGGCGCTGCTGTGCGTCGGGTTCGCACGCGCCAAGCTGAATCGCCGCGCTGCGCTCCTCGCGCTGGCTGCAGGTGCCGTCCTGGCCCAGGGCGTGCGCGTGCATCCTTTGGCTTGGGTGCCCCTCAGCCTGGCGCCTGGCGTGGTGCTCTTCGGCCTTGGCAGCCTGCGACGCCGAGCCAAGTGCGCACTCTTCGCCTACGTCATCGTCGGCGCGGTCACTTTGGTCACGAGCGGCGGCGAACTGCTGCAGGTGATGGGGGGTGGTTTGGGCAGCAGCTGGTTGCCGCGCGCAGGATTTCGTGGTGACGCGCTCGGCTCGGGGATCGTTGTCGCTGGCTTGCTCCTTTCGTCCATTCCCCTGGTAGTACTGCGCAGCGCTCGCGGCCTGGCGTATTCGGTCTATGGCGCGCTGCTATGCACCGTGGCGGCGGGCACCGACATGCTCAGCGCGCCGAACCCCGCCGTCGATGCTGCGTCGGTGCGCTGGTACTTCCCCCCTGCGCTCTGCGCATTCGTGGCCAGTGCGGCAGCCCTGACGCGGATTTGGAAGCGCCGCCTCGTGCTTGGGCGTGCCGGTTCCCTCGCCAAACGTGTGGTCGCCGTGCCGGTCTTGGCCCTCGGTATCGGGGTCGCGCTTTCTTGGAGCCAGTACGGTGGGGTCCTGAGACAAATGCCGACGGACGCCCTCGAGACGATGCACTTCATGCTCTGGCGCGAGCAGCTGCCCCAAGACGCCGACGTTGCCTACCTCGGCCGCGCGGGGTCGTCGCTGTTGGTGCTGCCTTTGTACAATCTGCACGACGCGCCGCGCGCCCGCGTCATCGAAGTGGACGGGCACATCCCGAAACAAGGAGACCGCCCGTTGTTCTACTACCGCTCCAGCCTGTGTTCGACGCCAGGGGGTGCATCGGCGTGCGCGGGGTTCGAAAGCGCCGCACGGCTCCGACTCGTGAGCGCGATGGACCTACCCGCCCGCAGCAGCATGCGCTGGGCCAAATACCAGACGCCCAAGGTGCACGTGGCACTCTACGAAGTGATGCCCTGACGCGCCACCGTGCTATGGATGCCTGCGGTGCAACGGCTCGCGCTTTTTGCCCTAGCCAGGGGGGTAGACCAAGGGCAAACGCAGCACGCTTACGCTGCGTTGAAAGGATTTGATCCGCTGCTGCGACTCAGCGCGCGACGCAAGCTGCGCCGGTCGCTTTCGCGCGCGCGCTTGATGACGAATCAGCAAGACGAAACCCACCACATGCGTCTTGCGTTCATCGAGCTGTCCGGGCGCACCCTCAGTGCGGATTTCGACGACGTCGAGGCGGTTCGAGCGGAACAAGCCAGCGCCGCGGTTGGCCTGCAGCCGCCGCGGCGCGGTCCTTGGCTCAGCCTGGGCGGGAGCTGCTTCGTCGTATTCGCTGTTGTCGCTGCGGTTGTGGCGTTCCGGATCACGCGCCCCTTCGACCCCCGAGCGACTGTCGCGGGACAGGTCTTCGCCAAGGATGTGCCGGACTTCGTCGTTGCGCTTTCCCATGACGACTCGGCGAAGGTCGAAGCGGCGCGGGCGCGGGCGACGGGTGCGGCTGCAAAAAAAGCGCTGGGCGACCCCGTGGTGCAGAGCCTCGGCGAATTGCTGGTGGCCACGGAGGGCTTTCGCACTGCGGGCCTGGAAGACCGTAAAGCACGCGATCACTACGAGCTAAACACCGCAGGCCTCAACCGGGCACTTGCGCAGCAAGGCAAGCCATACTTCGTGGACGCTGATTTCGTCGGCACCGCCCAAGTGGTTTCTCCGATCCTGCTCGGGTTCTACGTGCAGAGCGAGGCCCAAGTACAAAGCGGAACCGCAAGCGATCGCGTTGTGCACTTGTGGCGCCTCGACAAGCTCAATTTGAACCAAAACTACTACGGCTATACGCGACCCAGCACGCCTGCGGCGATTGTCCTGCTCGATCAGATCGAGAGCGATTTGGTGCGTGACGTTCTGCCCGCCCTGCCCACAACTGAGACCATGCACCTGGTCGACGAAGAAACCGAGCTCAAGAACCCGCCCTGGGTGGAAAAGCTGAATCTGCGCGGCGCAAAGCTGGTGCGAGAGTACTTCGCCGCGGTGCCCGAGGGCCGAGATGCGTCGGTCCAAAAGGTCGGCGAGCTTCTGGCACGCCGTCGCGCGCTGGTGGCCAAGTGGCGCACAGAGCTGGCAGGTCTTGGGCACGTCTTGGTTGTGCCCGAGCGTCTCGTTCCCGAAGCGGACTACGCCGAGGAGCTATCGTTGCGGGTGCCGCGCGCGGGGCTGCACGAATGGGATGCGCTGCACGACGAACTCCTGACGCGCGGGCATCTGGCCGCTTTTGAGCGACTGCGGGATCATTATGTGGCCAGCGTGGAGCGCCACGAGGTGCAGCACCGTTTAGATTACCGTCGGGATCTTGTGCCTGTCCCGCTCCTGCTCGCCGAGTTGCTTGGCGTGGACAATCCTCTGGATGCGCCCTATGGAACCCGTGCCGCTCGGGCTCGTGATGAGATGAGCGCCTTCTTGGCGAGCGTGATCGACTCCGGCCCGTCGCCGGCACTGGAACTCGCGCTGATGGCGCGCCATGCCTTCGCGAAACACTCCCTGGGCAATGCCTACTCCTACGCCGTGCTCGCCGCATTCATCGGCATCGCTCGAGAACTAAAGATCGACACCGAAGAGCTGTTGCGAGGTCGTCGCATCCGTCGGGAGCACACCGCCGCGCTGTTCTTGGCGCTTACGGCGCGGCCGCCGGAACAAATCCGCGAAGCGGCGCGGCGTTTCTACAAAGAGAGCTACGGGCAAGCGCTGCCGGCCGTGAAAACGACTTCGTCAAAGAAGAACACCCCATGGCGCCACTGACGCGACGTGGGTTCTGCAGGCTGCTGCCACAGTGCGCCGCCCTCGCGCTCTTGGCGCAACGGGCGCTGGCCGCGGCACCCGTCATCGCGGCTGGGCGCGAGAAGGAGGTGATGGCGCTGTTCGCGCCCTTTGCCCTGGGTGCTGCGGTGACACCGGAGATGAAGCTATGGAACGTGCGTGTGGCGCCTGAGCACATCACCGTAGAATTGACGGGCGCTGCGACGGCCACGCTGCGTCTGGAACACCCGGAGCGGAGCCAGAGCAGCGAGCGCAGCAAGAGCTTCGCGTTCCAGCGGGATGCTGCAGCCGCATCTGGCGCCGGCAAGATCGCGGCGGACGCACTGGTGGCAAGCGTGCGAGGGAACGATGCGGGGGATTTTTGGGACGATGCGCCGGAGCCCGCGCCTATGACGGAGGCGCCGCAGGCAGCGTCACCGCAGGGATTCGAGGCCATGTGGCTTCCCGCGGTGGTCACCGTGGTTGCCGGCGCCGGAGCCCTGTGGCTGGCGCGTCGATCGGCCGACTCGGGCGCATGACGCGCGCACGTTGCGAGGGGCCGCGCCGCGCGCTACACGCTGAGCGTGCGCCGCGAACGGAGACGCCATGCGGTCAGCCTCGTCCCCGAAGGGCCGATGGGGTGTGGCGCGCGTCGTGATACCCAACGGGTGTGACGCTGCGGAAGGTATTGGCGCAGGATCTGCTGGACCGGCGCCTGCCGAGATTTCGGTGTACAGTGTGTCCGTGACTTATCGGAATGCTTGGCTTGCTTTGGTGGTGGGGTGCGCGGTTTCGTGCGCATGGGCGTGCGATCTGAATCCGCAGCCGGAAGTGCCGAGCGGCGCAGCAGCAGCGGCAGGCGCGGGTGGTTTTGGCGGCACGGCCGCCGGATCGGGCCTCGGGGGATCCGCTGGCGCGGGCATCGGCGGCTACGGTGGCGGCGCTGGTGCGGGCGCGACCAGTGGCACCGGTGGTAGCGGCGGCGGCAGCGGCGGCGGCACCGGCATCACGGACTGTCTGCCTGCGTGCAATGCGGGCGAAGTTTGCAACCTGGGCAAGTGCGTCGACGATCCCTGCGAGCCAAACTCCTGCGACGCGAAACAAGCCTGCAAGCCAAACGCAGACTTCACCGCGGCAGGCTGCTTCGATTCCTGCGCTAGCGTGAATTGCGCCGCCGCCGAGCAATGCGATGACGGCAAGTGCGCGCCCACGGGCTGCAGCGTGACCTGCGCCGCTGGCGAGGTGTGTCTGCCTGGCGGTGACGGCGGATACGCCTGTGTGCCGGATCCCTGCACAACCGAAGCCGGCGTTCTATGCGGCGCGAACCAGGCCTGTGATCCGATGACCCTGGGCTGCGTGCTCGACCCGTGCATTGGCGTGAAGTGCCCGACGGGACAAACTTGCAACGCCGGTCAGTGTGTTTACGCCGCGGACGCGGGCGGCGACGCTGGCAGCTCTGACGCAGCGAGCGACTGAGCGCATAGCTCCAGCGCGACGGCGCCGCGCGGCTAACGTCGCGCTGGCGCTATTGCGATCACGGGCTGCCCGCGGTACTTGGAGTGAGCTCAGGAAGGGGACACTCGATGACACGTCGCACTCGGTGGAATGAAACGATCGCGCTCTCGGCAGTCGTGCTTGCACTTTTGGCCTGCAAACGCAGCGCAGAACAAGAACAAGCGCCGCCCGCACCCGCAGCACCCGCCGCGCCCGCCGCGGCCGCTGGCAACCACGCTGGAACGTACACCATCAGTGCCGCCGCCAATCCCGGTGGTGGAGGCGGCTACAAAGGCAGCGTGGACATCAGTGCCGTCGGCAGCGCATTCAAGTTGAAGTGGACCCTCGAAGGGCAGCCCGGCTACAGCGGCGTGGGCATCGACCAAGACGGGATCCTTGGGGTCGGCTGGGGCACTGGCGAGCGCTATGGCGTCGTGGTGTATCAGGTCGACGGAGGAACTCTGAAGGGGCGCTGGGCCACCAGCGCCGCGGAGCAGGGCGTGGGCCTAGAGACGGCGACCGGTCCCGAGGGATTGAGCGGTACCTATCAGGTTGTGGGTACGAACCCCGTCGGTGGCAACAGCTACAAGGGCGCACTGGCGATCGCGCCGGCTGGCTCCATCTACACCGTGGCATGGTCACTGACGAGCGGAGAGAAGTACTCCGGCATCGGCATCCTCGAAGGCAAGACCTTCGTCGTCGGCTGGGGCATCGGAGGCAGTGCCGGCGTGGTGCTCTACAAGAGTTCTGGCACTGGCCTGGACGGCAAATGGGCGACGCCGGGCAACACCGCCGTCGGCACCGAGACGCTCGCGAGGAACTAACGCGCCGCGCGCGAGCCCGACGATCCGGGCGGGGCGAGGGGATCGCGGTAAACGTCCGCGAGCTCGAGCCGACAGTCCAAAAAAGAAAACGCACTGGTAGCGGAACGCACCGCTTCGGCCGGCAAAAAAACGATCAGCATACAAACTGATTTCTTCGAGCCCTCACCCCCATACCCCGGGCGCCTCCTTGTCCCGGCGCCTCAATGCCCGGCGCCCCAATGCCCGCCCCAATGCCCGGCGCCCCCGCGCACATGGTGGCCAAACGACTGCCGCCGCCTCTCCAGCACGCCTCAGAGACCCACAGGAACGCGCACCTGGGTCTCCGTCTTGATCAAGCGACGCTTCAGATCACCAAGCACGGCCTTCTTCATGTCGTCGCTGACGGCTTCGGCACTCGGGCGCGGCTGCACCACGTAGAGCGAGAAGTGCTCACTAGAAGCGGGAGCGCGGCGTGTGTCGGCGCCCTTGCGCATCAGCCAGACGCGAAAGCCGACGTCACCGCGCTCGACGTCGATGATCACGCGCTTTTCCTCCGGTGCGCTGATGCCACGCACCGAAAACCCGCCGTCCAAGTTGGCGCCGCGCACCAGACCGTCGAGCAACAAAGTGACGTCGGGTGGTGCGGGACCTTTGTACGGATTGGGGTAGCGCTCCGGCGCTGCGACTGGTGGCGTCGTTGGCTTGGGCTCGCTGCGCGGCCAGTTTGCAATGGCGAACAAGGCAGCTCCACCCACAACCAGCAGCGCGCAGCCCGCGCGACGTCCCAGGCGAGCGCTCAGGGCGTGGGACGTACCAGGCGCACTCATGGTGAGGCTCCGCGGTTGTGCATCTCGAAGATTCGAGTCGTCATTGCTCGGGTGCCTCGCAGCGATACAGGCGTGCGCTCTCGTCTTGGCCGTCGAGGGAGCAGGACGGGGGCCCCTTCACGGCTTGGCCGCGAACTAGTACGAATACACGTCCAAGCTCTGCTCGTAGCTTGGGGAAGCGCGCGTCAAACTCGTCTGCGTCTAGTCCGAACATGGCGCGCTGATCGTTTTCCACACACAAGCGCGCCGGGCAATCGCGCCGGGAGTCGCGTCCAGGAAACTTGTGGATCAAGCGGTAACAGGGCTCGGCAATGGACCAGCTGGGCACAACGACGACGGGCGCGCGCGGGTGACGCTGCAATCCGGCGAGGGTTGCGCTGAGAGGCGTTCCGCGGGCGATCTCCGAGGCTGCACAGCTCTGCCGCAGATAGCAGGGCAAAAGCGCGGCGTGGCTCAGGAAGAGTAGCGCGGCACCGAGCATTGCCAGGGCGCCAAGTCGGCGGGCCAAGGCGAGCGTGCGCGCCGCGCCACTGTGCGCAAGTCGTGCAGCGCCAGGGCTCGCGGCCGCAGCGCAGGCGACAATCAGCAGGGGAAAGACCGGCAGCACGTAACGCGCGCGCATTGCCGTGATGAGTCCGCCCACGGCGAGCAGCGCCACCCCGCACAGTGTCGCCACGCCGGCGCGCCATGCAGCTGCCCGCGCGGCGTTTGATGACGACGGAGCGCGCAGTGCCACCAGCGGCAAGAGCACGGCGATGGCGCCCAATGCCGCGCCGCCCGCGCCACCGAACATTTCCAGACCTTGTCGCAGCGCTGGCCAGGGGCCGTCGGGCGCCCGGGGTGGGCCGCCCACGCCCAGGTGAAACGTAGAAAGCGCAAAAGGCACGAAACACGCACTGATTGCCAGCATGCCGCCAAGACTCGTGACCACGCCCAGGCGCGCGGCGCGCTTTGAGCTGCGCGACGCGAGCACGAGCACCGCTTCGACGCAGATGGGCACGAGGGTCACGTATTCCGTGAACAGACTGAGGCTGCCGACGGCGGTGTACGCGATCCACGCAGCGTGGGAGCCGCGGCGCAGCGCTCGCGACAAGAGCACATGTGTACCGAGCACCAGGGCCGCAGCGATGGCATAGCCCCGGGCAAGCTGGGACGCGTGCAGCATGGCGGGGGAAACCGCCGCGAACGCTGCAGCCAAAGTCGCTGTGGTCCGACCGTGGGCACGGAGCGCGGCGAATACCAGGACCACCGTGAGGATCCCAGCCATGACGCTGATGCTCCGCGCATCCGACATCAGCGCGCGCGCGCTGAATGCTGCACTCATCAAGAGCGGAGACAGCGGCGGATGCAGGCGCGCGTCGCTTTCACGCGCCCAGCTTTCCAAGCCCGTAAACCCAAAGCTCGCCGGTTCGTCGTTGTCGATCACGCGGGCTTCGAGGTTCCACAGCCGCAGCGCCAGTGCCGCGAAGACGAACACCAAGACGAGACTGACGTCGCGGATATGCCAACGCCGATGGTCGGCATGCGCGGCGCCTCCAGGGCGTGCTGCCAGCCGCCCGTTACGGGTCAGATGCCCGCGTAGTAGCGCCAGCGCGGTTGCGCCCACTACGCCGACCGCAAGTGTTCCCCAGGGAAACACGTGGGGTCCGCTCAGTGCACGGCTTTGCGCAGGCGCTCAGCGTTGGTGATCAAGTCGCGCAGTGCGGCGTCTTGGCGGCGGGCGGCGTCTTCGATGCGCTGGGAAGCGCCGAGGGCCTGCTCGATGCTGCGCGTCTGCTGTCGGTGCGAGGCATTGAGCTGGTTGACCATGTGACTGATGCTCTCGATGGCCTGGGTGATCTGGCGGCCGCCGCGTGCCTGCTCTTGGCTGGAGCGCTCCACCTGCTGGCTGATGGCGCGCATCTTCTCGCTGCTCTTCATGATCAGCTCGCTGCCGCGGGCTTGCTGCGCGGTTGCCGCGGCGATCTGTTGCACGGTCTCGGCGATGCGCCCAATGGCGTCCGTGACCTGCTTGCTGCCCTTAGCCTGCTCCACCGTGGCCCGGGCAATGGCGCGCACCATGTTGGTGCTCTTTTGCGAACTCTCTAGGATCTTCTTGAGGGCGCGCTCGGCTTCGTTGGAAACCTCGACGCCGCGGTCGACGTTCTGCGCGCCTCGCTCCACCGCTTGGATCGCGTTCCGGCTCTCGGCTTGGATCGTCTTGATCAAGTCAGCGATCTCTTTGGTGCTCGCGCCGGCGCGTTCCGCCAGGTCCTTGATCTCGTCGGCGACGACGGCGAAGCCTTTGCCGTGCTCGCCGGCTTGAGCCGCGATGATGGCCGCGTTGAGGGCGAGCAGGTTGGTCTGCTCCGCGACTTCGTCGATCACGTTCAGGATCTGCCCGATGGCGTCGATGCGTGAACCCAGGTTCGAGATCACCGCGACGGCTTCCTGGCTGCTCTCTTTGATGCGGTAGATCTCGCCGATGGTCTTGAGAATCGACTCCGCGCCGCGCTCGGCGTCTTGAGCCACTTCTTCGGACAGTCGCGCCGTCTCGTTGGCGTTCGATTGCACTTGGTCAATCGAGACGTCCATCTCGTTCATGCTGGAGCTGGTCTCTTCCGCAGTGAGCGAAAGGGCGTCCACGTTCTTGGCGACCTCTTTGATCGAAAACGCCATTTCCTCGATGGACGCGACGGACTCGCGCACGCTGGAAGCCAGCTCGACGATGTTCTCCGCCACCTCGTCGTTGGTTGCGGTCATCTCCAGGATCGACGAGCTGGACTCTTCGGCACTCGCCGCGAGGACTTCCACGTGCTGCGCGATCTCGCGCAGCGAGTTGGTCATGGCTTTGACCGTACGGGTGGCTTCTTCGCTGGACTCAAGCTGCGCGGCGATGCCATCCGTAAGCCCACGCAAGCTTTCGTTCACGGACTTGTTGGCGTCGTCTACGGCGCCGGAGCGCTGCTCGTCGCGCTCGGATAGTTCGTTCAGCGCACCGAGTACTTCTTCCAGCTCTGTGTAGACACGCTTCACTTCTGGGCTGGCGTCCGCGGGGGGCGTCGGCACTTTGCCCTCAAGCAGCTTTCGTACGGACTCGACAAGGTGCTCTTGGCTGTCGGGGGCTGCGCCGCTACCGAACAACACGGCCGCGAGCGCGCCGGCTGTGACGATGCCGATGGCCACCGGGTCGGCCTTCATTCCAGCGATCACCAGGATCGCCAAGACGACGATGCCGAGAAGTGCGAGTACTTGGCGCTGGCTAAGTCGGTTCATTGAGGCGGGCTCGAGCGCCAGAATGAATCCCCCGCGCGCGTGAGCCGCCTGAGGTTACTTTTCCCGTCGGCCTGGGAACAAGCCTATTGTCGCCCGTAGGGCAGCAATATCAACGCGGATTTGCCCGCTCCATCCCGCCCGGCAGGCAGCGCTTGAAGGCGCAGGGACCGGGCCTGGGAGGGGCTTTTCGGCCCGGAATCGTCGGATTCGCGTGGGGCCGCCCGGGCTGGGAAGTCGGCACGGTGCTGGCCCATCCGGGCCGGGTCGGGCGCCCCGAGGTGGCGCCAGAATTCGCTCCACTGCCCGGCCGCGCGAGGCGATCTGGGGTGGCGCGGCCCGTGCTGGCTGTGGTCTGTGCGCCCCGGCCGGGTCGTGTCGTTCCTGCAGACTGTGGGGGGCGCGCCGTGCCGGTGCTGCGGCCAGGCGTGCGGGGCGACGTTGTCGAAGCGTGTCCAGGGTTCGGGAATTGCGGCGCCCGGGGTGACGTCGTGGAGGCGTGTCCAGGCGTTGGGAACTGCGGCGCGCGAGGTGACGTTGTCGAAGGGTGTCCGGGCTGGGGCTGGGGAGTGCGCGCGGTGTTGTTCGGCAAGCTCGCCATGCCGGAGCCCTGTGCGGGGCGCGGCGTACCGGCGTTGCCGGTGAATGTCGTGCCTGGTTTGCTCGGCGTGTGCGCCGTGTGACTGCCCGTCGCCGGGGACGCTGGAGTGCGAGCGGTGGGGGAAGCGCCCGTGCGGGCCCCGTGCCAACCGACGTTGGCGCCGGCGTGGTAGTTCGTGGTGTGGTCACCGACGGAGTGCATCGTCATCGTGCAGCCCGTCATCAAGGGGAGGATCGCGAGGAGGGAGAGGCGCATGTCATCTCATTATCCGCGGCCGGCGTGCGGATCCTTCCCGCCAGCTGCCCCGCAGCAGGGCTAACTCGCGAACTTCATTCGTTTTTCGTTCGGCTTCCCCTCAGCTGAGGGTGGTCGTTTCCGGCGCGACGGTGAGCAAAGACGGGCCCTTGATGGGCAGCACGACTCGGAAAGCCGCCCCACCGCCGGGCGGGTCGGAATGCACGATCTCACCGCCGTGTTCGATCACGATGCGCTGCACGATCGCGAGGCCCAGCCCGGTGCCCTCGGACTTGTTGGTGGCATAGGGCTCGAACAACTTATCCCGCATTTCCGCTGCCACCCCTGGGCCGTTGTCGCGCACAGTGATTTCGATCCGTGAGCGACCCTCTGGTTTCAGCGCGACCCAGACGCGCGGAGCCTGGTTGCTGCGCGCGGCGTCGACGGCGTTTTGAATCAGATTGGTCAGGACTTGCACCAGCTGATCTTTGTCGGCGTTGATGTTGGAGACGTCCGGCGCCTCGAGGCTGATCGGCACTTCGTCGCTGCTGTGCAATCCGACCACCCGACGCACGGTCTCCGCGGCGTCCATCGGCGCCGGGTTCGGCGGCGGCAAGCGTGCGAAACGCGTGAACTCACTGACGATATTGGTGATGCGCGTGACTTCTTCCAGCACCGTGCGGGTGGCTTCGTCGAAATATTCGTCAAAAGCCGGGTCATTGCGGGCGCGCAAGCGCCGCAGGGTCTCCACCGCCGCTCGGATTGGCGCGAGGGGGTTCTTGATCTCGTGGGCCACGCGCCGGGCGATCTCTCTGCGCGCCGCGATGCGCTCGGTTGCGGCGAGCCGTTTGCGCATCGCGGACAGATCCAGGATTGCTTGGTTGAAGGCGTTGGCCAACTCCTTCAGCTCGCGTCCGCCGCCCGCTTGTACCGGCTTTGGGTCTTCGCGACTGATGCCGCGCGCTTGCTTGGCAAGGGAAACGATCGGACGCGCCAAACCACGCGAAAGCAAGAACGACAGCATCAGCGCGACGAGCAACGTGCCGGTGCCAATGGCACCGATGGTGTAGTCCAGGCGGCGCAACGCGCTCGTCAGAGGCACTCGTGATCGCGCCGCGTAGAGGGTCACGCCCAAATCCGCAAAGGGCATGGTGGAGACCATTTCCTCCGCGGACACCTGAGGCGCGGTCAGCGTTAGCGACAGATCGTGGGCTTCGGCTACAGAGGCTAAGGTGGCCTCGACATGGCGCGCCGCGTAGAGGCCGACCCAAAGGTTTGGGCGTGTCCGATCCCGGCGCAGGCACCAGGCTTCCACCGCCAGCGGTGCGTTTGGCCGCAAGCGCGCGTTGGCGGCCGCCGGATCGCGACCCGCGGGATCTGCCATGCGCGCCGCACGCTTGGTGTCTTTGGTTCCCGTGAGCCCTTCGTCGTGTCCCGCGCCCAGGATTTCCCCTCGGCTCGTGATCAGCAGCAGTTCGTCGAGGCGCAGCGCCTTTTGCAGCTCCGGAATGCGCAGGCTCATCGAGAGTCGGCGCGAATCCAAGTCGCCGGATTTGAGTCCGACCAGTGCGCTATCGACGACCGGATCATGCGCGCACAGTGGGCCGATCAAATCCGGCAGTTCCCGGGTCTGGGATTGGATCGCCGCCTGCGCGCGTTGGGACGCAGCGATGCCTTGTTCCCGAAAGCGCTCATCTTCGGTGCGTCGCCAGGCCTCACGCACGCCAAACCCGAGCGACGCCGTCGTCGCGATGGTCAGGATGGCGATGGCGAGTGCCATGCGTTGGGCCAGCGTCACGGCGGCCATCGTAGTCCATCCCTCTTGGCTCGGGCTTGCGCGCCGCAGCCCGCGCTGTAAGGGTCCCGCCTTCGATGGAATCTAGCGAAAGGCAAGTGACTTTCGGGGCGATCCGGGCGGTGGGGGCCGGGGCGCTCTTGGGCGTGATCGTCGCGTGCGCCGCGTCCTGCGGACCCAAATCCGGCGAGCCCGCGCGTCGACCGAACCTGGGCAAGACCGCGAAGTCCAAAGACGAGGCACGCGCGGCAGCAGGCGCGGGGCTCTCCGCGGAGCGCGTTGTGAGTGTGCCTGCGGGAACCTTCGGCCCGTATCTGGCGCGCCGTGGCGACAGTCGGATCCTGGTGTGGGCATCCATCGCTGGTGGCAAGCGCACTTGGCGCAGCGTCGTGCTGGATGCATTGGGCAAACCCAGTGCGCCCGTCGAGTTCGGCGCAGCGCCTGAGCGCGTTGGACTGGTCTCCCTCGAGGCCACGTCTTCCGGGTACGTGCTCTTGGCCTCATCCGACACCCAACCGGTGCGTTTGGAAGCCATCGTGCTCGATGCACAGGGCAAGAAAGTCTCGGGTCCGGAGACCATGGCAGAAGAGCCCGGGGACCTGCTGTGGGTGGACTGGGTCAGCACGGCGAAAGATCCCATTGCACTTTGGGCGCTGCGCAAAGAAAGCGTCAAATCCGATCGCGCGGATGTGTTTGCGCGTGGACTCGCGTCCGGCTCTGCGGTGCGCGTCGTTGAGCAAGTGCGCGCGTGGCAGACGGCGTCTTTCGGAGAAGGCGCGGCACTCGCTGTCGTGCGAGCCACCACCACGGAGCTCGGTCCCGTGGATCTCTTCCAACTGGGCGCCGACGGCAAAGTGCAAAAGACATTGCACATCACGTCGTCGGCGACTGCGGAACCCGACGTGGACATGGTGCGGCTCGGCGGTGGCCTCGTATTGGCGTGGACCGATCGGGCCGGTCTGGAAACCCGCGTTGTCTCAGCCGCCGTCGACGCCGCGGGCAAGTTGACCGCGGCGCCAAAAGCGCTGGCCGCCCCCCGCGGGGACCAGGCGCTGGTGCGCCTGGTGCCGCCCCAGGCCGCGGACGCACGCAGCGCGTTTGCGGTTTGGGAAGACGCCATTGATCAACTCCCAGACACGCGGCGGCTGCGTGTTGCCAGCCTCCATGCCGATGCACGCGCGGGCACCGCCCGCGCACTGCTCGATTTCGCCAGCGTGGAAGGCGGCGTGCCCGAGCTGGCGGCGAGTGCAGAGGGGCTCTCCGCCCTGACCTTAGCGAAGCCTTGCGAACGAGACGCTCCTTGCAGCGCTCCCGCGGTTGCGACCCTGGTGGAGCTTGACCAAAAGCTCAACCCAGTGCTCGCGACCCCGCTCAATCTTGCGCCCTTGGGCGGCAAGCCTGCGCCCTTGGCTTGGGGACTCAGCTGTGGGCCGTCACGCTGCTTGGTGTTGGCTGCAACCGACGGCGCGCCTGCAGAGGTCTACGCCGTGCGCCCCGACGGCGCGCAGAACCTGTGGAAACCTGCCGCCGAGCGCGAGCCCGTGAGCGTGCCGCCATCCCTGAGCGCGCTGTCGTCGGTTGCACGCGTGGACGCGCCGCTGTCGTCCGTTGCGGCAACGCAGCAGGGGGACAAGAGCCTGGTCGCGTGGCTGACGTTCTTTGATCCGAGCGCGCCGTGGACGCGCCTCAAGAAGCCCGCCAAGGACGGTCGCTTCGATCCGCCTCGCGCGTTGCTCGAGACCGCACAGCTGGGTTCGAGTGCAACGCATACGATTTCCTTTCGCGCGCGCTCTACCAGCGGCGTCGCGCTGGCCAGTGACGGCGGCGCTCATGGCGAGTCTATGCTCGTGTGGTCGGCGCTGGACAATCAAATGCCGCAGCTCTTCACCACCGTGCTTGACGCTAGCGGCAAGAAGCTGCGCCAACGCATGCTCACCCGCAGCAAGGGCGAAAAGTCCGACGCCGCCGTGGCAGCGGTGCCCGACGGCTGGGTCGTCGCGTGGGTGGACGAACGCAGCGGCGCGCCGGAGGTGTACAGCGCCAAGGTCAACCGCTTCCTGCAGCGCGTCGGGCCAGAGCACCGCGTGGGTGGCGCCGGAGCCACGCCGTCCGCGCTGGCCGTCGTACGCGCCGGCAACGACGCCCTGGTGGCCTGGGTCGCCAGCTCGTCGTCCGGTCCGAGCGAGGTGCAGCTACAGCGCGTCTCGGGGCAAGACGCTTCTGCAAAGGGGGATCCGAAGAGCATCAAGGGTAGTGGCGTCGTCGCCTGCAGCTTGACGCCGACGGAAACCGGCGCGCTGCTCGGCTTCGTCGAGTCCTCGGGAAGCGACAGCACGATGCTCCGGCTCTTGCCCCTGGACGCCGAGGGCAACATCGCTGGATCCGCGCAGAGCGCGAGCTTGAAGGCGGACGCGGTCGGCTTGGATCTCGCCTGCGCCTCGGGGGTGTGTCGCGTGGCGGTCATCAGCGCCGAGGGCGCACGCGGCGCGGTGTACGTGAGCAGTTGGTCAGTCGGGAAAGGTGCGCTGCCAGCGCTCAAGCGTATCGCCGCGCAAACCGGCGCTGCGGTGAGCAGCGCGAAACCCGTGTTGGTGTCGGGCGGACTTGTGCTTGCGGATCAGAGGGCGGGGCGCGGCGTAGTGCGCTACGCCGAAGTCACGTGGAAGTGAGCTGCGGCGCGGCGCCCCCTTCATTGCGCGCTACGGCTTGATCAGCGCCTTGGCTAGGGCCGCGTCTTCGGTGCAGTTCGCCAGCTTGATGGAGTTGAGCACTTCAGTCATGCCTTCCTGGGCGGCAGTGGCACTTGGGACGGGCACGCTGCCGCCTGCGGGTTGGGCGAGGTAGTTGGCAACGGCGTACCACTTAGGCATGTCGGGGATGCGCTGCAGCACGAGGTTCCAGAACAACGTCTGCTTGCGCTTCCATGGGTACAAGGCCCAGCCCACTTTGTTCGACTCCATCAGGTTCACCATCTTGACCTGCCAGTCTTGGGTCTGTTCGCCGAACTCCCCAAGCCAGATCGGGCGATCCTGGTTCTTGCGCAAATCCAAATAGGGTTGCAGGTCTTGGGTCTCGGGCGTGGCCCAGTCTTCGAATCCGGTCAGCGCGTAGGCGTGGAACTCGTAGACCATGTTGGCGTCCAAGGGTGCGCTGAACGCCGAGAAGTCGTGAGCGAGCTGGTCCCCCTCCAGCATGAGCATGTGCTTCGAATCCACGGCGCGGATTTCAGAGATGATGCGCTGATACAGTGTGACGAGGGCGCTCTTCGGTACGCTCGTGGGCAGGCTGGGCTCGTTGAGGAGATCGTATGCCGCCACCCACGGCTCGTCGCGATAGCGCTGCGCCAGGCCCTTCCACAGCGCGACGGTGGCGTCTTGGTTGGCGACCGTGTCGGAACCTTCCCAAAGCCGCGCCACCGTATCCGTGGAGGGCACGTCCGAGACCGTCGCCACGGCGTTCTGTCCGCCCGGCACGGAGTGCAGATCCAGCACCACGTACACGCCGTGCTTCTTGCCCCAGCTCACGGCGGAGTCCACGTACGCGAGACGCGTCTCATCGAAGGTGACGTTGCTGCCCGAGACGCTTGCAATGGCGCGGTGGTAGACCACCAAGCGCGCGCAGTTGAAACCCAAGGACGCCATGCGCTTGAAGTCCTCTTCGGTGATGAAAGCATCGCGCCAGCTCTTCCAGAAGCTCGCCGCGGCGGACTTGCCGACCACGTCGTCCATGCGGCCTTCGAACTCTGAGGGCGAGATCAAAAGCGCGTTGCCCGCGTCGCTGACTAGGTACGGGATGGGTTTGAGCCAGCCGTCCACATTCACGCAGCGCAGCAGCAGCGGCGCGTTGTCTGGTCCCAAGATCTCGGTTCCCGAACTGTGCACGAAGGCCGCGCCTCCCGCGGCGCCGCCGGACCCGGCAGTGCCACCTGCGCCGCCGCTGGCGCCCGCCACGCCGCCAGTCCCCGCGACGCCACCCGTGCCGCCGCTTCCAGAGCTGCCCGCAACCCCCGCGGCCCCTCCGGTGGCATTGGCGTCCTCTTTGGTCGAGGAGCACGCGCCGAGAGCAAACAGTGAGAGACTGGTGAGGGCAAGGATCCCAATGGCGGTTCGCATGATCATTCTCCGGGCTGCCTACTCGTCCGCCTTCTTCTTGAAGTACCACTGGCCGCCGTTCTTCTTGCTTTCGCCGAAGCCCCAGGTGCCGGTCAAGTCGCCGTTTTCTTTGCGCTTCAGATGCGCCAGGCCGGAGCCCTCGCCGTCTTCTTCCCAGGTGCAGTCGAGCTCGTCGTCCTCGGTGACTTTGCAGTCCGCGGAACCGGCCTGGCCTCGGTACAAACAATTGACGTTGCGTTTGACCTGCGTGCAACTCGCGACGCCGTAGCTGGTCACGTACTTGCCACGGAAATCCGTGATGGGTTCTTCTTTCACCGGCTCCGGCGTCGGGACAGGCGCGGCGACCGGCGTCGGCACCGGCGCGGCCTCTTGCTTCGTTTCGTTCTGCCCCATCTTGCAGGCGAGCAGCGCGAGCGCGACGATCACGGTCGTCGCGGTCAGAGAACGTGACATTGGGTACCCTCCGCAGGCAGCAATGGACGCATTCTGAGTCGCGGTCAATAGGCGCGCCCACCCTTGCGGCCACCGGTCTAACTGCTGGATATCACGCAGCAATGCCGGACCTACACAGTATTCAAAGGTGCGTAACACACCTACATGTGCTACATGCGCGCTCGCTTGCACCGCAAGGCGGCTGTCCCGGTGGGCGTCCAGAACGTGGACGTGGACTGTTTGGCAGTGCGACCTCAGTGAGTGGAGCCAGGTACGTCCGTGTTCAAAAAGGCAGTGTTCTTCGTTTCGCTCTTGGCCGTCGCGTGCGGCTCCGACTCTGACGCGCGCATCGGCAGCGGTGGCCAGGGGGGTGGTGCGGCGAGTGCCGGTACCGGCGCCGCCGGTTTCGGGGGTGGTGGCACCGGTGCGGGTACTTCGGGGGGTGCCGGCGGTGCGGCAGGTGGCGGCGGCGTCGCGGGCGTCGCGGGCGCGGGTGGCGTCGCTGGTGGCGCGGGTGCTGGGGGTGCGCCGGCGTCGGGATTGGTCATCAGCGAGTTGATGGTGAACCCGAAAGCCACGCCCGACGCCGATGGCGAATACGTTGAGATCTACAACGCAACTGCTGCAGCTGTGAACCTGAAAGGCTACAAGCTTAGCGACGACTTCAACAACTCCCACGTGATCAATCTGGAGCTCAATGTTGCTCCGGGCGCGTACGTCGTGCTGGCCCCCAAGGCGGATCTCAAGAGCAACGGCGGCGTGCCCGTCGACTATGTCTACGACAACTTCCTGCTCGCCAACGCTGGCGACGCAGTGCTGCTCGACGATCCGCAGGGAAAGCGCGCTGCAGAGGTTCGCTACGACTCGAAAGTGCCCTGGCCCGTGGGCGACGGCGCGGCGATTGAGCTCGTCAGCCTGGGCGCGGACGCCAGCAACGGCGCGAACTGGGCCCTCGCGCAGAACCGCTTCGGCACCGGCGACTTGGGCACGCCGGGTGGCGAAAACGGCCTCGGTCCCGTGCCGTATACCCTGGACGCGGACCCAGGCTACGCAGACCCACTGCTCAAAGCGGGCCTGATCTTCTCGCATTTCGACGATCCGGAAGCGGCGATCTTGAAGGCGATCAACGCAGCGACCCAGTCCGTGCACATCGCCATGTTCAACCTGCGGGAAAGCAGCATCATCAAGGCCTTGGGCGCGCTGAAGACCAAGGGCGTGGACGTGCAGATCTTGCTCGACAAGAAGCAGATGGAGCTCTCTTACAACCTGCCGAAGGTGCAAGAGATCATCAACGCTGGCATCACTCCAGTGGGCGTGTCCAACACCAGCGCCACAGATGCCACGATGCACGACAAGTTCACCATCATCGACGGCACTCGGGTGTTGACCGGCTCGGCCAACTATTCTTCGAATGCACTGAGCCTGAGTGACGAAGAGCTACTGCTCATCGACAACGCCTCCGTCGCCGCGCTCTACGAAACCGAGTTTGCGGAGCTGAAAGCCGGCACGGCCAACACGCCCACGGCGGCGACGTCGGCTCCGGTACAGATCAGATTCGGCAGCGAAGACAAGCTCTACGACACGGTCACGACGGAACTCAAAGCCGCAAAGACCAGCGTGCACATGGTCATGTTCTCCATCAATCAAACCGGCCTGATCAACGAGCTGATCGCCGCCAAGACCCGCGGCGTGCACGTGGTCGTCGTGCTCGACAAGGTGCAAGCAGACAACAGCACCGAGGACGAGAAGCTGGACACCGCGGGCGTGCACGTCTTGCGCTACGAGAACAAGCGCGGGGGCACCGGCAATCTCGGTCTGGTTGAAGTGCACAACAAGCTGTGCGTGATCGACGGCGACAAGGTGCTGATGGGGTCCTACAACTGGACCAACCTGGCCAGCTTCTTCAACGATGAGAACCTGGTGATCCTGAGCTCTCGCCTCTTGGCCGTGCAGGCGGAACACGAAATCGCCCAATTGCTCAACGACCATGACCCCAGCTTCAACCCGGCAAGCGTCGGCTTCGCGGCGGGCTCCCGCAACGTGAAGGTGACGGCGCGTGGCGTCAGTCTCGTCGCCGGCACGCAGCTGTACCTGGTGGGCGACCACGCCGCGCTGGGGGAGAACAACTACGCGCTGGCGTTGCCCATGACTTCAGCCGGTGGTGGCACCTACGAAAAGACCTTCACCGTGCCGGCGGGCACAGCGCTGAGTTACCAACTCATCGCGCGCAGCAAGGTGCGTCACAACTACGCGGAAACGATCCTGACGCGAAAGTTCACGGCGCCCTACGCAAATGGCACCGCGGAGCTGAACCACGCATTTGGGAAGCGCCTGGACTGATGCCGTGAGGGTCGCGTGCTGATGCCGCGCGCGGCCTGTCGCTGGGTCCGGTCGAAACGGGCCCAGCTGCTGTCTGCCTTTTTGTTGGGAACAGTCGCTTGTACCGCTGGTGTAACCACCCCCGCGTGCGCACGCTCCACGCGAGCAGCCGAGCCTCGCCCCGCCGCGGGGTTGCAGCCCGCGAGCGACTCGAAGTCCGCCGCAGACGCCGCGGCGGGGCAACGCGCACGCCCCTTGAGCGCTCCGCCGGCAGATCCCGGTGAGCCCGGCCACGCGGGCACTGGGTCGCAGCTTGCGCCGGCTGCTCGCGCGCCCGGACCGCCGCGCAGCGTGGACCTGAAAGTGCCCGGGCATCGCGCCGCGGTGCTCAGCATTCCGCCGGGCACGTCGCCCGCGCCAGTGTTGATCGCGACCCATGGCGCTGGTGATCGCGCCGAGGAGCACTGCGCACACTGGGCGGCCCGAGTGGGCCAGGATGCATTCGTCTTATGCCCCCGGGGGGTGCCCATGACGCGGCACCCGCAAACGGGTTACTTCTTTCGCCACCACCACGCCTTGGGCGAGGAAATACAGGACGCCCTCGCCGAGCTGCGCGTTGCGCACCCTCGCGCCGACACCAAGGGCATGGTGCTGGCGGGCTACTCACAAGGCTCGATCATGGGCGCGCTGCACGCCCACACCGTGCCCGACCAGATCGCGCGTCTATTGCTCGTTGAGGGCGGCTTCGACGAATGGGACGTCGGCACGGCCAAACGCTATTTGGCGGCGGGTGGCAAACGCGTCGCCCTGGTGTGCGGCATCACGCACTGTGCTCAGCGCGCGAAGCACGCGCACGCCGCGCTGAAACGTGGCGGCGTCCCGGTGCAGAGTGCCTATGTGCCAGGGGGCGGCCACACCTACGCCGGGCGCGTGGGCGAGCGAGCTGCTGCCCTGTTGCCGTGGCTGGTGCAGGACGACAAACGCTGGGACGGCTGGCGGCAGCGCGCGGCATCCGAACCGGATTGACACAATGCGGGATTAGCGAACACGCGGCGGGCAGCGCCCCGACCCCAAAAAATCTATCGGACGCGCACGATCCCGGCAGTCCGTGCGGCCCCTGCTCCACGTCCGCAACGGCTTCCGTCTATTTTTGAAAGCAATACAGCCGACGCTCGCCGGAACATGGCAGGATGGAACCGGATTCGGTCCAGGGTGGGTCCTTGCTTTTGGCTTCACCGGCGAGACCCTTGTCCAGATCGCTGGCGCTGATCCATCCGTTACATGACGCGGCGGCGGGCTGCCCGTCGACGCGTGTGCCGGTCCAGACTTGAGTGGTTCCGCTCAGCGGCGTGCCGTCTTCGTGGGTGTTGATGGCGTTTTGCAGCGTGCCGCTCACGAGCTCGCTCTTGGAGTCGGCAACGACGCGACCATCCCGCAGCCGCCAGGGGCCGTTGCTGGTCAGGCGCACTGCCGCAGACGAAGTTTTGGACGAAATCCAAGCGCTGAACGTTCCGGGCACCTTGGCGCTTTGTGCCGCTTCGTTGCAGACGCCGTCTGCGCCCGTGGGGCCTCCAAGATCGCCTTTCAGCTTTCGGGTGGTGACGAACACGAGCAGGCCGCCGCCTGCGCCGCCTTGTCCGGCGGCACCCGCCGCTGCGCCGCCTTGCCCCGCGCTGCCCCCTTGGCCACCGGTGTTCGCGCCTGCCTGCCCACCGCTGCCGCCGGCGAATTCATCGCCGCCACAGCCCACAGCCAGCACACTGCTGCAGATGGCGGCCCCAAGCCACGCGCTCACTTTCCACTGCGTCACGGCGTCCAGTGCAGACGGTATCACGGACGATTGCCCGGGCCAGCGCGGAACTTTTGGGGGTTCAGGGGCGCTTGAATACCCAGATCACCGGCACGCCGTGATGCGTGCCGATGTGCGCGGGCACGGTCGTGCCGTAGTCCACCCAGAGTTGGTATTCCACGCGGCTCATATGGGGCTCGTGGTGGTACACAGCGAAGCTCGAAGATTCGATGCTCCATGCGCCGCGCACTTGCTGGGCGAGCATGCCGTCTTTCACCATCTGGTCCCAACTCTGCATCGCCGTGTCGTGCACGAATACGCTGCCGCCGGGCTTCACGTTTTCGTTCAGGTAGCCGCGCACGGCGCCCGTGGTGTAGCCCCAGAAAGTGCGATTGAGTCCCAGAGTCGCTGCGCCCGGTGCGCCGCCCACAATGGGCGTGTAGGCGCTGAGTCCCCAGGGGTGTGACTGCAGCGTGATCAGCGTCGGCGCGGCAACGGCGGTAAGCCCCAGACCCAGACGCAACGGCACCCCTCGCCACCAAGCTGCGGCTTTGGGCAAAGAACGCGACGCCGCACTCAGGGCGTCGGCAAAGGCGCGCGCGGCGAACAGGCAGAAGAACGGGTACGCGGTGATCCAATGTTTGGCGCCGCCAAAGATGGGCGTGTTCGTGGAAATCCACGGCGCGTAGCTGGTGAGGATGCAAAGCAGCCACAGCACTTCCGCCGAGACGCGGCGTCGATCGCTTCGGGTTAGCGTGCGCGGGGTCAGCGTCTTGCCGACGCGAGCAAAGAGCTTGCTCACGGGCCGACGCAAGTGGGTGATCAAGAAGTGTCGCGCGCCGGAGAAGAGCCCCGCGAGGAACAGCCCGAGTGTCACCGCCGGCACCGTGGCAAACGTCATGAGCCAGGCGTAGCCAAGGGGCATGGGCGGCTTCCAGTAGGTGCGCCCGAGAAACTCCATGTTGTAGTACTCGTGGTGCATGTGGAACGCGACGTACGCGGCCAGACGCTTCCCCGTGTCGTGCCAGATCCACGGCCACAGCGCGTAAAACACCAGCGGGCCGATCAGCGCCATGCAAAATAGCGCGGTGGGTACACGCACGCGTCCGACTTTCATGCCGCGCCACACGCTGCGCCCATGCACGATCAAAAGCCACGCGATCAACGCTGGCGGGAGCAGCCACGAATTGTGCTTCGTGTTCAGCAGCAGGCCGTACAGCACGCCGACGAAGAGCGCGAAGAACAAGCCGCGATCCAGCGAGCGCCAGAAGGCGTAGGTCGTGATCAGCCACATGGCGGCTACGGGCATGTCGAAGCAGTCAAGATGCGCGTGGTAGAAGACCCGCGGCATCATGCCCAAAAGGACCGCAGCGACGATGCCGGCGCCGCGGTGCACGCTGCGCGCGCCCCAGAGGTAAGTCACGGCGACGGCCAGGCCGCTGAGCACCATGCCGGGAAAGCGAAACGCAGTGCCCGCGTCCGAGAACCACTTGTACTTTTCGAATAGGTACAGGTTCGAGAGCGCAAACAGGCTCTTCATCAACGCAGGGTGTTCGTTGTTGGCCGCCCAGTAGCGGTCCACGCTGGCCCGGGTCAGCGCCGTCGTGGGATCTTTGAACAGCAGCTCGAACCACGCGCCATAGCTGCGCGCGGCCTGGAAGTAGAAACCTTCGTCCCGTGCGTAGCCCAGGTTGTCGACGGTGTTGAGCAGCAGCACGACGTAGGCAACCCCGAGGCCCAGGGCGATCAGCGGATCCGCACTCGCCTGCAGGAGGCGCTTTCGGCGCGTGGGCGCGGTTGCGATGCTCATCGCAGATCCGCCGCGAAACAGAAGTGACGGTTTTGAACACTGTCGCTGCTGACGCGGAACTCGATGTTGCCGCGCACTCCGGGCGAAGCGCCCGTCTTGAAGCGAAAGCCAGCCCAGCCCATTTCGTCGCGTTGTTCGTGGGTACCGACGGACTTGCCGTTTACGAATACTTCGAGGCGCACTGGGGCGCCGCCGCCGTCTCGCACGAGCACCCACGGCAGGCCCGCGTGTCCGCGCAACTCGGCGCCCAGAGGCACGTCCGCGAAGCGCAGTTTCACTGGGCCGCGTTGGGTCGGGTAGGCGTGGATACAGCGCCGGGCGCGGTAGTCTTGGTCGTCAATGACCGTGACGCCTACGAGGTAGGGCTCACCGGATGGGCAGTTGAAGCGCGCGGCGGGGTAGGTCGGATGGCCGCCGAGGCCACCGCTTTTGGCGCGGCCGCGTGGCTGCCAGGGACAGGGTTTGTCTTCAGTGCCGTCCGTCTCGCTGACGTCCGCCTCGGACACTGCATCGACGAAATCGAACTGCACTCGTGGGGCTGCGGGATTTTCGCGCTGTCGCAGGATGAAGCGGCCAACGCTGTGCTCCTGGGTAACGGGCCAGGATTCGAGCTCGGGAGCGGACTGCCCCAGGACGCTGATCTCGAGGGCGCGCGGGTAGCCGTCCAAGCTGGGGCGCGCGACGTCCCGCAGTGGCATGAGCTTCTCGCCCAATGCGGCGCGGGCGAGGGGCTCCGCCCAGCTGGGCGCGATCACCACGGCGGCTTCAGGCGCCTTCGCAGACTGCACCTTGCTTTGCACCGCCAACCATTCGCTCTGGGTCGGCGCGCGACGGGACGCCCAGAGCTGCCCGCTCAGTTCCGCGGCACCCAGCAGGGGCAGTCCGACCCAAAGCCAACTCAGGGCGCGCATGCGGCGCGAGACTGCCACAAAAACCCGAGTCCACGACAAGAGCGCGCAAGGCTAGGGGTGCGCGTTTCAGCCGACGCCGCGCATCGGTACTTGCGGACGGTCATGTCCCCAGCATCCATTGCTGATCGGCAAAGCCGATCGTGCATACCTGAAAGGTCCTGCCCAAATGCACGTCTAACTACTTGAAATTGCTAAGTGGGCAAGTGGCACGCGTGCTGCAACATAGGAGCACGGCAGCGGTCAGGATCCCTACTTTGGTTTTCGCTGCTGCCGAACACTACAACACGGCATCTCGACTTCCCCCCCCTCAGTTGGGGTGCCGTGTTCCTACTCCGCACGGCGATTTGTGACGATCCCCCCCTCCGTCCAAGTCGCCGTGCTTTTTTTTGTTTCCGATGTTCACAGCCGCGAATTTCGCTTAATCCGGCGGAATGCGCAGCGGGGAGCAGGATAGGCGGGGCCTGGGTGCCCGACTGCTGGAGCCCGTGCTCCTGCGCCGGCCCATTGCACGCGTGCAAGGTTACCCCGAACTGGCGGCGGCACGGGCCCGGGAGCTGGTCGCTTCCGCCCACGCACGCTGGGATTCGGCTTCCCGCTTGGCCGAAGATCGCGATCACGCCGCGGCGCTGTCTTGACAGCGCGAAGCCGTCGAGCTGCTCGCAACTGCGATCGCCGTCGTCGCCGGGAAACACCCGGAGCCAACGACCTTGCCCATTGCCCAAGCCTTCCAGCAACTTGCGGCGCTTGGCGCGCTCCCCTCGGCTACTGGAGAGCTCGACCTTGTCCGGCGCGCGCTGACTGAGACAGATCCGGCCGCCCTTGACGCTTGGCCAAGCCGCGACTTGCGACGCGCGCGTGGATCCGCAGACGAGCTCTTGCGGGAGCTCCGGGCGCAAGTCGAACCGCGCAGCCTGCGCCGCCTGAAGTGGGTGCGTGGATTGCGGATCGCCGGTCTCGTTCTGGGACCAGCGCTAGCTATCGCG
>CBDUPW010000015.1:0-57909 GCA_965369205.1 uncultured Polyangiaceae bacterium | reverse complement strand
GCGCTGGTCGCGTCGAGCAGCTGGCCTGCTCGAGGTCGAGCGCTCCCCGCTGTTGTACTGCCGCCTGGAAGCAATGGTGCAGGTGGCGCAGCTCGAGTGCCTGGGGGTTGCGCCTCACTCGCTGCGATCCCCGGCGCGTGCTCCCCTTCGGGCCCACGGCGTTCCGCGACGAGCCCTTCGCTGGAAGTTCGCACGCCCAACCACAAGGCCGCGGCGGCTGCCGCAGCCAGCGCTGCCACACCTATCGCCACTCCGCGAAGCGGGAGCTTCTGCCGGCGGAGGAGCGGCCGCGCGCTGGGTCGATATCGGAGCGTCGACAGCTTTTCTTCGAGCGCCCGCACGTCCTCGTCCACGGCGCCCGTTCCGTCCCACAGGTAGTCACTCGTCATCGCTGCCGAGCCTTTCGCGCAGCATGCGCATGCCGCGATGTAGATTCACCCGCACCGAGCCCTGCGAGAGCCCGGTGCGTTCCGCGATCTCCGGCCCTGTCATTCCTTCCACCAGTCGAAGCACCAGCGATTCTCGATACGCTTCCGGGAGATCACGAATCACCATCAGTACTTCTTCAGCTTCCGCGCGTCTCGGGTCTGCTGACGGGATATCCCGCGTGAGCTCGACATGCTGTCTGTCCTTGCGCAAGAAATCCGTGGCGCGATTGCGGGCGATGGCGCAGAGCCATCCGCCAAACGCATTTGGCTCCGTCAGGTTCGAGATTTTACGGAACGCGAGCAGGAACACTTCTTGAGTGAGGTCGTCCGCGTCCGCTTTGATCAGTCGCGACAGCAGCACGCCATGCACCGTCTTGGCGTAGCGCTCGAATAGGCGTCCGAAAGCGATCGCATCGCCCCGGCTGGCCGCCTGCACCAGAGCAGCGTCGTCGGACGCGTCTTCAGTGGCACTCACCGGGACCGACCCGGTATTGGCTCCCCTTTGCGGGCCAAAGTAAAGCGGGCCCAGACTGGCCGACGGAAGCGCGGAACGAGGGTCGATGGTTGGATAGACGCGCGCCCAACTGGAAGTGTTAACAGACGCCCCGCATTTGCCATGTAGGCCCCGGTTTTTGCATCACAAACCCCTAGAGCAGCGCTGCTAGCGGAGCGCCTGCTCTAGGGTATGCGCCAGCTTTTCCTCTGCACGGATTCTGCGCTCCGCAGAGCTGTTCTGAACGTTCCGCACCAGTGTGCGGATGTGTTTTCGGTCCAGTGCAGGGTGTGCCTCAAGGAGCCCGTCGAGTGCCACATTGCCCTCGCCGAGCAGGCGCACCAGCCACGATCGCGCCTGCGCGTCGCTATCCTTGTCCCCGCCCGAGCTGGTCACCCGTCCGTGTTTTTGCAGTTGCTCGAGTCGAACCACGATGCTCGGCCAGTTTTCTGCGCGGAGCTGGCTGCGCACCACGCGGAGCTGGCGGTTCTTGGGCGCATGCGCCTTGATTGCCTGTGCTAGAGCGACGGCTTCCAGTACCGGGTCTGGCAGCCCCAGCTTCTCAAGCTTCGCTGGGGTCAACGCACACAGGCTCTTGGCCAGGCGCGATAGCGCGTCTTCTCGGGTCTTGCGCGCGCGCTTGATGTCGCTGCGCGAAGTCAGGTCCTCTTCTTCGGCGCCCTGCTCGTCACGCTCCGCGGCCATAGCGCGACTCTGGCACGGAGCTGTACGGCGCGCACGACAATCGCGCGGCTTTTCCCTTTGGCGTCTTGCGCCGGCCGCCGCGGGATCCCAAAGCTGCTGCCCTGTCCCCATGCAAGAAGAACGTCTTCTCGCGCGGCGTCGCAGCATCGAAGCTTTCCCGCTGTCTCTCATCGTCCGGGAGCTCATGCGCCCCGGCGTCAGCGGCTTCTATTTCGAGCCAAGCCGCACACTCGCGGCGCACGAGTCCTGCGCCCGGTTCGCTTTTGAGCATCTCGCGCGGCGCCTGGCGTAAGTGCATGATTGGCGTCATGGGCGCCAATTCCTACAAAACACCCCACGAACGCCACCAAAGCGCGTGAGCCCCCCTGGCCCGCACTTCCCTTGAACCCCGGGGTGGCATTTTTATGTTTTGAGAGACCCATTTCTCCGCGCGGCTGTTTATAGTCATGGGTCATAGATTTGCGCTCACCCTGACTTTTGCGAGGTCGTCATGGTTCGTTGGATACGTTTCAGCATGTTGGTTGGGCTATTGCCCGTTGCGTTCAACTGTGGTGGCCCACGGGGATCAGGGCCCCACGACGGTCATGACGTGGCCGGTGAGCTAGGCGGCATGTCCACGGACGTCGTTGACACCTACGCCGAGCCCCTAGTCGTGGATTGGAACCCGAACCACCGCACTGACCTGGAAGTCATGATGCGCGATCGCATCGCCCTCGTGCGCTACCAGAAGAACGAGATCAAGCTGCTGAAGGACTGCCATATCCCTGGAGGATACGGCTACGTCGGCGTGAGTAAGAAAGAGCAGATGATCCGCTATGAGACAGCCGACGAGGTCAAGGCGAATCTGCCCGGAATCATGGCCGCGATGGGCGCCAGTGTGGGCGGCGAATTCGCGAAAGGTGCCGCGCTCGACATCGGCCTGGTGATTGTCGGCAAGCGCACCGCCGTGCGGACCCGTGCGGAACGTGGGGACCTAGAAGGGGAGTGTGACGGCGCCACCCATTTCGTGCGCGGCGCGACCGTTGGTGCATTTGCCATTCAGTCCGGCCAGAAGAGCAAGGCAAGCACCGTGGCGGGGCTTTTCGGAGCCAGTGTCGAAGCCAAGACGGCGAGCAGCAAAGTGGTCGGCACAAAAGACGGCAGCATCGACAAATGCGCCAATGCGTCGACCGAAGCGGAGAAACCGCCGGACGGTTGCACCTCCCTACTGCGGCTTGAACTGCGACCGCTCGGCAAAGAAAAACTCGAGGTCGAGAAGGACGCTCAAGGCAAAGTCGTCGTCGTAGCGGGCGTGCCCCAGTGCGAGGGCACGCTGGTATGGGATGGCAAGAAATGCACCCAAAAGGCCAGCGCAAAGCGCGGCTACGCTTGCAATGGCAAAGACGCGGGTCCCTGCCGTGAGCAGTGCGACAAGTCCAACGCTCAAAGCTGCGAACAGCTCGGGCGCTTGTACCGCAACGCGCACGGCGGTGTTTCGAAAGACATCATTCAAGCGGTGGCTTTCTTCAAGAAGGCGTGTGACTTGGGAAGCGACTCTGCCTGTTCGGAAATGGGGGCCCACGCGTTGCTTGGTGCGGGAATTCAGAAGGATGAGTACAAGGCCTTCAAGACCTTCGAAAAAGCCTGCAAGGACGGAGACGGCGCTGGCTGTACCTTCTTGGGCCGAATGCACCGCGACGGAGTGACCTCCAACGCCAAGAACGAACGCGCGCTACCGCTATTCGACCGCGCGTGCGCTAGCGGGCATGCGCACGGCTGCACCGAGCTTGGGGAACTCTATGAACGCGGCGTGGGCACGGCGCGTGACTACAAGAAGGCGTTCGGTTACTACGAAAAGGCCTGCGTCGGTGACGACGCGGATGGCTGCGCCTATCTTGGGAACATGCACGCGACGGCGCGCGGAACCACTTTAGATCGCCTCAAGTCTGTCGAGCTGTTCAAGCGATCCTGCGATGCCAACAGCGCGAAGGGCTGCGTCGAGCTCGGCATTGCGCATCAGGTTGGGCGGGGTGTGGAACGGGACTACAAGATCGCGGTCCAGCACTACTCCAAGGCCTGTGAGCTCTGGGGTGGCGCCGAGGGTTGCGCCCGTTTGGGGCGTGCCATGATGTACGGGCACGGCATCAAGCGAGACGATTACAAGGCGTACCAACTCATCAAACAGGGCTGCGACAACGCCAGCGGATATGCGTGTAGTGAACTCGGAGAAATCTACGAATTCGGTCGTGTCCGTCGGCAAAAGGACAAGATCCGCGCCTTGGAGTACTACCAGCGCGCGTGTGAGCTGTTCGATGGCGAAGGCTGCCGAGTGATTGGCATGCTGTATCAGACTGGTCAGGGCGTGCAAAAAGACGACAAACGCGCCCACGAGTTCTTTGAGCGCGGCTGCAAGACCGGACACCCGCGTAGCTGCTTCCACCTCGCTGGCGACTACTACTCCGGTCGCGGTACGGGGCTCGACTACAAGCTGGCGTTGCAGCATTTCGAGCATGCGTGTTCGGGGGAATACGCTCCGGCATGCTCCGACTTAGGCGCCGCCTACCACTTTGGGCGTGGTGTGGCGAAGGACACGAAGAAAGCAGCGGAGCTGTTCGAACATGCCTGCGAGCTGGGCAATACCACCGCGTGCAACAACCTCGGCTACTATCACGAGCAAGGCATCGTTACGGACTCGACCAAGGAGCGTTCCTTGGCGCTGTACGCCAAATCGTGTGAGCAGCGAGATCCCCGCGCTTGTGAGCGATTGGCACGCAAGTACAACTACGGCACCGGAGGCACCACGAAGGACCCCCTCAAGGCGGTGAAGTACTATCGCGAAGCGTGCCAGTTGGGCTCCTACAAATCCTGCGAAACCCTTGGCTATGCGATGCGTCGCGGTCGCATGGGCATGCGGCCCAATCCGGCTGAAGCGCTGAAGTTGTACAAGCGCGCCTGCTACGGCAAATCCTCGAACGCCTGCGAAGCAGTTGCGGACATGTACATTCGTGGCGACGGCATTTCCAAGAACGTCGCGGAGGGTATCCGTATTCGAGAGCGCGCCTGCGCCTCCGGCAAGACGGTGAGCTGTCGCAATCTCGCCCGTATGTACAAGACCGGAAAAGATACCGATAAGGACATGAAGAAAGCCGCCGAGCTCTACGAAAAGAGCTGCAACCTGCGCAGCAGCACGGACTGTCGGGAGCTAGCCATGATGATGGAGTCTGGTGACGGGGTCAGGAAGGATGCTTCCGGTGCCGCCAAATTCTTGGAGCGCGCCTGCTCCTACGGCAATCGCGGCGCGTGTGGCGAGCTTGGGTATTTCATCGCCCGGGGTGTCGGTATGAAGAGAGACCGCGACAAGGGTTTGGCGATGCTCCGCAGCGGTTGCTCCCGCTACGGCCGCTACTACAAGGACGAAAAGAAGAAGGTCGAGCGCGTGTGGGCATGTAAGGCGCTCAAGCGTTTGAACGTGCCGCTTGTGGACAAGAACGCGATGGCCAGCGCACCCAAGGGCGGCTTGGTGTCACACTAGGTGTTCGGCAAGTTTCTGAAGCGCGCCGGCGACAAAGAGTCGTTGCAGGGTGCCGAGCAGCTCGTGGCGGTGGTACGCCGCGAGCTGCAGAGCGCCGATGAAGAGTCGGTTCAAGTGGTGGCCGCCATCGCCGGACTGCTGGGCGTGGTGGCCTATGCCGATCGCGACTACTCACGGGCCGAAGAGGAGCGTGTGCGCGAAGAACTGGGCCGCGTGCATGGCATGACGGCGTCCGGGGTCGCGGCGATTAGCGCGGTGCTTCGCGAGCACGTACTCGAGGTGGCGACCGTGCAAGCGTCGCGATACTGCCGAACCTTACGCGAATTGGCGGACTCGGAACTGAAACGCGACGTGCTTCAAGTATTAGTGGACCTTGCTGCCGCGGACGGGGAGATCTCGCACGCAGAAGTCAACGTGTTGCGCCAGACTGCGCAGGCGCTTGGGCTCGACCAAAGTGACTACAACGCAGCGCAAGCCGCGCACCGGGACAAGCTTTCGTTTTTGCGCTGAATCAAGCCGTCCCGCCCTGCGCCGGCCGGCCAACGTGCGCCTACTTGTTGAAGTTGTCGAAGATTGCGGTCCCTATACTGGGCTGCACTTTCCAACTGCCGGCCGCCAACTCGGCGCGCCCGGCAGTGTAGGACGCTGGCGTCGAAATCGAGTGCTTGGTGGTCCATGTCTTCCCGTCCGGTGAGGTTTCCATGCGCGTGGTTCCTCCAGACGAAGCGATGCGAAACCAACGATCCGAAACTGCATTGTAGGGTTGGATGGCCGGCACGGGCTCCTTGCCCATGTACAAATTGCCCTCTTCCCACTGGATGAAAGTCACGTCGCTCTGCTTGAACGGCTCTGGTTGCAGCAGCAGATAGGCGCTCGTGGAATCCAACGTGGACAACACCTGGACCAGCTCGACGCTAACTGCGCAGTTCGAAAGGTTGGCCACGGTCGTCGTGGTCATGCCCGAATGCATCGCTGTGGGCGCGTCTGGCGTGATGCGCAGCACGCCGCCCTGCTCGCTATGCCCCGTGTTCCAAATCCCCCACAGGCTTCCGATGGTGCCGTCGGAGAAGTCGTCGCTTCCCAGCCCGCAGGGTGGCAGACCAGTGCTGCCTCCCGTGCCGCCGCTCGCCCCGCCGCTGCCGCCACTCGCCCCGCCGCTGCCGCCACTCGCCCCGCCGCTGCCGCCACTGCCGCCAGTTGTCCCACCGGAGCCACCGCTTCCAGACAGGCCCCCGCCTCCGCTGGCGCCGCCCGCGCCGCCGCTTGCGCCACTGCTGCCCCCGGACGCGCCCCCCGCGCCGCTGCTTCCGCCCGTGCCGCCGCCACCGGAGCCGCCAGCCGCGCCGGCGGCTCCGCCCACGCTGGCGTCCGCCGTGTTTCCGCCGACTGCGTTCTGAGAGTCGATCTCGCTGTCGTCGAAACTCAAAAGGCACGCGGTGGCAAGGGATGCTCCCGCGACAGCCCAGACGGCGGATCGAAACTGCATTCCCCGGCAGCATATCTCCATCTGGCTACGCATGCACTGCCGCGCCTAGGCGCTCGTGACCTCGCTGTGCAAGACTGTTGGAACGGTGCCAGAGCCAGCGGAAGCACAAAACGGCCGGAAGCTGCCGCGCCCCGGGGACGTGGTGGATCGCGTCGAAGTCGTCGCGGAGATCGCCCGCGGCGGCATGGCTGCGGTGTACGCCGTGCGCCGCACCGGCATTGGTGGCTTCGACAAGATCTTGGCGCTCAAGGCTATGTTGCCGCACCTTGCAGACGAAGCACAGCCCGTCGAGCGATTCCTGGACGAAGCGCGTATCGCCTCCCAGATCTCCCACCCCAGCGTGATCCACGTGCTGGACGTCGGTACCCACGACGGCCTGCCGTACTTGTTGATGGAGTTCTTGCGCGGGCAATCCCTTTCGTCCACCGCTCGCAAGGCCAAGCAATGCAAGCGAAGGCTCAGCCTTGGCTTCCGCCTTGGTGTGCTTGCGCGCGCTGCTGAAGGCCTTGCCGGCGCGCATCAGACGCTTGGCCCGGACGCAAGTCCCCTTGGGGTCGTGCATCGAGACGTCAGCCCGCAGAACATCCACATCGGCTACGACGGAACCGTCAAAGTCGTGGACTTTGGCATTGCCGCTGCTCGCGGGCGCATCGCGAGCACGCAGAGCGGGGAGTTCCGCGGCAAGCTCGCATACGCGTCGCCGGAACAGATCCGTCGCATCAGTGCCCTCGACGCGCGCACGGACGTCTGGGCGCTTGGGGTGGTGGCTTGGGAGCTGCTCGCGGCGCGTCGCCTGTTTCGCGCGGAGGACGAGCCGGCGACTCTCTACAACGTTCTCGAAATGGAGGTCCCGGATCTGGTCAGCGTGGCCCCGGAGGTACCAAAAGACGTCAGCGAGTGGGTGGCTCGCTGTCTGCTACGCGACGTAGCGCAACGCCCCACCGACCTCGAAGAGTTCGCGCGAGTCTTGGACATGGCCGCCGTGCAGGCAAATGGGGGACGGCGTGCTGACGTCGCCAAGGAGATGGACGAACTGTTCCGCGAGGAGCGTGCCCGCGAGGACGAGCGCCTCGCCGCAGCGCAGCGTGGTGGTGCCGACGTGCCTCTCGTTCAAAAAGAGCAAACCGGTGGCTCGCTGACCGCGCTCAGTCAAGAGCCCGACGCACGAGCGGGGCGCTCAAAGCGCCTCGTGCTCGGCTTCGGCGTGGTTTCGGTGTTCGCGGCAGCCGCTGTCATGCTCGCGCGGCAATCCACAAACACGTCCGCAACCGCAGGGGCGGCGTCCTCAGTTGCTTCAGTCGCTACGGCTGCGCCTACACCCACAGTCCAACTACGTGTTCCCGACGGAGTGCGGATGGTGCTGGTCAACGGCAATCGACACGACGAGCGCCCGATCGTCGTGCCCATAGCAGCAGGCGCGACCGCAAAGCTCGAACTCATTGCTAGCGATGGGCGCATCGTCGAGTCGACCATTGGTCCCGAAGATGACGGCAAGCTACTGGAGCTACCGGCAAGCGTGGCGGCCCCGCCAGCGAGCGCGAGCGCAGCGGCCAAAGAGCGCGTCCCGCCCGTGCCCCGCGTCTCGCCGGAAAAACCCGCCAAAAAGCCGTCGGGGCCACTGCTGGCAGATCCGTACTAGAATTCCGGAGCATGCGAGCATCCCTGTGTGCGACGGCGCTAGCCATGTCGTTCCTGATAGCATCGGGACACGCGCAGGCAGGCCCACGCGAGCTCGCCAAAGCGCAGTTCGGGGAGGGCCAGCGTGCCTTCGAGCGCGAAGACTACACCGAAGCGCTGCGCCACTTCCGGCGCGCCTTCGAGCTACACGAGCACGACGCGGTGCGATTCAATATCGGTGTATGCCTCGAGCGGCTGAGCCGCTTTCGGGAGGCATTAGCCCAATACGAAGCCGCTGCTAGCAGCAAGACCCTGGACAAGAAACAGCAGAAGCGCGCCACGACCAAGGCTGACGCCGTGCGGGCTGAGTTAGCCACGCTCAAAGTGACAGGGTCGCCGGTGGGAGCCGAAGTCTCCGTAGATGGAGAGGTTTTTTGCAGCGTCCCCTGCAGCGCGCCCATCGATCCACGCAAGCAGGAAGTGGTAGTGCGCGCAGGTGAGCTCTCGGAAGTCCACGAAGTCCACCCGCGTCGCCAGGAGCAAACCCTGGTGCAGGTAGCGCTTGTGGCGAAGAGTGCGGAGCCGGTGGCGGCGCCCGAGCGCCACGATGTGCGCAAGGACGACACCACGCCTGCAGCGGCGACGCGCGGCCCCAGCTTCCTGACCTGGGGCGGCTTGGGCCTCGTGGCCGTGGGTGGCGTAGGCATCGCCGTGTTCGGGCCCAAGGCCAAAAGCGAACACGACGACTTCGTCGCGACCGGGAGCGAGGATGCGCGCAGTGCGGGCACCACCGCCCGGGACCTGACCAACGTGGCCATTGGCGTCGCGGTCGTCGGCGCGGCGATCACCGCTTACGATCTGTTGATCCTGGCCAAAAAGCCGGAGCAGTCGGCCAGGGAGCGCTCTGCTGCACCAGGTTTCCGCTTCTAGGGCGCGTATTCACTTCGCTGCGGATGGTGGCCGGAACAACTCGAGCACGATGCGATCCTCATTGCCGTCCACCACCTGCGCGCAGACGTTCACCGCCAGGTGCACCCACGCGGGCTTCGCGAAGGCCGACGGCGTCCAGCTCAGCGCCGACGGCGTCGGGCTCCCGTCCTCCATGACTCCCTGGAACATGAGCTGCAGCCGCAGATCAGTGCTCCCGTCGTCAAAGCTGTCGTGACTGGCGCCCTGATATGTCACCGCCAAGCGATCGCGTGTGAGGACCGTCTTGCCAGACGCGATCGCGAGGCGCTCCGGCGTTGGCCCCGGGCTGCACGCGCTCGGCATCGCGCCGGGCTGAGCGGTGCTCGTGGATTTGCCCGCGGCGCCCGGCGTGGTCGGTGGCGACGCAGAGGCCGGCGCGCTCTTCTCGCGTGGAGCTGCGTTGGGCGCCAGCGCGCTGGAATCACTCTTCGCCGCAACCGGTGCGCACGAAAGAGCGAGGCAAGCCGCCAGTAGCGCCCGCCCTGCGCGCCAAACGCGCCCCATACCCGTCACGTCGGACCTCTCACGTCAGATCGAAAGGTACCATGCTGGCGGCGCCCGCGCGCGGTGCACGCGTACGGCGGCATGGTATTGGTACTGCATGAGCTCAACGACCGGCAGAGCCCTCCGCGGAGTGGTCTACGCCATTTGCCTCGCGGCTTTGGGTTGCAGCAGTGGAGAGTCCGAGCCCAGCGGTTCCGCGGCGTGCAAGCAACTCGCAAGCAACGCCTGCGATCGATCCTGCAAGTGCTCGAGCGATTGTCGAATTCGCTTCCCGTCTGGAGGAACTCAGGGGTTCGGGAATGAAGTTCAGTCGGCTCGGAGTCAGTGCACCTCGGCGTTTACCAGCTCTTGCGACAAGTCCGGGCTGGATGTGGCTACCTGTGAATCCGACTTGTTGAACGCTGCCTGCGATCAGAGTGGCAGTAAGCCAGCGCTTTCGGTCCCCGCAAGCTGTGTGCCGTGAGCAGCGTCGCATCGCACGAACGCCGTGGCCCGTGTCTGCTTTCCGCTTCTGTTCGTCTCAGCCCTTGATGACGCCGAGGGGCACCAGTCGCGCCACCTTGCGGGAAATGCCGGCGCCGTCGATGACGTCCACCACGTCGGCCACGTCTTTGTAGGCCTCACTCATCTCTTCGGCCAGCGTGCGCAAGCCGCGGCTCATCACCTCGATCCCACGGTCGCGCAGCTCGCGATCGATACGGCGCCCCCGTGCCTGCTTCAGCGCAGCCTTGCGCGAAAGCACACGCCCAGCCCCGTGACAGGAAGAGCCAAAGGTTTCGTCCATGGCCGTTGAGTTGCCGGCGAGGACGTAGGAGTAGCGTCCCATGTCGCCGGGGATGAGCACGGGTTGTCCGACGCCGCGGTACCGCTCCGGTACCCGCACATCGTTCGCGGCAAATGCGCGCGTGGCGCCCTTGCGATGCACCAACACGCGTTTGGGGGCATCGTCGACCAGGTGCTCTTCGAACTTCGCGATGTTGTGGCAGACGTCGTACAGCAGCCGAGCCCCGATGCGCGCGCGATCGATGCCCAACGCTTGAGCCACGGCATCGACTGCTAGCCCAGTCATGACCTGGCGATTGGCCCAAGCGAAGTTTGCTGCCGCCTGCATGGCTGCCAGATACTTTCGGCCCACATCGGACTGAATGGGCGCGCACGCCAGCTGCCGATCCGGCAGCGCCGCGTAATCAGCGCCATACTGTTCGTAGCTGCGTGCGAGCTGGTGCAAGGTTTCGTCGCAGACTTGGTGCCCCAGACCCCGGGATCCGGAATGCACCATCAGTGTGATGTTGCCCACACTGAGGCCGAACACTTGTGCGGCCGCTTCGTCATAGATCGCATCGATGCGTTGCACTTCCAGGAAGTGATTCCCGCTGCCCAGAGTTCCCATCTGGTCCTGCCCACGTTCCAACGCGCGATCACTCACGGCTTTCGGATCAACACCACTGAGGCAGCCGCCTTCTTCGGCCAGGGCAGCGTCATCTTCCGCGGCGAAGTAGCCCCGTTGCACGGCCCAGGCAGCACCCTGCGCCAGCACCTTGCGTAACTCCGGTTTGCTGAGACTGGCGATCGCGCGGCTGCTACCGACCCCGGTGGGGATGGCTTGGAACAACTTCGTGACGATGGCCTGGATCCGTGGCGCGACCTCTTCTGCTTGCAACTGCGTCGTGATGACGCGCACGCCGCAGTTGACGTCGTAGCCGACGCCGCCCGGGCTGACGGCGCCGTCTGTCGCGTCCACCGCCGCTACCCCGCCGATGGGAAAGCCGTAGCCCCAGTGGATGTCTGGCATGGCCAGGCTGGCGCCGAGGATGCCCGGCAAGTAGGCGACGTTCTTCACCTGCTGCAAGGCCTTGTCTTTACGAACCTGCTCCAGCTGGGCCTCGGCCAGGTAGACCCGGCCAGGCACCTTCATGCCGTCCTCTTTCGGGATCTCCCAGCAGAAGGGACCGCGGCGCTGCAGCTTCACGCTCATGGCTGCATGCTAACGAAAAGCCGCGCGGGTGTCCGCTACCCGATCAGGGATCGCATTTTCCTGTCTGCGTGTTGCAGGTTCCGGTCAGGCAGGGGCAGTACATGGACGTGTTGTTGGTGCCGTCACAGGGTTGGCTAGTAATGCACTCGGTGGCACCCGCGCACACGCCAGCAACACAGCCCACACACTTGTTTTGCGTATTGTCGCAGAGTAGCCCGCCCGTGCACTCGTAAGCACACAGCTGCGTGCCGCCGCAACCATCGCTCTTCACTCCGCATTCCGTCGGTCCGCAGGCAGTTTTCGTGCAGCCGCACACTCCAGGCGTGCCGCCGCCGCCGCAGGTTTCCGAGCCGGTGCAGGTGCCACAGTTCAGGGTGCCCCCGCAAAGGTCGGACGGGGCGCCGCAGTTCTTGCCCAAGGCCGCACAGGTGGTCGGTGTGCAGCCGCACTTCTTGGGGACGCCGCCGCCACCGCAGGTATCCGGTGACGCGCAGACACCGCAGTTCAAGCCGTTGCCACAACCATCCGTGATGGTCCCGCATTCGATGCCTTCTCCAACGCACGTCTTGGGCGTGCACGGGTTCGTGCCGCAGCGGTTAGCTCCCCCACCGCCGCAGATCTGACCCGACGGACACTTGTCCCCGCATTGCAGGAGCCCTCCGCAGCCATCCGGCGCTTTCCCGCACATGCCGGCTTCGCACTGCAGAGGCTTGCAACCACACTTGTTGGGTTTGCCGTCGCCGCCACAAGTCTCCGGTGCGGAGCAGTTGCCACACTGTAGAGTTGCTCCACAACCGTCACTTGCGACGCCGCACGTTGCCCCCAGGTCTGCGCAGGTTACGGGGGTGCACAGGTTCTTGCCGCACTTGTTCTGACCACCGCCGCCGCAGACCTCTCCCGCCGGGCAAGAACCGCACTGGACCGTTTCGCCGCAGCCGTCCGGCGCCGTGCCGCACTGAGCGCCTAGCTTATCGCAGCTCGTCGGGATGCAGTTGCCGGTCCCGCTATCGCTCCCGTCCTCGACAGACGCTCCGAACTCCTCGCCGCAACTCAGTGCCAGGAGTGCAAGAGGTAGCACCATGAGCATTCGCAACAAACGGCCTCTCAAGTCGCGCTTTCCGCCCATGAAACTCAGCGTACCCCCGCTCGCCGAGCTTGACCAGTCACAGACCCTGAAGTTGAACCTCGCACCTTTGGCATGGGTGCCGTCCGTTCCCGATGGATTCAGCGACTATTCTGCTGCGCGGGCCAGCTCTCGGGACTGCAACATGTCCAAGGCTGCGATTCGAAACGCTTCCGCCAGGGTGGGAAAGGACATCGCTTCATCTATGAATGTGTCGACTTGCAAACCACCGAGGATTGCCATCTGCGCTACGTGAACCAGCTCTGACGCACCCTCACCGGCGATTTGGGCGCCGATCAGTCGCCCCGCGGAGTCAGCAACGAGTTTGAGGTGACCCGACACGTTGTCGGAAATCTGCCCGCGCGCAACCTCCGCGAAGTTCGCGTGCCCCGTTCGCACGACGCCGTGGGCATCCAGGGCTTGCGCTTCCGTCAGGCCGACGCTCGAAATCTCTGGGATCGTGAAGATGCTGGTCGGTACAGCGGAGGTTTCGTGTTCGACAGGCACGCCCAAAGCGTGTTGTGCCGCCCGTCGACCCTGTTCCATGCTGGTGGATGCGAGTGAGGGCGGCCCGACGACGTCCCCCACGGCGTAGATGTGCGGTGTACTGGTCCGAAAATAACGGTCCACTTCCACGTGTCCGCGGTCGCTCAGCATCACTCCGGCGCGCTCGAGGCCCAAGCCGTGCACGTTGGCACTCCGGCCGAGGGCGCATAACACCTTGTCGGCGGAAAGCACGCTCCCGTCGCTGAGGCTCACGTCGACGCCATACAGCCCGTTCCACGCAGCGTGGTCTATTCGCACGTTGCCCAGATATGTGCCACCCCGTGCAGAGAGTCCATCTAGAAAGCAGTTCACCAGATCTGGATCCAAGAAACCCAATGGCGATGGATAGGAATGCACCATCGTGACTGGGACGCCAAGGGCACTGAAAATGGATGCGTATTCACACGCGATGACGCCCGAACCCAGCACAACCAAAGACCGCGGCAGATAGGTCAGGCTCAGGATCGAATCGCTATCCAGGATGTGCTGGTGGTCGACGCAGACATCGTCGGGGTCCTTGGGTGAGGAGCCGGTTGCGAGAAAGTAGCGATCCGCCGAGACCCGCGTTCGACCACCATGCACGTCCAGAAGCTCGACGGTGCGCTTGTCCTCAAAGCTTGCGATGGCGCGGCGCAGCTCTACGCCATTCCGCGCCAACTGCGCGTGCATGTAGCCCTCGTGCGCGTCGATCACGGTGTCTTTGCGCGCCATGAGGCTCGCCAACGGCGTTCTTTCGGCGAGAGGTGACCCGATGTCGCGCCCGGTGAGGCGTCGGAGTTTGTCGAAAGTGACTGCGACCTCCCGCAGCGTCTTGCTGGGCACGGTGCCGTGACGCACACACGCGCCGCCAACGCGGACAGTGCGGTCCACGAGCAGCACCCGACGCCCGGCTTTTGCCATGCAAATCGCAGCCTTTTGTCCCGCCGGACCCGCACCGACGACGATCGCTCCGATGTGTTCCGTCACAGGGTTTCCTCGGCCTGCGCCTTCGCGGCTTCAGCGTTCTTTCGCAGCGTGTCGAGCATGTTCGGGTAGATTTCCAAGAACTCCACGCAAGCGAGGACGCGTTTCGCGTCCTCGCAGTCCGAGATGAGCTCCTCGGCCAACTGCAGGCGGCGTACGTCGGTCCGCACATGGGGAGGCGGCTGTGCGTCGTGGTGAGCCGCGATCACGTCGCACAGGCTTGTCATGAGCTCCCATTGCTCCACCACGCGTATCGACGCGACAATATGGTGTTGCTCGGCGAGTTTGAGCACAACGCTGCGTTCTGGACTTCCTGACGGGCTGCCAATTGCGGTGTGGATCACCACCAGCTCGCCTACGTCGTGAATGAGACCTTGCAGAAAGGCCTGCTCGGGGTCTTGGCGAAGCAGCCGGGCGATGCTCTGCGCAGTGAGTGCAGTGGCGAAACCGTGGCGGAGGATGCGGCGCAGGTCGGATTCGTAGCCGTCCGCCCGAAGTACGATGCTCTTACAGCCGACGATGAGCGCAATCTCTTGCAGCTTCTTTGCGCCCAGACGCACCACGGCTTGGTCGAGACTGACGATCGGGTATGCCCCGCGGTAGACCGAGGAGTTCGATAGGCGCAGGACGTGGCTTGCGATAGCGGCATCGCGATGCAGGGTCGCGCTGATCGCTGCGATGTCCGGGGAGGCTTGGGTCGCTGCCCGGAGGATCAACTGCGCACTCGAGGGCAAGAGCGGCACCTTGAATTTGCCGGACTCCAGCCGTTGCTCCAGCACGGAGAGCGCCAAGTCCTCCGGGCAAGGGCCTGCGGGCCGGCGCAGGGAAGCGTACATGCCGTAAGGGAACGGTCCGCGGACGCAAGGCTTGAACCCTGCGTTTTACGGCTTTTCGTTCTATACGTCGAAGATGACCTGGGCGACGAAACCGTCGTCTTCGGCTTCGAAACGCGCTTCGTGCAGGGTGACCGCCTTGAGCTCCAGACCCTCGGAATGCCGCTTCGGGTCGTATTTGCCCACGCCCACGGTCACCCGCGCTCCGACGTCCGGACCGAAGACATCGACCTGGCAGCTTTCGGGGATCACGTGGTCGCAGTCAAAGCGGTACAGCAGCTCGCGAAGCACATCTACCGCCAGGGAGTCTCTTGGGCCCGGTCCGATGGAAATCTGCACGTCTGCCGTGCGAGTCACGTCCTCTCCCCCGGCAAGCAGCTGCCCAAGCGCAAGCACTAGGAGCGCGAGGGTTTCTGCTTCGCTGCGCCCGTGCACGACCACCCCTGCGTCCGCCGTGTGGTCCACTTCTTCGAACGGCTGCGGGATGCGCCAGCGCCGGGTCATGACGTGCGGATCATCTCTACCAGTCTTCGCACGCAAAACTAAGGCACGGATGTGGACGCGCCGCCGCGGCTTCTTGCTCGATACGCGCCCACTCCTTCTTGCCATCCGCGCCGCCTTCGGACAACGCCTGTTCGAGCTTCTGCACGAGCTCCGAGTGGCGGGCTTGCACGTCGCGCATGAGGTGACTCTTCGTCTTGTGGAATGCCTTCGCTTCGTCACTGCTTCCGGGGCAGAAATACGAAAAGCGTGAAGATTGATGGTAGTCGAGTAGTGCGTCCGCGACGGCGCGAAACTCCGCTTCGCAGTTCTTCTGAGAAACGTCACACGCAGCCGGGGCCTTCTTCGCGGCGGCCTCGATGGTGGCGAGCTGAGAGCGCACGGTCTTGAACATGCGCTCGTAGTTCGTTCGCGTCCTTTCTGACACACCGTCCGGGATTTCCAGCACGGGGGCTTCGGGCGGGGTCTCCGGCCGTTCCGGCGGGGCTGTCGTGACCAGGTCGTCTTTTGGCGTAGCAGGATCGTCCGCGGGAACCGTGATCTCTGGGCTCGTTCCCACGGGCGTGTCCGGTGGGGGCTTCGGTCCGCAGGAAAGCAGAGCCAAGGACGAACTGATGAACAGTGCGCGCCGTTCTAGGATGCGTCGCTTGTCGTTCTCGACCATGAATCAGGCCGGTTCAGCTTCACACAGGTTGCTCTTGCACACGGCTTTCACCGCCAAGCACGCCGGAGTGATGAAGCCACACACGGGTACGTAGCCCGAGCAGTAGTCCTTGTTCGCTTGCGCGAGCGCCGCATTGTACGCGGCTTCGCCGCTTACCGCGATCGCGAGCTGGCAGCCGCCAGCGCACTGCGAGCCGGCCCCGATGAGTTTGCAGTCCGTCGCCGTGGAGCAGGCAGCATTGGCTTTGCGCGCTGCATCAAGCACATCGTTGAGCGCTTTGGAGGCATCCGAGCAGCTCAGGCAACCGTCTTTCGTGGGGACGGTGTTTGCCACACAGCCCGCGTCAGAACCGGCGTCTGACCCTGCGTCGGTTCCGGCGCTGCCGCCTCCGCCGTCCGAGCCAGCGCCGCCATCGGTGCCAGCACCCCCGCCGGCGCCAGATGCGCCGGAGCTTCCGCTGCTGCCGCCGCTACCGGAACTGCCGCCGCTGGAACCAGAGCTTCCGCCGCTGCCGGAGTTGCCTCCTGTGGATCCCCCCGACCCGGAGCTGGCGCCGCTTCCGGCGCTGCCACCGGTGGCGCTGCCACCCGTGCCGCCGCCGTCATCATCGGAGCCACAGGCGGGTGTGAGGAGCGCGCTGAGCGCGAAAGTGAGGCCAAGGAAAGGGAGAGCTGAAAGTCGCATGCGAGGAGCGTACGCCGAACGGGCTCGTTTTCAAGCCGTCCGGGAAATTGGGCCCGATGGCGCCGCCCCGCGTCTGTACTTGGGAATGCGTGGCCACACCCCGGTGGACTCCGTGCGGCCGAGAAAAAGCAGGGGTCGCGGCACGCGCGCTTAACGAAAGGTGACGCGCGCACCGTCCGCGACGCGGTCACTTGGGTGCAGAATCACTTGGGCGCCTTCGGCGATGCCTTCCAGCACCTCTGCCTGCAGGCCGTTGTTGTGCCCGATCTTTACCGAGCGCTTGCGTGCAAGCTCTCCCTCCACGACGAAAATGGCGAAGCCGTCTCCGGACTGGAAGAGTGCACTGGCCGGGATGTGCAATACATCTTGCCCCTCCCACACCACGATCCGCGCTTCAACGCGAAAGCCGTCCATCAGTGCCGTCCACTTGGAGTAGGGGTCACGCAGATCGATGATCGCGTTGACGCGCTGTTCTTCCACTCCTAGGGCCGAAAGACGAGTGAATGCGGAGGGTTCAATCAAGCGCACTTCTGCTTTTAACGGCGCGCCGCCCCAGCGAAGGATCTCTGTGCGTGCGCCCTGCTTGATGCGCACGGCGTCGCTTGTCAACACATCCACGACGACTTCCAAGGCGCTCGGGTCGCCCAGCTCGACAAGCGGCGCCCCGGCCTGAACCACTCCTTCGCTCTCGTGCATGACGCGCAACACCCGCCCCGCGACCGGGCTCGGCACGTCCATGGAATCAGCGGCGCCCTTCTTGCCACTCATCGCACCCAGCGCAGCGCGGGCCATCTGCGCCTCGTAGTCGGCGACCTTGGAGCCGAACTCCGAACTGGAAAGCTCCGCGCTGCGGGCTCGCTCTTCAAGCAGCGCCTGATCCGTGTCGGCCTGCGTGGTGATGCCGTCCTTCGATAGCTGTTTCGCTCGCTGTGCTGACTTCTTCGCGAAGCTATAGGCAGCCTTGGCTCGTTCGATTTGCGCCTTGGACTGCCGCCGTGCCGCCTCTGCGGCGCGCACGCGCGCTTCCGCCTCTGCCTTGCTGCGGGTATCCAAAAGTGGCGCTTCCAGTGGGACCAGGCGGGCGAGCACTTGACCGGGCTTTACCATGTCGCCCGGGCGAAGCTCGATGCGCGCCAAATTCCCGGAAAGAGGCGCCGAGACCACATATCGATCCTTGACCCGGCTCTTGCCGTCTTCGTCGACGGTGACAACGAGCGTTCCCTTGCCCACAGTGGCGGTTTCCACCACCACGGGCTTGGGCATGAACGAAACCACGATCATGAAAGCCAGGCCCACGGCGAGTGCTCCGAAAAACGCCCGGCGCAGCCACTTCGTCAAGGAGCGTCGTTTGCCTGAGTTACTATTTCTGCCTTCAGTCATCCCTGCAACTACTCCCGGGTCTTGAGTACGGCGATTAGGTCCAAGCTGTTCAACTTGCGTCGCACCAGCGCGAAGCTCACTAGAGCCGATAGGATCACCACCGTCGCCGCGAACGCGTAGGTCCGCGTGGAGATGAATGTCGGTAGGCGGTACGTTTCCGGGTCGACACTGGAAGCCAGGCCGTACACCATCAAGTGTCCTGCGACGAAGCCCAGAGGGATCGCCAACAGCACCTGCACCGAGAGCTCGCCGAACAAGATCGCGGCAATCTCTCCGCGAGTGAAACCCAAGACGCGCAGGCTGGCCAAGTCGCGGTTGCGTTGTGAGAGCGCGATGCGCGCGTTGTTGTAGACCACGCCGACGGCGATCACGCTGGCAAATAGCGCGAGAATCAGCGTGTACACTCGCATGATCTCGCCGCTTTGGCCCTCGAACTGCTCGCGGGCGCTGCCTGGGTACGAGACTGCCGCGACCCAAGGCACGCCCTTCAGGCGTTCGAACACGCCGTCGCGAAAGTGCGGGTCCACCCGCAGCAGACCAGAACTGTAGCTCGGCTCATCTCGCGCCAGACGACCCACACCCGCCAGGCGCATATGCCCCTGCATCCCAAAGGGCTCGTCCAACAAGTCCGCCACGTAGACCTTAGGCGCACGCCGTCGACCTTCGCGCAGCTCCACGGTCACGTGATCACCGGGCTCTAGGTCTAGCACCTCTGCGAGTTTGGCCGTGAGCATCACACCGTCATGGGGCACGTGCACGCGAGCGCCGTCTTGGTTCAGAAGGTGTCGCAGCTCTAGGTCCTCGGGGTAGCCATTGAGCACGGCGTCACGCCGATGGTGCTTGTGAATGAACCGGACGGGCACGCTGCGAATGCCCTCTGCTCGCCACACCCCCGGCATTGCCGCCAGCTCCCGCAGGGCGCGTTTGGGAACGGGTTTGATGAACGTCACAGTGACGTCCTCCCGCATGGCGCCGTGGAACTGCACGTCGAGCATGTAGTCGATGGCGTCTGACCAGTACCCCGCCGTGACTACGATGCCCACGGAGAGCGCGATGCCAACGGACGACAGCAGTAGCCGAAGCGGCCGCCGCTCGATCTCCCGAACCGCCATCCGCGCTGACGGTCCGAGGAAACCGAATAGCCCCAAGCGTTCGAGCAGGCTGCGCCGATACAAGGTGGGTGCTGGTGGGCGCATGGCTTCCGCTGGGGGCAGCGTTGCAACCCTACGGGCCGCTGCCAGCGCTCCAAAAAGCGCCGCGACCAGGCTGATGCCCACGCTCGTCAACACCAACTCGAACCCCAGTCGATACTCCGGCGCCGGGAACCGGAAGTACTCTCCCGTATACAGATCCGTCATCGCGCCACCGAGCCAATTGCCCAGTGCGACGCCCAAGACGGCTCCGATGAGTACGATCACGCTGACGAGCTTGACGTAGTGCAAACCAACATCGAAATCGCGATAGCCCACGGCTTTCAGGGTCGCGATTTGGGAACGTTGTAGGTAGACCAAGCGCGACAGCACGACATTGAGCAAGAACGCCGCAACAAACAGAAACAGCGCGGGCACCACCGTCGCCATTCCCTCCAGCTGGGTCAGCTCCCCCTGCAGCATGAAGTTGGATGCCTGCCTCGCTCTCGGAATCGCACCCAGCGCGCCGTAGGGTGCGAGCAGCCGGTCCAGTTGCGACAAGACCTCAGGTTCACTGGCATCCGGTTCCAGGCTCACGACGACGTCGTTGAAGCCACCTTCCATTTGAAACGCGGCAGACACAGCGTGCTCGGCCATCCACAGCACGGCGATGGACTTCGGATCGTAGGTCATGCCTCCCGGGGGCATGGTGAATACGAACTCCGGACTCATGGCCAACCCGACGATGCGCAGTTCACGCAGCGTGCCGTTGATGACGGCGGGAATCTGGTCGCCCAAGGAGAGCTTGTGGGCTTCGGCGAAGGCCTTGAGCAGCATGACCTCGTCGTCTCGGGTGGGGTCGACCCAGCGGCCCGAGTCCAGATGCAAGTCGTTCAAACTCGGCCGCGCCGCGTCTGGAACTGACACCACGGTACCCGAGGCCGGCCGCGTCATGCCGGGCATCGGAACCATCACGCCTTCTACGATGCGCGCCTCAACCCGCCCGACGCCTGGCAGCACCTCGATACGCGATCGAAGCGCTTTCGGTGCCCGTTCCAGATGCGCGAAGACGTCACCGAAGCGATAACGTTCGTAGTAGACATCCTTGGAATACGTCAGCGAATCGAACGCGCTGCGCATCGTGACGTAACTGGCGATCCCGCAGGCGACCACCAAGGCGATGGTGATCACCTGGCCGACGAGGCCGCGAAGGTCTCTCAGCAGCTTCTTGTCGAGAGCGCTGAGCAGCATGGTCCTTGCTTTACAACGTTTTGGCGGGGCACGATCAAGCGGCCCAGAAAACACGGGAAACCTGTGCCGGTCGCGAAAAGCCTGCGCTGCAGGTCTAAGTGGTCGTGCCAGATCAGCGGTTCTCCAGGGTTTTCGCCGGGCCGGACCACGGTGCGTCTTTCGATGCGGCCGGGCTTTCGCCTCTCGTGTAGACTTTGGGTGTGTCGCTCGAGAGCGGATCGGGTCGCCCCGCCGAGCCGGCGCCTTTTCCAGAGCGGCTTGGGCGCTACGAGGTGCTGATCCCCATCGCCAGCGGTGGGATGGCGACGGTCTACCTAGCGCGATCTCAGGGCATGGCTGGCTTCGAGCGCGAGGTGGCGCTCAAGCTGACCCATGGTCACCTTCGGGATGATCCCGAGTTTGTCGCATCTCTGATCGATGAAGCACGGCTCGCCGGCGGCATCCGGCATCCCAACGTGGTCGGTGTCTTGGATGTCGGCGAGGACCCGCATGGTGTGTTCATCGTCATGGAGTACGTGGAGGGCGACTCCCTGGCGAACATTCTGCGTGCACTCAGAAAGTCGAAGACACGCATGCCGCCCAAGATCGCTTTGCGGCTTTTGGATGACGTGCTGATGGGCTTGCACGCGGCTCATGAGCTGCGCGACGAAAACGGCGCGCAGATGCAGCTCGTGCACCGGGATGTGACTCCCCACAACATTCTAGTGGGGCTGGACGGTGTGGCGACCCTCACGGATTTTGGGATCGCCAAAGCCATCACTCGGCTGTCGAATACCTCGACGGGACTTGTTAAAGGCAAGATCGCGTATATGTCGCCCGAACAGGCGCAGGGTCATGCCATCGACCGCCGTTGCGACGTCTGGGCCGCAGGCGTCGTCGCGTGGGAGACGTTCGCGGGAACGCGTCTGTACGATGGCCCGAACGAGGCGGCGATCTTGCTCAAGATCGTACGTGAACCCCCGTCTCGGTTGCGCAACGTGTGTCGTGAATTGCCGAAGCAAGTCGACGAGGCCGTGGCGCGGGCGCTGCAGCTGAACGTGATGAGTCGGTACGAGAGCGCGGAGGCTTTCGCCCAAGGGCTCATCACGGCATCTGCCGAGTGCGGGCTCGAGCGTGCGGATCGCCGAGAAGTCGCCGCTTTCTTGCGCCCGCTCTTGGAAGCCAAGCTGAGGACGCGCAAGAAGAAGGTCGCGGAAATCCAAGCGCTGCGCCGGCGCATGGAGGAGCTGACGACTCAGGGCATGAGCAGGAAAGGCGCGACGCCCACGATCTCGACCGAGCTGGCGGCGCAGATACGGGCAGTTGCCGATGTCGTCGCGGATCCGCTGCCAACGTTGGACACCGATGACCTGGTGCCCCTCGAGGACACAAAGACAGTGCCGTCGAGTCCAGCGGCTGCGCTGGAGAAGGACCCGTCCGAGGCAACGACGGAAGACATGCTGGACGCGCCGCCGACGGAGTCTGTGCAGTTGCTGGGCTCGTCCGCCACGCAATACATCGGCCCGGTCGCCGGAAGTGGCGGCGAGCGCGAACAGACTGGCAGTGTTGGGATTTCCAGCATGGTGCGCTCCATTCTGGCGCCGCCAGGAACCACCGGCGGATTCATCGTCGCCGGCGCGGTGGTCGGGGTTGGGCTTTTCATGGTGGTCGGTTTGGCCGTCGTCATTTTCCGCAGCGGACCCGAATCGCCCGCCACAGCGGAATCCGCATCTGCCCTCCCGCAAGCTGCTGGGCAACCTGCGCCACCGGCAGCGCTGCCGCCCCCAACCCAAAAGCCGACAGAGAGCGCCTTGTTGAGCGTGCAGGAGCTCCCGCCGCTGCCAAGCGCGAGCGCCGCTCCCGCGAAGAAGCAGCGTGGCGTGCCCAAGGTAGTGATGCCTCGGCCGTCTCCGAAGTCGACATCAGGCACTCCGCTTAGTAATCCTTACAAGTCCAAGTGAGGATCTGCCCCGGAACATCAGTATCGGCTGCGCTGCTGGCAGCGTGCCTGCTCTGGTCAAGCGCCCTGTTCGCGGACGACTCGGCGACACGCGCCGCAAATCATTTCGACGCGGGATTGAAGCTGTACCAACAGGGTCGCATGCGTGACGCCGCGGTGGACTTTCTACGTGCCTACGCCCTCGCGCCCCATGCGGACGCACTGTACAACGCCGGGCTGGCGCTCGAAGGGTCTGGCGACCGCGCAGCTGCCGCAACGGCCTACTCCTGGGCGCTCGCAGACGAGCTCCGGTCGGAAGTACGCCCGGATGCGCAGTCGCGCTTCGCGCGTATCTCGCCTGGACTCGGTCGCGTGCGGGTCGAGGCCCCAGGCGGCGCGACTGCGGAGCATTCGGTCATGCGCACGCGGAATCTACCGGCGGTATTTTACGTGCTTCCTGGCGAAGCGCTGCTCACGGTGACGTTTGCGGATGGGCAGATCCTGTCTCGGCGTGCGCGGGCTGAGGCGGGCAACGAGGTCGCACTCCGATTCGTACGTCCGGTGCAGAGCGAAGCCGCATCCCCCCCCGGCCAAGTCCCGGCCGACTCGGCAACACCAGTCCCGCAATCGGGCGGCCAGTTCCCGTGGCGCACGGCGGGTTATGTCGGAGTTGGCAGCGGGCTAGTTCTGGGCGTGAGCGCGTTCGTCTTGCGCCAAGCCACTCTGGGGGCTCGCGACGACTACGTTGATTCAGGGAATACGGATGCAGATGCTCGGGAGCGGGCCGTATCCCTGAATACTTGGACCAATGTGGCACTTGTGTCGTCACTTGTCGTTGGCGCCGCCGGTGCGGGGCTCGTGCTGTTCGCGCCGGGCCCGGAAGCAGACGTTGGCGTCGCGTTGGGACCGAGTGGCACGCACCTGGTTGGGCGCTTCTGAGCTGGTTGCGGCTAGGCGCGGAAGCTCTTGGCGTCTAGCTTGAGACGACGCAGCGTCTCGTACAGCACGGAGCGACTCATTCCCAGCAGCGCACCCGCCTTGGCCACGTTCCCTTGGCTGTCCGTCAAGGCTTGTGCGACCCGCATGGACAGTTCGGCTTCCGCGTCCGGTTGGCCCAGTCTCGACAAAGAGGCTGTCATGACGGTCGCCACATCCGTGGGTTCGACTTCCGCGTGGGATTGCCGTTTTGCGACCTCGCTTGCGGCTTGCACCACGTTGCGAAGCTCGCGCACGTTCCCGGGAAATGCATGCAGCATCAAGCGCTCCAAGGCATGTGCCGACACCGCGATCCCCGCGTCTCGCAGGAAGTGATGGCTCAGCGCGGGCACGTCTTCGATACGGTCCCGCAAGGCCGGCAACAAGATGCGCAGGCCGGACACGCGGTGCAGGAGATCTCCGCGGAAGTCACCGGTCTCCACCAAGTCGTCCACATCCCGATTCGTGGCGGCGACGATGCGCACGTTCACTTTCGTCGCGCGGTCCTCGCCCACAGCGCGGACTTCGTCGGTCTCCAAGACACGTAGCAGCTTGGCCTGGACCGCTGCGGGGAGTTCTCCAACTTCGTCCAGGAACAACGTCCCGCCATCCGCTGTGCGGAACAGCCCCGCGCGTGTGCCGACGGCTCCCGAGAACGCACCGCGGCTGTGTCCGAAAAGCTCTGCGTCGACGAGTTCGTTGGGGACCGCTGCACAGTTGAGCGCAACGAAGTTGCCGCTGCGCCCACTGGCGTCGTGCATCGCGCTCGCGATGACCTCTTTGCCCGTGCCGGTGTCACCGAGAATTAAAACAGGGCTCTTGGTCCTTGCGATCGTATCGACGACGATGCGTGTGTCGTCGAGGGCTGCCCCTCCGACGATGGCTGGGTACTTGAGGGCGACCGCGCGCGGACGCAAATACGGTGATACGTCCCGCAGCACCACTAGCAGTGTCTTGCCCAGACGTACGACGCTGCCGGGAGGTGCTAGGGCGCCTCCTTTGCCGATCGTTTCTCCGTTCACGGAAGTGCCGTTGCGGCTTCCGAGGTCCGTCACAAAAAGCGCGCTGCCACGATTGTCGAAGCGCGCGTGTACCCTGGACACTCCGGCATCTTCGACGCTGAAATCGGCGCTGGCGTCCCGACCGACGGTCACGCTTGGTGCCGCGGCGTGCCCAATCCACGGAAACGTGCCGCGACAGGAAGCCACCACAATACCCGGCACCGGGTTGGCAGCTTTGCCGCCTCCCGGGTAGTCAAAAGCGGCTTCTGTGACGGTGCGGTCGGCCATGGGGCGCAGGGAGTGTAGACCCAGTGGATTCCGGACGTCTCGGTCTTGGGCGTCCTGGGCGTCCGGACGCTGCCCAGTCTAGACACAAAAAACACTGGATTTGGGGCTGGCCCGCTCCTTGCTCTTCTTCTTGCGGGAGAAAAAGCCATGAACCGACCCCGGATGCACTCTGCGCCCAGCCACATTGACGACGAAACCCTCACGCTCCAGCTGCCCGTCGAGGACGTCTTGGAGCTGGACGACTCGGCTCTGATCGCTTTGGGCGGCCCTGCCGCAGCGCCTTGGCTGCCGCCCCCCGCGGCGCCGCGCGTGTTCCCGCTTCCCGCCCTCCCAGCCCCGCGCCAGCCCGCGCCGCACGCTCTCGCCCCGCTGCCGCCCCCGCCCATGCTTCCACGCGGTCTGCCAAGCCCCGCATTGCCTCGATTCGGAGGTGCGCAGTTGCCGCCGTCGGAGCGCAGCCGGCGCACCCTTCCCCCGATGGCGCCGCCGCCCGGTTCATCACCCAGCGCTCAACCGGCGGCCTCACGGACGCGATTCGAACGGTCCCTCCCGGCACTGCGCGCAGCTTCGCCCGCCATGCGCTGCTCTTCGCCAACTCGCCGGGAGCCGGTGACTCGGCCGGCAATTGAGGCGCCTCTGGCGCCGAGCCGTCCGTCGAGCATCCCACCGGTCACTTTCGATCCACGCATCGCGTCCGAAGTGCTGTCATCGGTACCGCAGCCGGTCACGTCCGAGATCCGCATTGCGGTGCCGCGTTTTCTTCGGGCGCCGGCGCTGCTCGGTGTCTTGTCAGGATTCGTGATGTTCTTGGCGGTCTGGTTGGTCGCGCGTCCCGGACCGGCCGCGGCGGACCCCGTTGCGCCCGGGCACCTGGCTGCAGGCACGTGCACAACTCCCGGCTGCGGAGCCTACGTATACGATTACCCGCAACCCGCCTACGCGCCGGCCGAACAAGCCCCCATCTCCCCGATGCAGCTACCGCTCATCCAGCCGGAGCCGGTTTCGCCGGAGCCGGAGCACCAGCCAGGAGCAGCAACGGTCGCTCCGTCGCCGGTCACTCCGTCCCGTGTCACCCGGTCGCCCGTTCCCACGCCACCCCAACCCGCCGCCTTTGGCACCGTGAACTTCAACTCGATCCCGATTTCCAACGTCGTTTTGGATGGCCGCCCCCTGGGCAGCACCCCCGTCGTGGGCGTGCGTGTGCCGGCCGGAACACACTCGGTCACGTTCATTCACCCCGATCACGGGCGTCGCCAGACGACGTTGCGGGTGGGGCCGGGGCAGAGCAAAGCCGCCTTTGCACGATTCACCGCCGAGGACTAGCCACACGCCGCCGTAGTTTGAGAAACAAGGAAACGACCATGGAACACCGCTCCAGCCCAAGAACGAAGACCAGCGCTCCCGTCAGTGTGCGGCGCGGCAGTCAGCAGCTGCGTGCGCGTTGTGTCGAGCTTTCGCAGACTGGCATGCTTGTGCGCGCGCCTAGGGCACTGCGCGCTAGCGCTTGGCCCTACCTATCCGCAACTCTCACGCTGCCAACGGGCGATGTTCGCGTTCTGGCGCGTCGCGTCGGCGTTCGCGAGGACAAGGTGGCATACGCCTTCGTCGTTCTGGACGGGGCGTCACAGGGGCGGCTGACGGACCACCTGTTCGACCTGATGATGTCTGCCCGTCGCGCTGCCTGAAGGGGCCGGGCGAAGCCGTCTTGCCTGATCCAGGGACTCTCCCCGCTCCATGACATGGCGTCCCGCGTAGATTAGACTGCAAAGTGGTGGCGTATTTCTCAAAGGGCCTGCGGCGGTTGCGGGCCTGGAAACACCGACGCGGTGCCTTCGGCGTTGTCATCGCGTTCTGCCTGGGCGGAGCCCTAACGCTGGCTGCTTGCTCCGTGGAACTCGCGCCGCTTTCGTCACCCGATGCGGCCAGTGGCGCCGGGGATGCAGGCACGGACGCATGCGTTGGATGCGGTGACGCCAGCGTTGCTGACGCCTGCTCTCCGGGCCTCTCCCCCTGGGGCTTTGGTCGTTGTTGTCCGCCTGAGCTGGACGTCGAATTCGACGACGCCTCAGTCGCCGGTGTTCTGATTCACGGCGAACACGCCATCGTCTACGGAGCCCGCGGCACACGTCCCTGGGTCGCCCGGGTGGACCGCTGCGATGGTTCCGTTGTCACGCAGAACTCCGACTTTATCGTCGAACCGGGACAGTTTCGCAGCGCAACCCTCGCGGGGGATACCCTAGTGTTGGGGGGATCCTACGACACTTCCTCCAAGATCCGTTGGATGGCGGCTTGGGGCGATGCAACGAGCCTTTCCGACTTCAGCACCTACTTGGCGACGAACAGCACGAACTCCATTGCATCCGCGGTTGCCATGCCTAGCAGCGCACAGGCCTGGTTTGTCGGTACTCATCGCTACCAACAAAGTGACCAGCGCGCGATGCTCATGGGCTTGGATCTAGACTCCCCCGACCCTTGCGTGGAGTATCCGAAAGGTTGGTTCGGCGGTGGTGTGGGACTGGACGCAACCAATGCACTGGTGGCGTCCTTAGACGGCTACAAACTTCGCATCACCAGCTACGAGTCCTTGAACTGCGCGGCAGGTCAATGTGGCTGCAACGGCTCCAGCAACAGCGTCGATCTTGATCAGCGCTACCTCGCGTCGCTGCGCGCCTCGGCCATGCACGCGGGGGAGCTGTATGTTGTTGGCGCGTCGTTCAAGCAGGTCCTTCCGGTGGTCGACCAAGGCGCGTACGTTGCTCGAATCAAGCCCGATCTCAGTCTGGACGCGTTTCAGGTCTGGGGCCCATCGGGCAGTTTGCTGGACGATGCGCGCGCCTTGGATTTCTCCGCTGACGGAACCCTCGCTGTCGGTGTTGCGCGCGCCTGCGATTTCGCCCTCTTCCAGCTGGGCGAGTGTTCCCTGGGCGCAGTGTTCGGCCTGCCCGGGGGATTCGACGGGAGTTCTGGAGTCACTTTTGGCACGACGCTGAGCGATTGGAACGAAGTGACCGGGGTGCGTTTCGAACCCGAACCGAAGGGGGGGCTCTTGCTGGTCGGCAATCGCCTTCCGGCGTCTCCGACTGCGAAGACGGTTGCCGCACTGAAGCGTTGCACGCGCGACGGTGCGTGTCCCTAGGGAATACCGCCAGCGCCGCCACACAAAAACAGAGGACTACCAGCTGATGCTCGACGGATCCACGCGCTCGGTATTGCGCTCGTCTGACGCGATGCTCCCGTCGGCGAGGCTGACGACGCGATCCGCAACTTTCGCAACCGGTGCGTTGTGCGTGATGATCGCGGTGGCCGTCTTTAGCTCGGCGTTGACTCGGCACAGCACTTCCAATACTTGCACGCCAGTCCTGTAGTCGAGGGCGCCTGTGGGCTCGTCGCACAGGAGGACTTGCGGGTTCTTGGCAACGGCTCGGGCGATGGCGACGCGCTGTTGCTCACCTCCGGAGAGCTGCGAGGGAAAGTGCGTGACGCGGTCCCCGAGCCCCACCAGCGCCAGTGCTTCTCGCGGCGTCATGGGCTTTTCGGCGATTTCCGTGACCAAAGCGACGTTTTCTTCGGCGGTGAGACTCGGGATCAAATTGTAGAATTGGAAGACGAAGCCAACGTGTTCCCTGCGGTAGCGCGTCAGGCGGCTCTGGTCCGCATCATGTAGCGGCGTGCCGCGGTAGTGCACGGTGCCCGAGGTCGGCACGTCCAGCCCGCCGAGGATATTGAGCAACGTGCTCTTTCCGCTGCCCGATGCACCCAACAGCACCAGAAGTTCCCCCTCGTTGAGGCAGAAGTCGACGCCGCGCAGCGCATGCACGTCCACTTCGCCCATGCGATACACCTTCGTCAGGGCCTTGGCTTCCAGGACACGGTTCATGGCGCGCCCGTGACGCTGCGTTGAGCCAGCGCGACAAAGTCGCCTTGGGCGCGGCCGTGTTTGAGTGCTCGGATGGTGATGTCGGAGAATCCCGCTTCCCGCAGAGCGCCGACGACTTCACCGTCACTGCGCTTGTGGAAACCGTGTTCAGTGACATCACCGTAGGCGTCCAGCTTTTCTTTGCCCGAGAATCCGATCACGAGGCGCCCTTCGGGTGCCAGCACGCGCGCAAGGCTGTTCAACGCGGCCGGTAGGTCCGGCCAGAAGTAGATCGTGTTGGTGGTCAGAATCTTCGTGAAGAGCCCATCGGCGAAAGGAAGCTGCAACACGTCTGCGGAGAGCAAGCTGAGGCGTCCCGCTTGGACCAGGTCGCGCAGAGCCCGCTGCCCGTGTGCGACCACGTCCGGGGAAAAGTCGATGCCGTAGAGTTTTCCCTTTGGTGCCAGAGCTGCCGCGCGTCGAAGCGCGCGCCCACCACCGAAGCCCACGTCGAGGAAGCAATCGTCAGCTTGCAGCTCGATGGCGGTGACGCACTCTTCGATCAAGTCTGCGTTGCCCCGGTTCAGGGCGCGGGTCATGACCCAGCGCCCGAATCGCCCGGAGGGGCGTCGGAGTTGGGCGGCTAGGAATTTCCCAAAGGGCACGTCCTGAAGCTAGCAGACTGCGGCGCGTTTCTCCCGCTCACGCCTAGAGATGCGGAGGAAAGCTCAGCGGCAGCGCGGCGGCCGGCGTCACGGTTTCCAGCCGCTTCGCCCTGATCTAGTTTCGCGCTCGTGGCACCCTCCATCGACACTACGCTATCCAAGTTGGAGGGCCTCGCGCGATGCTACGCTCAAGACTCCGCTGAGCAGAAGCAGCGCCTGCTGGGCCGGCTGACCCGAGGACGCTTTTCATCCGCGGCGCAGTTGCTCCGCTACCACGAAATCCTTTGCTTCCTGCGAGCCTACCCCGACGACGCTGCGGTTTTGCACGACGTGGTCGCCGCGTTGTGTCAGTTCGGCCAGCGCGCGGAGCTGAGCCGACTGCGCGCGGATCTAGTGGACTCTGGCGTTTCCGGCGCCGCGATCCACTTTCCGTTTCATTGGGTGACGGCGCGCTGGCTTTGCCGGCACTTCCCGAAACAGCTGCACGTGGACTGGGACGCATTCGGTGCCCGGGAGGCCGAACGTCTCGAACACTTGCTCCCATTGCTCTTGCCGTATGCAGAATGGCCGGACTTCGACCTGAAGATGACGGCGAAACAGTGGCTTTTTCGCTTGAAAGGTGACCACGAAACCGACGCGAGCTTCCTAGTCCGTCGCTTCTTGGCGTTGGATGTCGAGCCGCGCGTCCGGGAAAGCCTGTTCCACGACCTGGGCAAACCCATGCGCCTCGAGCCCGGGCCGAACACTCCTTCCAGAACCCTGGCATTTTCGCCCGTGCGAAGCATTGCCTACCAAACCACGGCTCTGAGCCGCGGGCGCCCGGACTTGCGGAAGCGTTGCCCTCCGAGGAGTGTACGGAACCTGACGGGGGGGGCCGCGACCCGCGTGATCGATCTCGCTCGCGCCGCCATGATCACCCGCGGGCGCGACTTGGATGGCATTATGTACGCCAGCGAAAAAGATGTGCGCCTGTTTGACGCCGGGCGGGGTCTGTCGCTCGTGTGCCTGGGGCTTGCCCCCGAACAACGCGCGCTTGTCGAGACCATCTATGTCTTTTTGCTGCTCAAGAATGGCGTACCAATCGGATACTTCCAGTCAGCACTTCTATTCGAGTCTGCGGAGCTGAACTATCATATCTTTCCGAGCTTTCGCGGGGCAGAAGCCGCAGACATCTACGCGCGCTCCCTCGGCGTCGTCCGGGATGTGTTCGGCATCAACGCGGCGTCCATCCACCCCTACCAGCTCGGCCACGAGAACGAGGACGCGCTCCGTGCGGGTGCGTTCTGGTTCTACGCAAAGCTCGGGTTCCGCCCGGAAGAAGCCACGAACCGCGCGCTTTTCGAACGCGAAGCCGCTCGCATGGCGCGTCGGCCGGCACACCGCTCATCTCTGGCGACGACACGCAAGTTGGCACGGTCGCAGATGTATCTGTACTTTGGGAAAAAGCGCGACGATGTCGCGGGCAAAGTGCCGCTGGCAGCCTTCCCCTTGGCGGTGAGTGACTACTTGGCCAAGCACTACGGCGCGGAACGCGAACGCGGACTTGCCGACTCTGCCCGCCTTGCCCGCGCGCTGCTGGGCGTTTCCTTCCGGGGGTGGAACGGCGCGGAACGCCTGGCATTCCAGCGCTGGGCTCCGCTGGTGCTTTCGCTTCCCGGAGTCGCAACGTGGTCGCCGTCGCAGCGCACCCAGTTGGGCGCCGTGATTCGGAAAAAAGGCGGCAAGCGCGAACAGGACTTCGCGCATGGTCTGGACCACCATCGTGCGCTGCGCGCTGCCCTGATGAAGATGTGTCGGCGCACGCCTCGCTGAAGGTTGGCCCCGCAATCGAAGCGCCAGGTGACAATCCTGCTTGGCAGCCCGCGCGGGCGCTGATAACGACCCCGCGTGGCGCGCAGCAATCTCTTTGTTCGATTGATGACCGCGGTTGTCGTGGTACCTGCGCTGCTCGCCTTGCTCTATTTGGCGCCGCCCATCGCCTGGTACTGCTTGGTCATCGTCGCGTGCGGAGTTGGCGCTTCTGAGCTGTTCGGCATGACACACCCAGGGGATCGCGTCGCTCAGGGGTTCGGCGTGTTGATGACCATGGGTGTTTCTGCGGCTGTGTATTTTGCGACCCAGTCCCCCCACGTCCTAGTGGGCGTGATGTGCGCTGTGCCCATCGTTGGCGTGCTGTTGCCGCTTTGGAGACTGGGGGATATTCCATCCGCCAGTCTGCGCATCATGGCGAATGTGGCTGGGCCCCTCTATGTTGGAGCGCTCTTGACGACGATCGCCCTGCTGCGCAGGGATCAGGGCAGCGACGGCGCGGCCTACGTGATCATGACGCTGACTTTCGCTTGGTTCGGGGATACGGGCGGCTATTTCTTCGGCCGATTCCTAGGCAAGACGAAGCTATACGAAGCCGTCAGCCCGAAAAAGACCCGCGCCGGGTTCGTTGGTTCACTCGTCGGTTCTGCCCTAGGGGCCACGCTGGCGTCGCTCTGGTACTTGCCATCGATTCCGTTGCTCCACGCCATCGCGTTGGCCCTCGTGGCTGGCGCGCTGGGGCAGTTGGGCGACCTGGTCGAGTCGTTGATCAAGCGATCGACCGGGATCAAAGACTCGGGTTGGATTGTGCCGGGTCACGGCGGGATCCTGGACCGTATCGACGCGCTTTTGATCGTCAGCCCGATCGTCTGGGCGTATACGGCCTGGCTCGCCTGAGCCCTGCGAAAAGCAATACGCTCCGCGACGCGCCCTAACGCCCGTCATATCGGACCGTATCTAACGCGCCGCGTCGTTGCAAAAAGTAGGGCCCGAGCCTAAACACGGGCCAAAATCAATCGTGGTCTCGAAAGCGTCAGGCGAGGCCCGAGGAGACGACGAACATGACTCAAGCAGCGTCGGGATCGGCATCACTCAGCGCACCCCCAGCATCCAAATTCGACGAGGAGGTCATTGGCAAGTCAACGCCGAGCAACGCACCGCCCGGCGAGCGCTACGAGTTCTTCCACGTCGTGCAGAACTACTTGGACCGCGCGGCTAAGTTGCTCAAAACACCAGACTACGTCCGTCGCATCCTGAGTCAGCCCAAGAACGAACTCATCGTGCACTTCCCCGTCAAGATGGATGACGGGAAGTTTCGGTTGTTCAAGGGCTATCGCATCCAGCACTCGAACATACTCGGGCCCTACAAGGGCGGTATGCGCTACCACGAGAGTTCTTCGCTGGATGACTTCAAGGCGCTGGGCTCCCTGATGACATGGAAGTCGTCGCTGATGAATCTCCCTTTCGGCGGAGCCAAGGGCGGTATCAAATTCAACCCGCGTGAAGTCTCGCGGGACGAATTGCAGCGCATCACCCGACGTTTCTTCCACGCACTAGGTGGGAACATCGGCCCGGACTACGACATCCCAGCGCCGGACATGGGAACGAACGCACAAACCATGGCGTGGGCCATGGACACCTACATGAACACTGTCGGCATGGTGAGCAAGCAGGCTGCGATGGGCGTGGTCACCGGCAAGTCCGTGACCACTGGCGGCACCTTCGGCCGCGAGAAGGCGACCGGCCAAGGCGTCGTGTTCTGTATTCAGGACTGGGCGCGACGAAACCAGTTTGATTTGCAGGGCAAGAAGCTGATCGTTCAAGGCTTCGGCAACGTCGGCTCTCACACCGCGGTATTGCTCAGCCATTTGGGCGTTTCCCTCGTGGCCGTGGGGGATCACACCGGTTACCTGTACAACCCGGAAGGCTTCAACGCCCACCGGCTGCAGAGCTACGTCATGAACCACGGCAGCATTTCCGGCTACCCCAACGGCAAGGAGATCACCCGAGAAGACTTCTTCTCGGCCCAGGCGGACATTTTTGTGCCTGCCGCGCTGGAAAACCAGGTTGGCATCGCCGAAGCGGAGGAGCTGCAGGTGAAGCTGATCGCGGAGGGCGCCAACGGGCCGACCACTCCGGATGCCGAGAAAATCCTGCTGAGCCGTGGGATCGAGATCCTGCCGGATGTCATCGCCAACGCTGGTGGTGTCACGGTCAGCTACTATGAGTGGGTCCAAAACCGCCGCAGCGAACAGTGGGGACTTGAAGAAGTAGACCGTCGCCTGTTTGAGGCTATGGAGACTGCGTATCGCAACATGGTGCATGCGGCAGACAATTACAAATGCGACTTGCGCACGGCCTGCTACATCGTTTCTCTCGAGCGCCTGCAGAAGGTGTACGAAGAACGCGAGATCTTTCCGTAAGCAAATCAACGCTAGCCGGCAACACGCCACACGACTCGAGCGGCCCCCTAGCGCCGCTCGAGTTCGTTTGTGGGGCTGCCTTGCTCAGGCGCTCTGCTTGGCTAGCTGTGTGACGTTCGATACGTGCACGTCCATCTGCGGAAACGGGATGGACAGCTCGGCCGCGTCCAAGCTCCGCTTCGTGGCGCGCACGGCTTCCTGCCGAACGGTCCAGTAGTCTGAGGTCTTGCAGAAGACGCGCAGCTGCCAGTTGACCGCGCTGTCGCCCAAGCTATCCAAATAGGCCTCTGGAGCGGGATCGGCGAGTACATTCTGCACCTCTTTGGCGGCAGCCAGCAGTGCCTCGCGGGTCTTGTCCAAGTCGGCTTCGTAGGCGACTCCAACGGCTATGTCGACGCGGCGGGTCTCGTGGTGCGTCATGTTCTCGATTGTCTTGCCGAAGATCTCGCTGTTCGGGATGACCAAGCGGCGATTGTCGGGCGTGCGGAGCTCTGTGGTGAATAGCTCGACCTCGACGACCGCGCCGATCTCACCCGCCACCTTGACGACGTCACCCACCTTGAAGGGGCGAAATACGAGCAGCATGATGCCCGCGGCAAAGTTCGAGAGTGTGCCCTGGAACGCCAAGCCCACCGCTAGACCCATGGCCGCTAGGACCGCGGCAAAACTTGCGGTTTGAATGCCGAAAACGCCGAGGCAACCGAGCACGGCGCCCGCGAGGATGGCGTAGCGCACAACGTTGGCAAAGAACCGCGCGAGCATTGCGTCGAATCCTCGCTGCTCCAAAGCGTGCACCGTCTTGCGTCGAGCCCAACCGGCGATGACCCACGACACGAACAACACCAGGGCGACGCCAACGATGCGCATCCCCCAGGTCGTGCCTTGTTCAATGAGTAATTGCGTTACCTTTTCCATGTTTCAGCGATAGGCGCTACGGCGCTGTAGTGCAAGTTCGAGCTGCGCCAGACCGCGAAGCGTGTCCAGGGCGGGCTGCGCTTGCATCAGCGGTGCCGGCAGCGACACGCTGAGCACGCGCGGTGCGATGCTGCACCCCAGGGCTCCCTTGCTGACCGCCGAAAGAGCGGCGCGGGCATCGCTGCGCAGCCCCGATTCCGGAAGTGGCCCGTCCGCGGCGCTCCATTTCAGCGCTAGGCGTTCGTTGATCGGCTGCAGCGGCTGGAGCGACACTTCGGTCTGCCACGGCCCGCGGTTCGTCCAGTGCGTACACACTGACGCTCGGCGGCCGTCGAAACTGCCGGCGACTGCCATGCGCGTTAGCTCCAGCTCGCCTTCGAGTCCTTCGGCAATCCGCCGCCAGGCGTGCACGCTCGATTCCGAGAATTGGCTCGGAGCAGGTACCTGCGCCAACGCTTTGGCGAAGCCGTGAGCGACTTGGTTCAAGTTGTGCACGAAACGGTGCAGCTCCGTTCGCGTTTGGCCGGAACCCTTTTGTTGGACGACGAGCAACTCGTCAGACGCGTCCACGATCTCGTGCGCGAACCCGTGGGGCAGTAGGTTCATCGCAAACGCTTTGACTTGCTCCATGTCGCGCCCGACGAAATAGTGGTGTTTGTCCGGCCACTCTAGGCGTTCGCTCAGGGAGACGTAGCGTGCAAACCCGCCGAGCGGGCCGGCGTCCAGTCCTAGCTGCACGCTCGGAAACGTGAGGGTGCCCAGCAGGTAGTTGCCTTCGGAACCGCGGGCGTCGCGGCGCACGACAAGGCGCACGTGGCCGATATTGCCGGCAAGCGTGTCGCCTTCGAGAACGAGGCCGACCTCTGCGGCCACCCGCTTCCACACCGCGTTCACCCGGGGGGAGCCGACGGTGGGGGGCACGGCACGTTTTCGGGCTCGGGCTTGCGCCGTCGGATCCCGCGGCAGCATGACGACGGGCGCGCGGATGACCACATCCCGGGCGAGACGTCGACGGGCGCGCACCTCGACCACCCAGGACAGCGCGAAGTGTTCGCCTCGGACCGTTGGCTGCACTTCAGGGATGCGCATCGAATACTGGGCCGGCGCGCCTTCGCGGATCTCCGTGTCGGGCAGATTCAAGGTGTACTCGAAACACCAAGAGGCGTTGCGGGACCCGCGCACGTTGGCGACCTGGCGCCCCCGCAGGTGTACCTTGAGCCCGAAATATCGACTCGTCGCAACGTTGCGCAGGGCGACGGCTCCATGCAGCATGCCGCCGGGACGCAGGTTTGTATTGGCCAGGCTCGCTTCCACGTGCGGTTCGCCGGCTGCAGGCCCGGCGGGATCCGAGGAGAAGACAAAGGGGGTTTCTTCGCCTTCCGCAGGTGGCAGCACGACCGGGATCACGAAGCTGGCGCGGGCGTCTGGCCACCAGGGGATGGACGCGCGGATCTTGAGCAGATACTCGACACGCGCCTGACAGCCCACATAGCTTGGCGGCACGCCTTCGGGAACGCGAAGACGAACCTTGAAGCGCTGCTCGCCCACCATCCGTCGCGCTTTTGAAAGCTGTGCGTGCAGGGCCACCCAACGTTTGCGCGCCGTGCGGGCGTGCTTGCCTGCTCCGATGGTCACGCGTTCTTCGCCTTCGAATTGCACGTCCAGACTGTCGATTGGCACTGGCCGCTCGGCGCGAACGATGATCTCCGCCACGAACTCCTGCCCGGGGCGGACCTCCGGGGGCGCCAACAGGCGAAGCTCGGGGCGCTTCTTCAGCAAGGCCATGGGTCTTTCGAAACCAGATCCAGCGGGGCGGCAAGGTCAGAGCACGGATGCGCGCTCGGGCTGCTGCAGCTATGATCGGAAGATGCAACGCGCGGTTCCGCCGCCGGATTTTAGGTACGTCGGGCTCGAACCGGGCCCCGAACGTGTTCGTGCGCGCAACGTCGGTGTTTGCACTGGCGCCTGTGCGTTCGGTGCTGGCGTCGCCATGGCTGGCGCGGAACCGGTGACGGTGCTGGCCGCCGGCGTCGCGGGCGCGCTTTCGGCTTTGCTCGCGGTGCGTGGTCTCGGGCCCAGGGCGTTGGGCACAGGTGTTCGCCCAGCGCGGCTGTCCATCGTGCCCTGGGGCGTGCTCGTGCATGCAGAGGACGAACCACGGGTCCTGCGCTGGGCTGCGATTCAGTCAGTGGAGGTTCGCTACGTCCACGAGATGGATCATGCGACGCCAGCCATCCGTTGGAGCGTGGTTCGAGTGCATACCCAACGCGAGGTGTTTGCTGGTCGGGCCCATGGCGCAGTGAGCCTGGAGCGTCTCGAAGCACATCTTCCTCACTACGCTGCGGAGGCGTCGAAGTGTCTGGCTCTCGATCTTGATGGGCGCGCCGTCGTGGACGATTTTCTCGACCCTGTGTTCGACCGTCTCCTGGCCGAGGCGCGGCACGCCCTCGCTACGGGCGTGCTCAGCGAGCGTCTCACGCTGCCCCCGGCAAGCTACCGCAGCGTGCGCGCGGCGGCGGCATCTCTGCAAGCGGAGTCGGAGCTTCGCGACGTACTGATTCGTCCGCCTGCGTCGGAGCCGCAACATGCGGACCCGCGGCCCTTTGCTGCGCTCGTCGCTGCAGAGATGGGAGCGAAGCAGGCCCTCGATGCAGTCTTGGGGCTGTGCACTTCTCCACATCCACTAGTGGCGACGGTGGCGCGGGCCGCGGCACTGCGCTTGGGCGCCGATGTGCGAATTACTGGCGCGCTGGACGAGCTTTCGGAGTTTGTCGCCCCTGCAGAGCTCGCCATGGCTGCTGCGTACGGAGCCGCCCACGCCTAGTGCTTCCGCCCTCCCTCGAGTCAGCACCGCCAGACCGTTTCATTTGGATTAGTACTTCTGACTCGCTGCACTAGGCTTCCTGCCGTTGACATTCGTCAGGTAACCGCATGATGCTGCAGTCTGCGTTCTGCCGTCCGGCAGGCGCTCGGCAGGGACATGGCGCGGCGCACATTCGCATTCCTCACTGGCTTGGCTTTCCTGACCTGCCCCGAGCCGTCAGAGGCTGCACAGGCGGAGGTGAACGCGACCAGTGACGCGCAGTTCTATACCTACTCCAGCCCCTACGGCGAACCAACGGTGCGCCGGCGTCGCTATACGCAAACCCTTGCGCTGCATGTCACCGACATCACGGGTGACCGCGTCGCGTTCGAACCTGATTTGTCTTTCAAGATGCGGCTGCGCCTTGACTCGGATTTTGGACAACTGAACGCTGAGCGCAACCCCAACGACGCCGGCCGCTACGTGCCCGGCCTCGAGCAATCGCCCCTGGACGTGATGTATGCGTACTTGGAAGGCAACCACTACTTCGACGGGCACCTTGGCTTTCGCCTTGGCCGACAGTATGTGACCGATGCTCTGGGTTGGTGGTCCTTTGACGGCGGCCTGGTGCGTCTTTCCACTCCCGTCTATCTCGATGCTGAAGTGTACGGTGGCTACGAGCAACGCGGGGGCTTGCCAGCGATGCTGGGCACGTCGCGCTACTCCGGCGATGGCGTTTATCGAGGCGACCGTGAGGATCTCGAAACGGGTTTCTATCCGCACTACTTGGAGGAGAGCCAGCTTGCGCCCGCGTACGGGTTTGCCCTCGAAAGCTCTGGTGTGCACTTCTTGCACGCGCGGCTTTCCTACCGGAAAGTCATCAATCGGGACGCGGTGATTGTCTCGCCATTTCGGGCGCCTGACGGCTCACTGCTGAAGATGGGCGGAGACCGCGTATCCAGTGAACGCATTGGCTATTCCATGCGCTTGAGCGAGTCGTCCCTCGGTGGGCTCCGCGGGAGCGCGGTATACGACTTCTACAATCAGCTCTTCAGTGACTATGCACTCGCCCTAGATTGGTATGTGGCGGACAAGGTCACCCTGGGCGCGGACTACGACTACTACTACCCGACCTTCGACGGCGACTCGATTTGGAATTGGTTCACCCATAGCGGCATGACGACCATGCTCGGGCGCGCGGAGTATCGTCATTCCCGAAGCTGGGATGTCGCCGCGTCCGGTGGCGTACGCACCTTTCAGACGGAAGGAGACTCTGGCAGCTACCGCACCGAAAGCGAGGCGCTGCGGGACCCCGATCGCAGCCAGACCGGGATGCTGAGCGACGTGATGGGGTCTGTGGGTGGGCGTTACCGTTGGGCGGATGGCGGTGTGGAGCTTCGCAGCATGGGGGAAACGGGGCGCCGCGGTCACCGCGTTGGGGGTGACGTCACCACTCGGCAGAGTTTCGACGGGCGGTACGACGCGTCGGTCATCTTGTCTCTGTATGATTGGGATGACGCCTTGCGCCCGAGTCGCGACGCGACGAGCTTCTCCTACGTCGTTGGCGGCGGCTACTCACTCTTCGAGCGCACGCGCGTGGGTGTCGAGTGGGAGCACGCCATGAATCGGCTCGTTGGCCAGCGCTTCCGCATGTTGGCAACCTTGGATTTCACGGTGCTCAATTGAACGGTCGCACACTGTCCAGTTGGCTGCCCACACTGGCGTGCGTGGTTGCGCTGCTGTTTGCGGCGCTGACCGAGATGCCCGATGCGGGTGCCAAGCCGAAGGCGGAGTCTGAGCTTGCCGCGCAGCCCTCCGCGCCCGCGGCTCCCCGCCCGGTGCACGGCCTAGCGCCGCTGCCCGGCGGCGTCGCAGTGCCGCTTTCCGATCGCCCTCCCGGGGCTTTCGCGGACGATGGTGGTCCCAGCCCCGCGATCTTCCCACCCCAGAAGATCACGATCCGCTTCAACCACAAAAAACACGTCAAAGAACTCGGTATTGTGTGCACCGCCTGCCACGACGGTGCGAAGACCAGTCGGAAGAGTGCGGACAGGTTGTTGCCCCCGGCAACCCGCTGCGATGCGTGTCACGGCAGCGATCACAGGGATCTGAATAGCGTCCAGGCGGACGGCGCCGAACTGATGAGCCAATGCGGCTTCTGTCACATTGGGTACAAAGCGGGCGACGGTAACAAAGTGGCGCGCTTCGAGCTGCCGCAACCGAATCTGAAGATGAACCACGCGGTGCACTTCAAGCGCAATATCGGCTGCGCCCAATGCCACGGCAACGTCGAGAACATTGAGCTCGCGACCCGCGACCAACTTCCGCGCATGCGTGGTTGTTTCTCGTGCCACCAGATGCCGGCGCCGGCTAACGGCAAAGCCAAGGGTGGATGTGAGAACTGCCACTTGACCGAGCGCGGCGGTTTGATGAAGACGGAATTCGCGTCGGGCAAGCTGGTTCCCCCACGTTGGCTGCACGACGCTGGACACAGCGCAGACTGGATTGAGCGGCACAAACAGGTGGCGGGCAACGACAGCAAGATGTGCGCGAGCTGTCACTCGGAGCGCTACTGCACGGACTGTCACGACGGCCGGGTCCGCCCGCGCAAGGTACATCCCAACGACTGGATCAGCATGCACCCCATGGCTGCTCGCCAGAACAACCCCAGTTGTACCAGCTGTCACAAACAACAGTCCTTTTGCCTCGGCTGCCACCAACGTGCGGGTGTGACTCTTTCAGGTCCCTACGAGAACTTCGCCGGTCGCGGTCGCTTCCACCCGCCCAAGCGCGACTGGACGGACCCGCCGCGCTCCGGGCGCCACCACGCTTGGGAGGCGCAGCGCAATCTCAACGCCTGTGTCAGCTGTCACACGGAGCGCGAATGCACCATTTGCCACGCGACCGCACGAGTCGGGGGGCGCGGTTCAGGTTCCGGATTTGGCGGACAGGGCAGCAACCCGCACCCCCGGAACTTCCGGGACCGCTGCAGCGGTGCCCTGCGCAAGAACGCACGCCCCTGCCTGGTCTGCCACGATCCCTCGGATCCCCAGCTCCAGGAGTGTCGCTGATGCCCACGAAAGCCCCGGGTCGGCGCAGAGAAATGGCTGTCGGCGGTGATATCCGCTTGCACCACCGCTCGGCCCACGGGTATAGCGTGTGCCCCCCGGCCGCTTCGAGGTCGGACGCCAAGGAGGCCGCCTTTGAAGGAGCTAGCGACGTACCTGCTCTCCAATATTTACTTGGATTTTCAAGGGGATATCTCTGTCGAGAAAGTGCGGGAGTTTCTTCGCGAGGACGACAGCAAAGAAGCCCGCCAACTCTTGAACAAGGTCATCGAGGAGCAGGGGGTCGAAGACCTCCTCATCACTCTCGCCGATTGCCTAAAAGAGCATATTCGCAACGGAATCAACGAGACGACGGTTCGAGATCAACTGAAAATGTACGGCGACGCTTAGCGTCGTCGTTCGTCGTCCTTGCACTCTGGGGCTGTGATCAGGGGACCCCTGATCACGACCCTGCCTACGGCCCAGCGCTATCGCTTGTGGGAGTGTATCCCACGCCCGAGCAGGGCGTGGACTGCACTCCGACCAGCCCCGACGATTGTGGTGTGCCGCGGGACGCGCCAATCCTGCTGCGCTTCAATCGCTACCTGCGTCCTGCGACTGCCGTGCGCCAGTCGATCCGCGTGTACAGCGGCAGCGAGGAAGTTGGCGCAGGTTTTCTGCAGCCGGAGTACGACGTCGTCGAGCGGGTCTTGGTCTTCCGGCGGCAAGACAACTCCTGGCTTCAGCCAGGAGCCCTGTACACCGTCGAGTTCGTCGTTCCCTCCGAAGAGTCGAGCTACGGGCTTGAGGCCTTTGATGGAGCGCCCCTCAGCGAAGGCGCGATCCCCCTCAAATTCGATTTTCGCGCGGCGAGGGCCGAACCGCCTTCCAGGCCGTCGCCGCCGGAGCGGGAACCGGCTCCGGTATTGGCAGACGTGCCGCTGTTTGGCACCTGCGCCAACGCCGCCTGTCACAACGCGGCGGAAGCGGCGAATTCCGACGTGCCGCGCATGGGGCTCGATCTCGCAACGGTCGCGGGCTTGAGGAGCACGGCCATCGGCAAGGTCGCGCACCAGACGGATTTGTCCGGCAAAGCGGGAGTCCCGCTGGAAAACCCCGTGCGCTTCGGCGTGAACCTGCCGATCATCGATCCGAATCGCCCGGACAACAGCTACCTGCTCTACAAGCTCCTGCGCAAGCCAGCCAACTTCGGCGCCGACAACTGCAAGACGCGCTACGTCGACTTGCCGCTCCAGAACGGCGATTGCCTGTACCAGGAAGACGAGTCCCAACGCCTACGCGAGTGGTTCGTGCGCGGCGATGCGATGCCGCGCGCCCAGCCAGATCTCGATCCCCCGGAAGATGCGGCGCTGACCTTGCAGCGCATGCGGGAGATCCAAGCTTGGATCCGCGGCGGCGCCAAACCGTAGCGCCAAGCTGCGAATCGAGGCGTCGCTAGCGAATCGGCGGGCGAACGAGCAGGACACCGCCGGGCGCGCTTTTCGGCTACACTTTGTGCTGTGATGGGAAAGCCAGCTGCCAAGTGGACCGCCACTGCTGCAACGACGGCATTGGCGTTGTCACTCTTGCCAGTACTCGGCCAGTGCAGCCTCGACGCGGAGGGCGCCGGTAGCCCGAGCGGCCCAGCCGACGCCAGCGCCGGCAGTTTCGCCGACGTGCACGTCGCCTCGGGAGGCAGCGGTGGGCTGAAAGAGGATGCTGGCACGGCGGGAAGCGCGGGCGGCGCGTCCGGCTCTAGCGGCGCGTCCGGCGCGGGCGGCGCGTCCGGAGCGGGCGGCACTGCCGGCGCGGGCGGGTCCAGCGGCGCGGGCGGCGCGTCCGGCGCGGGCGGGTCGGCCGGCGCAGGCGGGTCCGGCGGCACCGGGGGCGCGGGAGGCAACTGCAGCAGCGTGGCGGCAACGTGTACCGGCGACCCGACGTGTTGCACCGGTTGGTGCGGTCCCGGGGCCGCGCCGAAACCGCTGGACTGCTACACATTCAACAAATGCGCCGAGTGTCGCGCCAACTCGGATTGTAGCTCTGGGCGCTGCGACGAGTGCACCTGTCAGTCTACGGTCCAAGATGGGGCGAGCTGCAACGAAGACAGCGATTGCACGAGCGCGGAGTGCGGTCCAAAACCCGGGGACGACCACCGGGACTGCAATACGTACAACAAGTGCGCAGGCTGCCGCGACGACGGGGACTGCAGCCCGGCGCGCTGCGAAGCGTGTAAGTGCGAACCGCTGCTGGGCAACGGGGCAACTTGCGATGAAGATAGCGACTGCGCCACCGATGAATGTGGGCCCAAGCCCGGCGACGACTACAAGGACTGCAACACCTACAACAAGTGCACCGAATGCACTGCTGACGACGACTGCGTATCCGGGCGTTGCGAGGCCTGTGCGTGCGCACAGCAGGGGGGGCACAACGCTAGCTGCGACGAAGACAGTGACTGCCAGAGCGACGACTGCAGTTCGTCCCTGAAGTGCACGAAACCGTAGGATTTGCCCCGGGGAGCCCAGCCGCTTGTTTCCGGGCCCGCGGCTCTGCAATGCTCCGCGAATGGCTGAGTTTGCAAAGGCACTCCCGCACGGTCCGCTACAGGAAGTGTTTCCCGATGTTTTCGTCGTGACGGGCACCTTCAAGGGTGGGTTCTTGGTTAGTTTACCCCGCAACATGATCGTCGTTCGGGACGGCACGAGTCTTTCGCTGATCAACTCAGTGCGGTTGAACGCGGATGCCGAAGCAGAACTGGAGAAACTCGGCAAAGTCGAACACATCGTCAAGATCGGTGCGTTCCACGGCATGGATGACCCGTACAATGTGTCCCGCTTCAAGGCGAAGCTGTGGGCGATGCCTGGCACGCGTTTCAGCGGCGACCTGAAAGCGGACGAAGAGCTGACCGACAACAACCTGCCCTTCGCGGGCGTCAAGCTGTTCAGCTTTCAGAATGCCAAGCGCCCCGAGGGCGCGCTCCTGCTTGAGCGCGAAGGCGGCGTCTTGATCACCTGCGACAGCGTTCAGAACTGGACCAGCATGGACGGCTGCAGCTTGGCGGCAAAGCTCGTGATGAAACGCGCTGGCTTTCTGGGCAAAGCCAACGTCGGTCCATTCTGGGTTAAGTTTCAGAACAAGAAGAATGGCAGGCTCGAAGAAGACTACCGTCGGTTGGGCGAGCTAGAGTTCGCGCACCAGCTTGGCGGGCATGGGGCACCGCTAATGAACGAGGCCAGGACGTGCTTCTCGAAAACTCTGACCCGAGTGTACGGCGAGGCATGAAACGGCTCGGAGCGCTTGCGGCGTTTGCCTTCGCAGTCTTGCTCTGCGGCGTCGCCCTTGCTCGCAAACCAATCGATCTAAGCGCAGACGGTGGTGGTGCCACATTCCCCCCGGAGGGATTCGCGGCAGGCGCAGACGCCGCTCTAGCGGATTCGGGGTCCGTCCAGCAGCAGCTCTCGGATGTCGACAAAAAGCGCCAAGAGCTCGAGTCCGTCACCCGGGAGCTTGACGAAGAACGGCTGCGGCTGGAAGCGCAGATGCGCACTGCCGAAGAGCGGCAAAACAGCACACAGCTGATCGTGAGTCTCGTGCTGGTCGCAGCACTAGGCGCGGGAGCTTGGTACGTCTTCAGTCGGCGTCGCCGTGAAGAAGAGTAGTCCAGTCATCCGTCGCCGCGGCGGATCCGGGGCCCGGTCTTGTTTCACTGGGCTGCTTCTTCGGCGGCATCTGGATGCCGCAACGCTTCGATGGCGAAGAACACTGCCTCCGGCGTAGCCGGGCACCCGAGCGCCACTGGGTTGGTGCGTGCGCGTGCGTCAAAGGCGGCCACCGCGTCGCGCAGCGCTTCCCGCACACTGATCGCCAGCATGAAGGGTGGCTCTCCGACTGCCTTGCTGCCGTAGACCACTTCCGGTTCCGCCGCTTTCTCCAGCAGCTGCACGTTGAACACCTCAGGGCACTCGCCGAGCCCCGGGAGCTTGTAGGTCGATAGGCCTCGGGTCGCGAAGCGGCCGTTTTCGTCCCAGACCAGTTCCTCTAAGGTGAGCCAGCCCATGCCCTGAATGAAACCGCCCTCAATCTGGCCGCGATCCACCAACGGCGAAAGCGAGTTACCCACGTCGTGCAAGATGTCGACGCGCCTGAGCGAGTACGCTCCCGTGAAGCCGTCGACTTCCACTTCACTCACCGCGGCGCCGTAAGCGTAGTAATGGAACGGCTTGCCGGTGCCGGATGCTTTGTCAAAGTGGATCTCGGGAGTGCGGTAGTAGCCCGAAGCGAACAATGGAACCCGCGCGAAATACGCCTTCTTGCAGACATCGGCGAAAGCCAGCCGCTGCCCCGGCTTGTGGGCATTGAAAACTTGCCCAGCTTCGAACGCCACGTCCGCTGCGTCGCAGCCAAGCTGCTCCTTGGCGACCGAAGCCAGGGTATTCCGGATGGCTTCGCACGCGCGCTGCACGGCGGCTCCGTTCAGGTCGGATCCGCTGGAAGCGGCCGTGGCGGATGTATTGGGTACCTTGTCCGTGCGCGTCGGCATCAAGCGCACGCTGGACAGTGGCACGCCTAGGGTATGTGCAGCCACTTGCATCATCTTGGTGTGTAGCCCCTGTCCCATCTCCGTGCCGCCGTGATTCACCTGCACGCTTCCGTCCTTGTAGACGAGCACGAGGGCCCCGGCTTGGTTGTAGAACGTTGCCGTGAAGGAAATGCCGAACTTAACGGGGGTAATAGCAATGCCGCGCTTGCTCTCCCCGTGCGCTGCGTTGAAAGCTGCGATCTCGGCGCGGCGGGCTTGAAGGCCCGAGGATTCCAACAGTTCGCTCCAGATGCGTTCGAGCCGCCCAGCGTCTTTTACGGCTTCGGCGTAGTGCGTCTCATCGCCCTCTTTGTAGAAGTTACGGCGGCGCACATCTTCCGGCGCCAGGTGCAGACTGCGCGCGATGTGGTCCATGACTTCCTCGATCACGAGCATGCCTTGGGGACCGCCGAAGCCGCGGAAGGCGGTGTGGCTGGTGCAATGTGTACGCAAGCCGCGGCCGAGGACTTCAACGGCGGGCAGGTGGTAGGCGTTGTCGACGTGAAACATCGCCCGGTACACGATGGGTTCCGTCAGATCCAAGCACCAGCCGCCGTCCGCGTAGAGCTCGAATTTGGCTGCGATTATGCGTCCCGTCGCATCGAAACCCACCTGATATTTGCCTAGAAATGGATGACGCTTGCCCGTCAGCGCCATGTCGCGCTGGCGGTCCAGGCGGACGCGCACCGGGCGCCCGGTCTTGTGTGCGGCGATCGCGGCCACGGCGGCCCAGGTATTGGCTTGCACTTCCTTGCCGCCAAACGCGCCACCCATGCGCAGCATTTGCACCGTGACTTCGTTCTTTGGCACGCCCAGCACGCGCGCCACGATCTCTTGGGTCTCAGACGGGTGCTGTGTGGAGGAATGCAGCAACAGGTGTCCGGACTCGTCCATGACCGCCAGCGCGGCCTGGGTTTCCAAATAGACGTGCTCTTGCCCGCCGATTTCGAGCTGCCCTTCCACCTGGTGCGGCGCATTTGCGAGGGCCGTTTCGGGCTCTCCACGCCGGATACGGAGCTCATCGGTCAAATAGCTATCTGCAGCGAGCGCCTGTGCGATGCCGAGAACGGCGGGGAGTGCTTCGGTCTGCACTTGGACCAGCGCGGCGGCGCGCCGTGCCGCGAGCTCGCTCTCTGCAACCACCCACGCAACCGGGTGGCCGTGGAACATGACCTCGTGCGGGAACAGAGGTTCGTCGGGACGCGACGGACCGAGTTCGTTCTTGCCTGGCACGTCTTCGGATGTGAGCACCGCGATCACGCCGCTCGCGGCCAGCGCCGCGCTGGCATCGATGGCACGCACCTTGGCGTGCGCCTGTTCGACACACACCGGCCAGCAGTGCAGGGCGTCCTGGTAGCGCACGTGCAGATCGTCGGTGTAGAGCGCGCTGCCGGTGACGTGGCCCCGGGCGCTCTCGTGGGGGATGGCGCGGCCAAGCGGATTCACAGCGACACGGTAGCATTGTCACACCCGATCGGAAGGTCGCCGCGGCAAAAAGCTGCCGCGCGCCCGGGGGAAAATCTCAATGCTTGCGCCGCTTTGGCGTTGGCTGCGGCTGCGTGGCAGGTTGCAGGATGGGAAAAAACGCTGTAGTCCCGCGCGCCATGGAGTTGCGGGGATTCGGTTTGGTTGTTCGGGGCTGCGGCATGGCGGCGCTTGCGCTCGGCGCGGTGGCCTGTGGTTCCGATGGCGCGTCTGGCGGCACCAGTGGCAGTGGCGGCGTGGGCGGCGTCGGTGGGTCAGGTGGCTCGGGCGGCGGCTGCGTGGATTGCCCCGCGCCCGTCTGTAACGCGGGCACGCGTTGGACGACGGGCACGCAGGCCTTCGTGGAGCGCACTCTGGAGTGGGGGCTGACGGGCGTCGAGGGTCAACGCATCAGCGTGGCGGACATCGACGGTGACGGCAGGCCGGACATCGTGGTGCGTCGCGCGGCCATTGCGTCGGACGACTTCGCCCCCGGTGGCAAGCGCAACGTGTTCGTAATGAGAAACACGGGCGCAAAGGCGTTCACAGATGTGACCCAGAGCTCCGGGCTGCTGGCGATGCGGACGGACAGTAGTGGCACCAAAGGCCGCCCTGGCCAAGTCATGGCGTTTGCAGACGTCGACAATGACGGAGACCAGGATGCATTTGTCGCCCTCGACACGACGGACGCGACGAAGTCACTGGGCGAGACCAGTGAACTCATGCTGGGCGACGGCACCGGAAAGTTCAGCTTCGGACCAGACGGGAGCCAGGCGCGCGCGGCCGGCGAGACGTCGCACCCCGCGGGCGTGACCTTCGTCGACTATGATCGGGATGGCGCCTTGGATCTGTGGGTGCCACAGAATAGCTACGGCTTCGGCGGGATCGGCTCGTCGCCGCAGCAAGATCGGCTGTACCGCGGAGACGGCCAGGGCGGGTTCGTGCTGGTCACGGACCAGGTGGGGCTGACCACGCTGCCCTGGGGCTCGATCCCAGATCTGAACGACGCCCGCGCACACAGCAACGCCTGGTCGAGCCTTGCTTGTGACGTGAATGGCGACGGCAACCCCGAGCTCTTGGCGGCTTCGTACGGTCGCGCCCCGAACCACCTGTGGGTGGGCGCCGGCGCCGGGCCGGCCGCTGCGTTCAGCAATGCTTCGCTGACTTCTGGCTACGCCTTCGACACGAATCAGCAGTGGCAGGACAATCAATTCGCCCGCTGCTTCTGCCAACAGAACCCGAGCGCCGAAGACTGCGTTGGGGTCGCGGCGCCGCAGATCTCCTGCACGCAGCCCAATTGGAATCACACCCAGGACCGTCAAGCATTTCGAAATGGCGGAAACAGCGCCACGACTTCCTGCGCCGACATCGACAACGACGGCGACATGGATCTACTGACCGGTGAGATCCGGCACTGGTGGGCCGGTCAAGGCTCGGACGGCAGCGAGTTGCTCGTCAACAGCGGCGAGCCCACGCTGCGTTTCGATCGACCGGGCGACGCGACTCTGGGCCTGGAGGTCACCAAGGCGACCGTCAGCTGGGACGAAGGCCACATGACGAACGCGGTCTTCGACTTCGACAACGATGGCTGGTCGGACATTTACGTGGGCGCGTCGGATTACGCCGGGAACCATGGCTTGCTTTATCACCAGAGCTCCAAGCTGAACTTTGCCGAAGTGCCCATCGCCGATGGCATTGATCACAACCGCAGCCATGGCGTGGTGTTCGCGGACTTCGATCAAGACGGCGATCTCGATGTGATCGTGGGCCACTCCCGGGCACGCTGCGACGTGACGGCGCCCAACAACTGCTACGACACGGCCAACGTGCGCTTCTTCGAGAACGTTTTGGGCGAGCAGGGCAACTTCCTCCAGATCCGACTGGAAGGTGCTGTGGGAACGAATCGCTCTGCGGTCGGCGCGCGGGTCAGCGTCAAAGCCGGGGACATCACGCAGACCCAGGAAGTCGGCGGCGGCTATGGGCACTACGGCGCCCAGCACGACATGGTGCTGCACTTCGGCCTCGGCGCCGCGTGCGAGGCAGAAGTCACGGTGCGTTGGCCCAATGCGGATCTGACCACGGAAACCGTCACGCTGCCCGCCGGGCATCGCGTGTACTTGAAGCAGGGCGAAGCCGCGCGCCTCGATCCTCTCCCAGCGAAGTAACCCTCAGCGCATCACGGGCGCGCACTTTCGCTCCCCGTCCAGGGCCAGGCAGTCCGAGAACTGCCCGCAGCAGTCGGCGCGAATGGTGCACGCGGCTCCATCTGCCACACATGTGGAAGTGCAGCGCAGAGCGCCGCCGTTTGGAACGCAGTGCCCGCCACAGCACTGGCTGGCCAGGGTGCACGCGGCGCCGTCGTTCATGCACTGTGCATTGGGGTCGAAGCAGCGCTTGGCGCCGACGCCCTTGGGGTCGTCCTCGCACTTGGGTTTGCTGCTCGCGGCGCAGCATTGAGCCTCCGTGTCACAGATTTCACCCAGGGGCAGGCACGCAATGGGCGGCGCGCAGCGACGCGCGCCGTCCGCCCCCAGCACGCACTTCTGCGTGCAGCACTCGGCGTCCTGCGTGCAGATCTCGCAGCGCGCGCGACAGCCGCCGGTGGCGGCACACCGCTTCGGGCCCTGGGACGTCTTGGAACACTTACGCGAACAACACTCGCCGTCGTCTTTGCAGATCTCACCGACCTGTCGCGAGCACGGCTTGCCGTCGGCCGAAGTGCACTGGGCCAGGTCTTCGCAGAGACCCAAACTACCGCGCTCCACGCAGCGCCCGCTGCAACAGTCCGCGGAATCCACGCAAGTCTCCCCGCGCACGCGGCAGGCCTGCAGCAGCGCGCAGCGAGGCTGCCCCGTAGCCAGCGTATCGCAGCTTCCGGAGCAGCACTGTTCGTTCTTGTCGCAGGTCTCCCCAGCGGCGGCGCATAGCGCTTCGCTGTTGCTGCACTGGGCGCCGTCACAACGGTGGCCACAGCAATCCGCGTCGTCGGCGCACGTGCTATTCGTGCTGGCGCACAGCCCCAGGCTGCAACGCTTGCTGCCGTCGCCGGCGGTTTCGCAGGCGAGTGAGCAACACGCGCCTGCGTGCGTGCACAGCGCGCCGATGCCGAGGCAGCCCGTTGCGGGACGGCATGTGAGCGTGCCTGTGGGGTCCAAGTCGCATAGGCCGGAGCAGCATTCGTCGCGGTCCGCGCACTTCTGGTCGGTCGGCAGCAAGCTGCAATCGCCGGTGTCCGGTGTCGGAGCATCCGCGGCCTCGGCGAGCGCGTCGGCGCCAGCGTCTAGGGCGGCGTCCACGCCAGCATCGCGCGCGCCAGCGGGCGGAGTCAGCACGAGCACTTCGTCGCGCCCACAGGCAGCGGCAAAAATCCCAAGCGCCAGCAAGACGAGTCGCCGCACTACAGCACCCCGACCAACCCCAACGCGAGGCTCCCGCCCAGGCCATCCACGGCTGTGGCTGTGGTGTCGCCATCCCGGGCCGCCGCGGCCCGCAGTGGATACACAGCGCACACTTCTACGAATAGCCGCAACGCCGGATCCGGCGCATAAAAGGCGCTGAAGGCTGCGAGGGTCGTGATTGCAGTGGCGCTTGCGGTGCTGTCGCCAGCGCCGGCTTCGGCTTCGCCGCGGAACTCCAAGCGCAGCACCTGTGCCCGCAGCCCCAGCTCGACTCCCGCGGCTGCCTGCGCAGGAGTCACGAGCACGTTCCCTCCGATCCCAAGCACGCTGGCGTTCGAACGCACGCTTCCCGATTCGCTTTCTGCCGCCAGCCCGGTGCGCAGGCCCGCGCTGAGCACCAACGAGACAGGCGGTAGTACGTAGGCTGCAGCGCGCAGATCGACTCCAACCTGGGTGTGCCCACCGCTGAACGCATCCGCGACCCCCGCGACTCCCAGAGTCAGCGCGCGCTCTGCCTGGTCTTCCTCCGGAACGACGCCTTCCTCAACGATGCTTTGCACCGGCGCGGGCGCTGCCGCGCGGTCGTCCTGCTTGGTTCGGAGCGCGAGCTCGGCCCAGCTGGCGCGCAGGATTTCGTCTGCGCCGACCGCGAGGGCCAGCGCCCAAGCGTCCCGAGGGAGCGCGGTCAGATCGAAATCCCGCGCAACGCGCTTGCGCGTCACCGCATCCTGCGCTTCCACGGTGATCGTCACGCGATCTGCTCGCCCCGCCACGAGCGCGACCCGCGCAATTGGCACGGTAGTTCGTGCGGCGTCGCGGCAGACGTCGATGCCGCGCGCGGCCAAGCTTGCGTTCAGCTGCGCCACGACCTGCTCCCCAAAGCCGCGGTCGCCCAGCGTGTCTGGCACGTGCACGGCGACGAAGGGGCGTTGCCCGCGGCAGCTCTGCTCGGCCGCTGGCGCTGCGGGTGTGGCTGCGACTGTGGCCAGGCACACGCACGCAGCCACCACGAATGGCGATCTCATTGACAAGCTCGAGCTACGCGTGCGCGATGGATGCCATGGGGGTAGCGCTGCAGGAATGCGGCACGCGCGGCCGCACAGCCCTTCTTGTCACCCGCGGCACCTAGGGACTCGACCCGACGCGCTTCGATTTCTTCGCGGTAGGGCGCGTCCTTCGGCGTTGCGCTCAAGGCGTCGTCCAGCGCCTTGGTAGCGGCTTTAGGATCCTTTTTGGCATCGAGTTCGATGCGTCCAAGCTCGAAGGCCGCCAACGGGGCGCGCGGATCGTCGGGGTAGCGAGTTCGCAGCTCGCGAAACGCCGCTGCCGCCGCCGCGTTCTTGCCCGCTGCCCGGGCGCGCTGCGCGCGGTCGAAGAGCTCCTTCGCGCTCGGCGCTTGCGGTTTTCCAGGCGCGGCGCTGGGCGCCGGGGATTCCGCAGCGTTGTTTGCGTCGGCTGCGTGGGCAGCGTCCGGCAGTTCCGGTGCGTCCGCGGGCTGGACCGACGCAACCACCGCCGCGGAAGCCGCTGTGGCGCTCGCTACGTCGGGCCTTGCCTTCGACCAGCGCTGCCCAGCGCGTACCGCAACGTGTTCGCCTCCCGGCAGGCGCACTTGCACCTCTCCGCGCGCCACCTGCACGCTGATGTCATCATTGCTTACATCGCGCTCCACCGTGAAACGCGTGCCAACCACATGCACTTCGTAGTCCGCGACGCTCACTGAAAAGCGCCGCGTCGGCACGTGGGTGACTTCCGCGGTGACGCGACCTCGGGCCAGCACGAGACGCGTGTGGATCGGGCTTGCTTCCGCCAGGTCGAGGCGCGTGTTTGCACCCAGCTCGAGTCGGGATCCATCCGCCAGGGTCAGGGCCTGACCACTGGCACTGGTCTCCAACTCCACTACCGCGCTGGACGCCGTCCGGTTGGTCGCGGGCCAGTTCTGCCACAGCACCCCGAGCACCAGTGCGACGGCGGCAGCGGCGGCCGCCAGCGCCCAGGGCGCGAAGCGACGCGCGCGGCGGTGTTCTACGCGGTCGTGGATGTGCTCCAGCTGCCGCTCCAAGGTGGCGGCGCTCAGGTCCGGCTTGATGAAGTGGCTGGGGGGGCGCGAGCTCATAGCTTGCCGTCCTCTCGGCGAATGCTGCGCTCAGCGGCAGCAAGTCGGCGCTTCACCGTTGCTAGTGAGACCCGGGTGATCTGGCCGATCTCGTCGAGGCTATAGCCTTCTACCCGACGCAGGATCAGCACCGTTCTCAAGTCCGCCGGCAGCCCTTGCACGCGTTGGTACACCGCGCGCAGCTCGGTGGCGACGTCGGCGGGCACCGCCGGAGCGATCAGCGCATCGACGTCGATCGTCAGGCGCGCCCTGCCAAGTCCGATCTTTGCTGCGATCTGCCGCCGCCGGATCAGCTTGGCTGTGCGATGCACCACGATAGACTTCAGCCAACCGGAAAACGCACTTGGTTCGCGTAGCTTCCTCCAATTGCTCAGGGCTTCGACGAAGCAATCCTGCACGAGATCATCGACGTCGTCGCGACGTCCCATCAAGCGTAGAGCGAGGCCGTTGACCATGGGTGCATAGCGTTGGAAGAGCGCGTCCACCGCCCAGGGCTCTCCAGCGCGCGCCGCAGCGACCAAGTCCGAGTCACTTGGGGCTGGGCCCAGAGCGGGCGGGGCAACGGACTGCATAGGTTTCAGGGTACCCCACCAAGTACCGCGAGCTCGAAATCAGGCTCACGTGCATGTAGGCAAAGGTGTTCCAGCTTACGCCCTGAGCCGTTTGTCGAGCTCACGGTACTTGGGTCGTGATGCGGGAGATCCTTCGATGATGCGACACATGACTCTGGGCGCGGTGCTAACCCTGGCGGGACTACTGGGCTACGGCTGTGGCGGTGGCGACTCGTCCTCGTCGACCGTGGGCGGCGTGGGCGGCAGCGGCGGCGCCACGGATGGCGGCGGCGGGACCATCAGTCTGGACGGCGCTGCTGGAAGCGCCGGGATCGGGGGTACCGGGGGCACCCCAGGCTCTGGCTGTGGCGGCAAACCATGCGCGAACCACACCGGCAGCAAAGCGTTCAACGAGCCGGGCACGCCGGGCAACGCCAGCAGTCTATTTGGCTCCGGCGCGTCGCAGCCCACGGGCACAGAGCCGACAAAAGAACCAGCCGTCGTGTACCCGAACCACGAAACCATGTTTCCCATTAACGTCTCTCGCATCCATCACGAGTGGAGCGCAGGCACGGGCAACGATCTGTTCCAGCTCGAATTCGTCGGCCCCAAGACCACCGTCACGGTGTACACCAGCACGCCGAACTGGCAGCCGACGGAGGAGCAATGGGACTGGATCGCCGAGTCCAACCGCGGCGCCTCGGTGACCTGGACGGTCTCCGGTCTAGAAACGGCGAGTCCAGCCAAAGTGTGGCAGAGCAAACCCATCACGCTGCTCTTCAGCGACGCGGAGGTCGAGGGGGCGATCTACTACTGGTCCACCGGAACGGCTGGGGTCATGAAGGCGCTGGTTTCGGATCCCATTCCGGTCAAGTTCTACACAGATCCCCAGGCGGCCGACGCGGACACCTGCGTGGCGTGCCACACGCTGTCCCGAGACGGCAAAAGGCTTGCAGTCGGGTACGGAGGAGAAAAGCTGAGGCAGGCGTCCGTGCCCGACCGCAAGACCATTTTGCCAACTTCGGGGCAGGCGGATCGCAAGATGTCGTGGTCTACGTTTTCCCCGGACGGCAAGCTGCTGCTCATTGCTTCTGACGGCAAGCTCATCTTGCTGGACTCAGACACCGGGAACCCCGTGGGGCCAAACAACGGTGAGGTCCCGCTGCCGTCCGGCAAGCAGGCGAACCACCCAGATTGGAACGCGCTTGGGGACACTGTTGCGGTGGCCATGGCCACCAAGGCCAGCGGCAAGAGCGTGAGCAACGGCGAGATCGCACTCATCCCCTACAACGGCGGCAACTGGGGCACCGTCAAGGTCATCGTGCCCAGCGCTGGCGGCGACGACAACAACTTCTTCCCATCTTGGAGCCCGGACAGCAAATGGATCGCGTTTGTCAATGCACAGGGTGGCAGCAAGGATGCCAAGACTGCGGTCTTGAAATTGATCGCTCCGAGCGGCGGTACACCCAAGGCTCTCACGCGCTTGAACCAACGCGTGAACAACCAAGACGGTCTCATCGACTTGGGCAACTCGATGCCAACCTGGGCGCCATCGACGAAGCCTGGGATCTTCTGGCTGGCGTATTCCAGCTTGCGCGAATACGCGACGCTGCGCCCCGCGGACGACAAGAAAGACCAGATCTGGATCGCCGCCGTCGACCCGGCCGCCAGCGATCCGGGTTACTCGGGTTTCTGGGCGCCCTTTCAGAGCGTGGAGGACGGCAACCACCGGGCGTTCTGGACGCACACGGATACCGACGTGCAGTGCTTGTGCGTCGACATCTGCGGCGACAGCCTGGACAACGATTGCGACGGCACGGCCGACGAAGCCGACTGCGTGCAGAGTTGCGGCAGCAAGGAGATTTGCGGAAACGGCAAAGATGACGACTGCGACTGCGTGGTCGATGAATGCGTCGTCGAAATCTGCAATAATGGGATCGACGACGATGGCGATGGCTTGATCGACGAAAACGACCCCTCCTGCAACGTGCCCAAGTAACCATGCACCACAGATCGTCCGTTCCGCTGCTGCTACTTGTCGCTGGCACGCTGTGCGCGTGCAGCATCGACCAATCGGGCACCGGTGCCGCGCCCGAAGACGCGGGCGGTACCGGGGCGGTGGGCAGCGGCGGGTTGATTGGCTCTGGTGGCGGCTTCGCGACGGGCGGCTTTGGAGCGGGCGGCATCGCTGGCGGTGCGGGCAGCAGCGGAGCAGCGGGAGCGGGCGGCACGGCAGGAACAGGGGCAGCAAGTGGGGGCACTGCGGGCGCGTCCGGCTCCAACACCGGTGGCGTGGCTGCCACTGGAGGAACCGCGGCTAGCGGTGGTGCCGGCACGGGTGGCGCCGTCTCAGGTGGCACGGGTGGCACAGGCGGCGTCGTCGGGACTGGCGGCGCGGGCACAGGTGGCAGCTGTCCCTCCAGCGTCCCGGCGCCGAGCTGCCCCGCGACCAAACCTGCGGAGTGTTCGAGTTGCGCGGCGGGCGTGTGCACGATTTCCTGCATCGGAAAAGACGCATGCAAGAACAAGGCGATCAATTGCCCCGCGGGTCTGATCTGCAACATCCGCTGCGATGGTGATGGCGCCTGCGAAGGCATGGACATCAATTGCGGCGCATCTCTTTCCTGCAACGTGCTGTGCAAACAGGATCACGCCTGCAAGAACCGCACGATCAACTGCGGCGCTGGCCCCTGCATCCTGACATGCGACGCTCACGATCACGCCTGCAACGAGAACACCAAGTTCAACTGCGGTGGTGGCTACTGTGGGCTTTCCTGCAACGGATTCAAGGGCCCGGCGAGCATCGGCTGCAGCGCGAGCCCGTGCAGCGGTTGCCCCACCTGTTGAACGCACGCCCCGCTTGCCAATTCCTACGCTTGTCACTACGAAAAGCGCGTGACCCTCGCGCATTCCTTCGTTGGCTCGGGTGACGCGCGGCGCACGATCGTTCTGGTGCACGGGCTGCTCGCGTCGGGACGCAACCTGCGCAGTTTGGCGCGCGCTCTCACCGAGGCGCTGCCGGGCACGCGTGCGCTGCTCGTGGATCTGCCCGGGCACGGCGATTCTCCCAAGCTCGGTGAGTCTGATCACGTGAACAGCGTGCGGGGCTGCGCGGATGCCGTTGCAGCGCTCGTGCAGACGACCCAGAGCAAGGTACACACTGTCATCGGGCATTCTTTCGGCGGCAAGGTCGCGTTGCTTTTGGCGCACCAGCTCGGCAGTTGTGAGCGTGTGTGGACCCTAGATACCCGCCTGGACACAGACCCGAATTGGCGCGCGCAAAGCGACGTGGCCTCGGTCATGGCGGCGCTGCGCTCGGTGCGCGTGCCGGCGGCGGACCGAAAAGCGGTAGCGACGGCGCTCGCCGCTCAAGGCCTCTCGGGACGGGTTGCCGAATGGTTGACCACCAATCTGAAGCGAAGCGACGCGGGCTTCACTTGGGTCTTCGATTTCGATCAGATCGAGGGTCTGACCGACGACTATTTCCACTTGGATGCCATCGCGTTTCTCGAAGCCCAGGCGTCCGGTCCTGACGTCCACCTGCTGCGTGCCGAAAACGGTGACCGCTGGACGCCCCACGCCCTGGCGCGGGTCCAGGCGCTGGCGCAGCCGCGGATCCACCTACACACTCTCGCAGACGCAGGACACTGGGTGCACGCGGACAACCTGCCCGGTCTGCTGAAACTACTGCTCGAAAACCTGTAGCCTAGACAGACGCGCCGGTGGCAAGCGCCGGCGCGCTGGTTTCGTGCAGGAACTTGTCGAACAGGCGCGTGATCATGGCATGGCGATACTTCGCACTCCCGCGATGATCCGACATGGGGGAAAAGGCTTGCTCCAAAAGTGGCCGGGCGCCCGCACACGCGGCTGCGCTCCAGGTCATGCCGAGCAGGGCCTTCTCTGCTTCGAGTGCGCGCACGGGAGTGGCTGCCACGCCGCCGTAGCAAAGGCGGGCGGACGTGATCCGTCCCTGGGCGTCCAGGCGAAGGCTGAATCCTGCGGCCACCGTGGAGATGTCGTCCAGCACTCGTTTGGAGACTTTGTAGAAGCGCTGCAGCTGTGGCAGCGGCAGCGGGATAGACACGCACGCGATGAGCTCGCCGGGCTTCAGGGCGGTCTTGCGGTAGCCCAGGAAGAAGTCCGAAAGGGCGACGGTGCGGGTGCCCGCGGCGCTTGCCAGGTCTAGCTCCGCATCCAGAGCCAGCAAGGCCGGGGGGCTATCGCCGATCGGCGACGCCGTGCCCAGATTGCCGCCTAGGGTTGCGCGATTTCGGATCAATCGTGACGAAAACAACGGAAACAACTGCTGCAACATGGGCACGCGGTCGTGCACGCGTCGTTCTACTTCCGACAGGCTGACGCCAGCACCAATGCGCAGGCAGTTGTCGCGAAAGGAAAGCTCCTGCAGCTCCGCGACGTTTTCGAGACTGATCAGCAAGTCGTGGGTCGCCGCGCGCTGATTGATGTCGACCGCGATGTCCGTGCCTCCGGCGACGAGGCTCGCGTTGGGATTCCGTCGCAGCAAGTCGAGTGCCTCGGCAAGATGGGTTGGGCGTACGAACCGCGGGTCAGCGACTGGAGCGAGCTGGGGCGGCGCAAGCTGCAAGCGGCGCAAATGGGGGTCGTCCGCCCTTGGGGTGCCCATTTCTCGGGCCGCGTCCCGGATGGGCCGATAGCCGGTGCAGCGGCAGAGGTTGCCGCTGATGGCTTCGGGATCGTACGCGTCGCGCTGCTTGCGGTAGTACTCCGCGAACATGCTCATCACGAATCCAGGGGTGCAGTAGCCGCACTGGGAACCGCCCAGCTCGGCCATGGACTGCTGCACTGGGTGCAACTTGCCGTCTTGGGCGACGCCTTCGACGGTGACGATTTCCTGGCCGACCGCGGAACCGAGCAAGAGCAGGCAACTGTTTACGGGTTCGAAGCGGGCCGTGCCGTCGGCGTCACTGCGCACGAGCACCACCGCACAAGCACCGCACTCGCCTTCGGCGCAGCCTTCTTTGGTCCCGGTCAGTCCGCGCGCTCGAAGAAAGTGCAAGAGCGGCTGATGCAGATCGGCACCGCTCACGTCAAGCCGCTGGCCGTTCACCCAAAGCTCAAGGCTCATGGCCACGCACTGTACCAGGCTTTTTCCAGCCGCCGGCTGCCGGAAACACGCTTTCGTGTCCGGAGCGAGGACGACACCTGTCGCGCTGCGATAGGAGACGCTACTCGCACGCCAGCGCGCTGCCAAAGAGCTGCGGGCCGCTCGGGCTGTCGCGGTAGTGTGCCGCCAGCACGCGCCCTTGACGCGCCACGAGAGCACCCGGCGCGTCCGTCACTCCTGTCGAAGAGAGTTCCA
>CBDUPW010000014.1:0-60842 GCA_965369205.1 uncultured Polyangiaceae bacterium | reverse complement strand
TCGATCACACTAGCCTTTATCCGTTACGACCGGCCCGACTTCCGAGCGAGGGTGCCCGCAGGGCCGAGCACACCCTCGGAGCCGAGCTTCGTTTGCATTCTGGGTTGCGGAGAGGGAGGGATTCGAACCCTCGGTAGGCTTTTGACCTACGCCCGCTTAGCAAGCGGGTACCTTCGGCCACTCGGTCACCTCTCCCAGCGGACGGACGCGAAAGCTACCCGTCCCGTAGCTATCGTCAAGACAATTGGCGCCAGACGCGAAATCAGCGCAGAACGAACGCGACCGGGAGCGCCGCCACGCTGCGCTCCCCCTGGGCCAGGGGCGCAATCGAACCCAAAAAGGGCCGCCACTGCCGGGGCACGTGTTCCGAGAGCGCGCGCTCAGTTCCCGCGGCGCGTGCTGCGGCGAATGCCATCTCTTGTGCCGAGGCGTTTTCACCGACAAGCAGCGCATCGAGAATTCCGTCGCCGCCGCCCTCCACCACGACGGGTGCGCGTTCATCGAGACTGGCGCGCTTCTTCGCTTCGGCAATGGCCTCGGTCAGGCCACCCAGCTCATCGACGAGCTTGCGCGTGAGGCCCTGCGTCCCGCTCCAGATGCGTCCCTCGGCGCTCTTCTTCACCTCTGCAACGGTCTGACCGCGGCCAGTCGCCACGCGATCGAGAAAGAGCGCATAAGTGTCCAGCACGTTCTTCTGCACACGCGCCGTCGTCTTTTCATCCCAGCGCGTCAACCCAGAAAGATAGGTCGCGCGCTGTTGCGCTTCGGGATTGTCGCTCGCCGGAAACGTGGCACTCGTCACGCCAAACTCCGTGAGCGCCTCGCCGAATACGACCTTGCCGCCAAAGACACCAATGCTTCCGACGATGCTGGTGCGCTCGGCGTAAATGCGATCCGCGGGGCACGCGAGGTAGTAGCCGCCGCTTGCCGCCATGCCGCCGATGGACACGATCACGGGCTTTTCCTTCTTGAGCTCCATCAGCTCGTGCCAAATCAAGTCGCTTGCGAGCGCGGAGCCTCCCGGCGAATCGATGCGCAGCACGACGGCTTTCACAGAGTCGGACCGCTTCAGCCGCCGCAAAGTCTTTTCCATGGCGCGCGCCGTGATGCCGCCGCCTCCGCCGAGCAGTCCGCCACCCTCCATGGTGATGGAGCCCTCGGCCACGACGACCGCCACGTGGGGCCGCCCCGCGCCCTCTTCGCCACCGGCAAGGATCCGAATCAACTCGCCAAAGTCCGGGCCTTCTTTCGGCGCCGAACTACTTCCGAATAACGTCGACACCCGCTCGGCGCCAGCCCGCTGCTTGGCGTCGGCCAGGGCGTCAGATTCGTAACCCAACTCGTCGACGAACCCGCGTAGCAGAGCTTCTTTGGCGCTCCAAGGCCCCAGCTCCATGCTCTTTTCCAGGTCCTTGACCTTGCGGGTCGTCTTCTTGGTCGTGTCGAGCCAGCTGCGACGGATCGAACGCAAGACGCCGAGCAGGCTCTCGCGCGAATCTTCACTCGGCCCGACCGACGTGAAGGACTCCACCGCCGCTTTGTAGCGCCCAGCTTTGACGAAGTCGGCGCGGATCTTGAACTTGTCCAGCGCACCTCTGAAGTACAGCGTCTGCCCCGCAAGGCCCACGGTTTCGATCTCCCCCGCGGGGCTGAGCCACAAGCGGTCGCAGCCGCGCAGCGCCAGCATGGTGCCGGCGTTGTCGAGGGCGTGCGCGTGGCAGACCACGGGTTTGCCGGCGTCGCGCAAGCTGGCCATCAAGCGCGCGATCTCTTCGCTCTTGGCGTAACCGAGCCGCGCGCCCCCAAAACGCACGAAGACCGCTTTGGTGTCTTGGTCGCGCTGAGCGCGTTCGAAAGCACGCACCAGGCCGGTGTAGGTGCGACTTGCGGGCAGTGGAAAAAATCCCCCACCGTCCGTGCCCTCCGGCGCGCCCCGGGACACGTCGATCTCCACGACCTTCTTGGTGGAAAGATTCAGAAATGCGCTGGAGTGTTTGGTCTTGGTAACCGGGCCAGGCCGGGGCCGACCTTCACAGGCTGTCAGCGTCAAGAGCGAAAGGAAAGCGACCGCGCTTAGCCGTGCAATCACTTCTCGAACCCCGGCAGATCGGAGGTGTCAATGTGCGGCTTTTCGTCTTTAGGTTCCGGATCGGGATCTTTCGGCTCCGGTTTTGGTGCTGCGGCCGCATCCGCAGGCTTGCTCGTGCCGCCGCCGGCGATTTCGTCCGGGCCGGCGCCTTGGGAGATGCGCTGGGATGCGCGCTGGCCGTAGCTGGAGCTGTGCCCCGCTTGCTCGAGCACGCGTCGGTAGATGGTCAGTGCGCCCTTGCGATCACCGCTATCCCATTTGGCGTCCGCCTGGGCAATCATCGCAGGCAAATAGCTGGGGTTCTTCTCCAGCACCTTTTCGTACATCTTTTCGGCAGCGGCGGGATCCCGTCGCAGGCGAGCCACGTCCCCCAGGCCCGAGAGCGCTTCGGTATTGCCCGGCTGCTTCACAAGCACCGCCTGATACAAACGCTCGGCCTTGTCGAGCTCGTTATGCTTGAGCGCGTTGCCGGCTTGCTTCAGCTGCGCGCGGAAGTTGCCGCCCGCAAGCTCTTGCTCTTCGCCCCCAGACGCAGACGTATCCAGCACCGGTAGTGACGAAGGATCGACCGTCGCGACCTCGGATTGGGCATCCGCACCGCCATCGGCAGCGTTCTCGTGGCGCGCGACAAAGGCGCCCAGATCGTCAAAGAGTGCATTCGTCTGGGCGCGCGGCCCGGCTTTTTCCAGCTCGGTCTTCGCAGACCGAGCGTCACCCGAGCGCACCAGCGCGTAAACCAACGCCGCGCGCGCGCGGCCGAAGGAACGCTCCGCCGCGGATGCCGTTCGCAATCGCTCAATCACCGACGCCCAGGTCGGTGAGGCCTCGGCCAAATCCAGTGCCGCGAGCACATACGCGTTCTCGGGCTCGCTGGCCTGCGCTGCGATGGGCGCGACCTTCCCGCGCGCTTCATCCAACTTGCCTGCAAGGCGAAGCACATCAACTTGCGCACGGCGCACGGCGGGGTCTTCGGCGGCGCTCTGCAATGCTTTTTCCAATGCTTGCTCAGCGCGCCCGACTCGGCTGCCCAGCTGGCGATGAGTCGCCTTCACGATTTGCTCGTCCGCCGGATCCAGCAGGCGCAGCCGCAGCCACAAGAGGTCGGCGCGCAGTGCTTCCAAGCGCACGAGAGCAGACAGCACCTTCGGATCCGCTTCGGCAAGCGCCGAGGCCTTGTCGAGCTGCTCCCGAGCGGCCTCGTAGTCGCCCTCTTCAAGAAGGGACTCCGCCTTCGCCAAGAAGCCCTGCACCCGCGCATCCGACTGCTGGGCGGCCACCTCGCCTTTGGTGATAAATCCCTCCAAATAGCGGCGCCCCACGGTCACGGCCAAAAGCGCGGCGATGCCCACCAACACGACGCCGATGATCCAACGCGAGGTCGCGCGTCTGGACCCGACCAGACTCGGCGGGGGCCCGCCTGCGGGCATGTCTGAGAACGACGCCATCGCATCGCGCACCGCACTCGGCGTGGGCGTCAGTGCCGGGTCCGGAGCCGGCGTCGCAGCCACCGGCGCCGGAGCACGCGCCGCGGGCTTCGTCGTGCGCGGCAAGGTGGGCGGTTCTTGCTCCATCGCCTCTGGGGTTTCCGGCGAGGTGTCCGCCGGCGGGCGTCGCTGCTCCTTCGCGTCCGGGGACGGCTTGGTCTGGGGCGACGGTTCCCGCGACTCCAGCGGCATGGTCTGCGTGAGCGGGTTCGCTCCCGGGTTCGCGGGAGGCGCAACCCCCGCCAGCGTCCGGTTCTGCGCCCCGGCCACCGCGGGCACAGCGCGAGTGACGAAGAACGGTTCAAGCTCCGCAATGCTGCCCAAGGGACGCGGCGGCTGATTACCGCGCGACAGCAGATCTTCGGGACCTACCTGTCGTTGCGCGATGCCACGCTGCAGCTCCCGGAGCGACGTGTAGACGAGCTCGCGGCCCGTTGCTGTGCGTACGACCCAGCGTTCCGGTGCGCCCGCACCTGCGTCTGGTGGGCGCACCTTGAACTGATGCCCACAATTGGTGCACTTGACGGTCGTGCCGCGCTCGGAAACGAGGGCGTCGTCGAACTCGTATTCAGTGCCGCATCGACCACAGCGGACGTCCATTCAGAAAGACCTTGGAAAACGCCAGGAACTTAGCACGACAAAGCGGGCGCACCGTGTTTTCTTAGGGCGCCCCCCGCGCTGCGGATCCGACGGGGAAATCCGGCGAGATCCCCCGATCCGAGGGCGTTCTCGGCGAGGGCGTGAACGGGTTTTCACTAGAGAGGCCATTTTTCACGCAAAGTCGCGGTCCTTGTCTGAGGCACATCGCTTGCTAACCTCAGTCTGCTTGGTGAACGGAGTAAGCGATGCGACGCGCCTTATCAATGAGTCTTGCCTTGGTTGCCCCCCTAATTCTGGTGGGCTGCCCGATCTACCCCGAAGAGCCCTACGGTTGCACCACCAGCGCCGACTGTGGTCAGAATCGCGCCTGCGATCTGACGACCGGCGAGTGCTACGTGCCCAAAACCGGCACCGGCGGCACCGGCGGCACCGGCGGCGGAACCGCCTGCACGGCCCCCGGCGATTGCGGCTTGAACGAGACTTGCGGCGAGAACGGTCACTGCCGCATCGGGGACTGTAGCTTCCACGGCTGCGTCACGGGCTATTCGTGTGACATCGCGGACGGGACCTACACCTGCGTGGCGACGGACGCCGGCGCCGGAGGCCAGGGCGGCTCAGCGGGTGCGAGCGGCAGTGGCGGCCAGGGCGGCACAGACGCGGGACAAGCCGGCGCGGACTCCGGGACTGATGGCGGCACCGACGCCGCCGCGGATGCAACCGCCGAAGCTGCAGCGGACGCGGCGTCCGATGGGGCAGCGGACGCCGCGTTCGATGGGGCAGCGGACGCCAGCGCGGACTGAGTCCCGGGCGCTACTTCACAATGCGGAGGTAGGGCGGCAACTTACGGCCCTTGTCCGGTGGCGCTTCTGACCCTTCGGGATCTGCGTCCCCGGGGGACTCGGGCGGTGGCTCAGGCTCGGGCGGTGGCTCAGGCTCGGGCGGCTTGGACGCGCGCGCGCCGGAACGCATCGGCGCTTCGGGCTCGGTGTGGGCGCCCGCGGCTTTGGCTAGCTCCTCCGCAAGCGGATCGGCCTCGTCTTCAACCTCAAGCTCCTCGCTACCCACGGCGTGCAGGTGCCCACGCGCTGCGAGCTTCTTCTCGACCTTGGCGGCCTGCGCGGCGACCTCGGGAGGAACGTCTTCGGGCCACACCATGGCGCGGCCGTCCGCACCGACCAATGCATACACGCTCTGCCACGGCACGAAGCAGAAGAAGGGCGAGCGGTTGAAACTCAACGTGCACGACACGGCGTCGTCATCAACTTCCAGATCCGGGATCGGCACAGGCATGTTCAGGCCGATTTGCAACACCAATTGCGGCTGATGTTTGAACCACGCGGGCACCTTCACGCTCTCGGTCCGGGGGTCCAGGTGGACAAAAACGTCGGTGCTCTCCAAAAGCGCCAAGACGACGTCTTTCTTCGGTGGAAGTGGTGTCGAAACCGACATGACTCGCCCCCAATACCCTCTAAGACGCGAAAGTGCCAGTACTGCCCCTCCGGGACCGACGTGCAAAGCCATCGCTCCGCTGGTAAATTGGACCGATGCGGCAACTTGCTTGGTCGATGGGGTGCTTGTTGGCAGGGTTTTCGACCGCAGCGTGCGGCAGTGATGGAAATGGAGGCGGCGGCACCGGGGGCTACGTGCAGCTCGGCGGCGCGGGCGGCACGCTAGGCGGCGCGGGTGGGCTCGCGGGTGGCGCCGGCGTCGGCGGACAAGGCGGACTCGCTGGCGGCGCGGGCGTCGGTGGCGGCACGGGCGGCAGTAGCGGCAGCGGCGGGCTCGGTGGACAAGGTGGCAGCGGCGGCGGCGTGCCTCCAACCATCACTCCCGGCGCCGCGGATCGCTTCTTGCTGCAAGGCGCCGTACTCGCACCGACCGGACCGCTGATGGGCGAAGTGCTCGTCGAGGGCAACCTGATCACCTGCGTCGCCGCGTCCTGCAGTGCGCAATCCGGCGCTGCAGGCGCCACGGTGATCCAAACCAACGGCGTGATCATGCCGGGTCTGATCGACTCCCACAACCACGGCCTGTTCAACATCTTCGACGAAGACGATTGGAACGCCGGCAAGCTGTTCAAGAACCACACGCAGTGGAACCCCACGTCAGAGCCGCGCTACGGCGCAGTCGTCGACGCAAAGCAATATATGGAGTCCGTCTCCGCCGGCGCCAACGTGAGCTGCGAACTGGCCAAATGGGCCGAAACCAAGGCGATCATCGCCGGCACCACCGCATTCTTGCTCGCGCCGGGGGCCACTGTACGCAAGTGCTATGGCACGTCCGCGCGCACCATCGATACCAATCAAAATGGGCTTCCCACAGACAATGTGCGTACGTCCATTGCCGTACCGTCCACGGGCGCTGCCAAGCTCGCGTGCGACGCAATCAAAGCGGGCACGACCACGGCCTACGTGGTGCACATCGCCGAGGGTATCGACGAAACCTCACGCAAAGAGTTCGACACCCTGGAATCGCGAGAAAGCGGCTGCTTCATCAGCAAAGAGACCGCCATCACCCACGGCACAGGGCTGACCGCTGTCGAGTTCGGCAAGATGGCCGCGGCCGGCATGAAGCTGATCTGGTCGCCAAAGTCGAACGACTACCTGTACGGCGAAGTCACCAACATTCCGCTGGCCATGAGCTCCGGCGTCACCACCATCGCGCTGGCCCCCGACTGGGCCCTGGGCGGTGGCCTCAACATGCTCGAAGAGCTGCGCTTCGCCGACAACTGGGACAACACCAAATTCGGCGACGTCCTGTCGCCGGAGCGCTTGTTCAAGATGGTGACCATCGACGCCGCCAAGGCCCTAGCAGTCGAGCAATGGCTCGGCAGCCTGGAAGTCGGCAAACGCGCCGACGTCACGGTCATCTCCGGTGGCATCGCCGCACCCTACGACGACCTGCTCAAAGCCAAACCCCAAACCGTACGCCTCGTCATGGTCGACGGCCGCGTCGCCTATGGCGACAAGGTGCTGCAGGCCGCTGGTCCAGCGGCCCCGGGTTGCGAAGCGATGACGGTCTGTGGCGCAGACAAGTTCATCTGCTTGGCGGAGAACGACACCAACGACAAGAAGGACCAAACCTTGGCGCAGGTGCAAACGGTCTTGGAAACCGAGCTGACCAAGTACGACAACACACAGTCGCCCGTGGGCGGCCCGCTGTCACCGCTGGCTCCGCTCTTCAAATGCAACTAGCCCCGCCAGTCCTCTGCGTCGGGCAGCTGGCGTCCGACATTGTGCACTTTTTCGCGTTGGGATACGTCAAACAGGAACAACTGACCGCGGCCGTGCACCCCGACGCGGAGCCACTGAATAGCTTCGAAGACAGGTGCGGATCGCAGCAACAGGTAGCGTCAACGCTGCCGCACGCCCGGCTACTGGAGTTGACGCGGCAAGGCATGTGCGCTCTGCGCCAGAGCCTGCGCCGACGCTGATCTACGGTGCATTCGGGTTGTCGCCAACACCGATGAAGATTAGTCCGGTGACCGTACTGTCCGCATGGATGTCGTGCCGCACGAGCGCCATCCCGTAGGGTAGGCCCTTGGAACTGCTGACGAGTTCACATGCGCGGGAGAGTTCCCGAAGGCTCGGACTCGTTCCTGTCAGCCGGCACAGCGAGGCCTTGCACTCTAGGGATTGGACAGCGAAACGCCCCGTACTTGAAAAAGCGTCGCGGATTTCGTCTTGGACTGCCGCTTCTTTTCCGCTGAAGGAGTCGTCTTTGAACTCCTGTTCCAGTTTCTGAGCGCGTCCTGGAACCGGTTCAGCTGGAATGTCCGTAAACTTGAGTTCCACCATGGGCGGCTCTTCGGTTGAGCTGGCACTCACCGGTGTGGACTCGCTCGGAACAGCGCTTGCAGCTTGTTGAACCACCGAAGCGTCCAACGCTTCTTGTGGCGCCGATTGGTTCGACCATACGGCGCACGCCGCGAACCCGAACGCTCCGATCGCTCCCCACGTGAACTTGTTCATCTTGCACACTCCCGGTCTAGTTGTAGTCCCACGCCGCGGCGAACCATTCAGAGTTATCGCCGACGCCCGCCCCCGTGGTGGCGAAGTCTGCTTCGAATTTTCCGGTACCGTACTGCGGCATCGTCACCTGGCCGAGGAACCACTGGTTTGAGGTGTTGTTCGTTGGGATGCAGTCTGTCGGCGTCGCAGCAGAAAAAAGTCCATACCAACTGTAGGTCTTGGCCCTGAAACAGAGCGTCTCCTTCTGGCCGCCGTGCGCAACGACCCAGGGATTCCAGAGGTATGAGCCAGAGTTGTTCCTTGTCGGGACTCGCAAGACCCAGGTTGCGTTGCCACATCCAAACAACCGGACGGCGTTGTCGTACGTATGGAAGCATTTGGAGAGGTCCAAATCGAACTGGTACATCGGCTCGGGACTGCCCGCCGCTGCCGATTGCCGGAAAAACGTGATGGCCCCTGCTTGAGGCACTGAAGCCGTGGCTGCGAGCCCAAGCAGCGCGGCAAGGACCTTTGCATTGTAGCTCATAGGGTAGAGTGTGCACTGGGGGGGGGCGTCAAGGGTCTTCGGTTCCCGATTCTGCGGCGCACAGATGCCATGATGGCGGGAGTGAGCGGGCTACTCGCCCGGCCGGGCGAGCGTATCGGTCAGTGGCTCAGCTGATCGACTCCTGTGTGAGGAGTCCGGATGGGATGGACGAATCACCGGCGCAAGCACACGAGCAGCCAAGTAGCTCACGCAACTCGAAGTGCTCCAAAGCGCCGCGCAGAGCAGATCAAGGTCGTGCAGCGCGTTCAGACGATCCGGGCGGTCGGTACCAAAGTGACGCTGATGATCTACGCTTGGGTCGGGGACTTGAGTCAGGCGACCACATTGCACTGGAGTTGCGAAGTTTCAGTTTGCTGAGAATCTTGAGCGGCTTTTCGTGAACAGAGCGTGAAGAAACCCTAAATTCCCTCGGGATCGGGCGGAGATCTTGGGCGAAATCACGTACGAACCAGTGCACGCCGTTCGCAGGGAGGAAACCGCATCATGCACGCACGCACCCCAGTTTCAGTCGCGCAACGCTCACACGCGGGGCGCGACAGCGTACAAACTTCGGAGACTGATGCGCTTGGGCGCACGTCGCTCGCGAAAACGGGCGCGCTTGCGCTCTGCATCGCGAGCTGTCTCGTCGGATGCGGTGGCGACGATTCCGCACGCGCGAGCAGCGGTGGCGCTGGTGGCGCGGCGGGCGCAAGTGGTGCGGCAGGCTCGGCCGGAGCAGGCGGTGCAGCGGGCGCCCAAAGCGGCGACTGGTTCGACGTTTGGCGCGAGGCACAAGCAGCCGTGCGCAAGAGCCCAGATCACTTGACCGCACGCTCCGAAGCGGTCGTCGCTACCGGAGACGCCGCGAAGATCTACGAGTTCGTGCGCGACCAAATCCAAACGCTGCCACCCACGATCTCCGGCACGACGGTCACCCTGGCCAGCTACTACGGCGTACGCGGCACGTTGCGCGGCGCGGCCGGCTCACCCCGGGACAAAGCCGATCTTTTGGTGGCGCTGTACGAAAAGGCGGGCTTCGTCGCAAAGGTCGAGCAGGCCAAGCTCGAGCCTGCGAAGCGCTCCCTGGCGATCATTTTCCCGCGCGTCGCGCGCCCCGCGTTTCAAATCGAAAACGCCGCCGACGCAGGCGCCCGCTGGGCAGGCATGAGTGGAGTAGATGCGCCGGCGCAACCCGTCACGTTCGTCGACGCCGACGGTAGCCAGGCAAAAGCGCTGGCCTCGAAGCTGGCCGCGCTCGTCACGGCGCCCGCGACCTTGGACGACCCTGCCAACTTGCTGGACCACTACTTTCCCGTGGTGAGCGTGATGGTTGACGGCACTGAGAAGTTTGCGAACCCCGCGGTCTCTGACGGTGTGTTCGGCCAAAGTTATGCCGAAAGCAATCCGTTTTCGGCCAACGCCGCGACCACGACGCCGGCAACGGTCAAGTTGTGGGCACGCAAGGCCTTCGGTCCGGATCGCAACGACCCCATCGATCTTGTCGAGAATACTTGGACCGTTCAAGACTTGATCGGTCGCCGGGTGAACGTGCAAGCCAGGCCGCCGCTGCCCTTCATTCAGCTCATGCCTGCGAAGGTCGAAGAGCTCACCACTTTCATTCCCATGCTCAGCGTCGAAGGCGGTGATCTCAACGCGGATCAAGGCAGCAAGCTGACGCAGATCGGGGACGCCTTCACCCTGCGCGGGGACCGCTTGGTGTGGAGCGCGGACGGAACCGTGACCATGAACGGAGTCAAGGTCAACGACCCCGCCAACCCAAACGCGGTTGCCAAAGTCGACAAGCTGTCCGTCGTCTCGGTCAACGCCAAGACCTTCCCCAGCGTGCGAGTGCAGTTTGCCGCTCTGGACAAAGCGAACGCACACGTCCCGGGACTCTCCGCCCGCGACGCTTACGTGGAGGAAGCGGGCAAGCGCCTGAACGGTTCGCTGCGCCCGCTATCGACGGCGCGCAGAGTGCTGTTTCTCTTCGACGGCTCGGGTTCGGTGGCTCCGCAGTTCCTGGGTGCACAGCTAAAACCCCTCGTCACGAGCATCGCGAGCAGTGTGCTCGCGGAGCCCAACACGGAAATGGCCGTCGGCGCCCTCGACCAACCGGACCGGCACCCCTTCGTGAAAACGGTGGCAGAGGTCGAGGCACAATACGATGACAGCCCCGCGGTTGGTTCCGGCGTCTGGCGCGCGCTGCAGGTTGGCGTGCAGCGCGAACCGGATATGATCATCCTGGTCAGCGACTTCGCGGCGACGGACACCAAGACCACGGCGATCGCAAACTCGCTGCTGCAAAGCAATGCGGTGCTCCTGTCCCTGGGCGCTGGCGCCGACTTGCCCGCGGAGGTCGCGACCATGAACGACACCGTCGCCACCGTGGGTGGAGCCGCCGCATCGGTCGCAAACCACGCCGCCGCGCTCACCCAGGTCAGCTCCAATATGCCTGCGCTCAAGGCAAACTACGAGTTCAGTTACCGCGCGCCGAGCACCGGGCCGACTCTACGCAACTTGGACGTGGCGCTAGAGAACGCCACGCCCACGGACCAAGGCAGCTATACCGCGGCGCCCAGCGCCGCACCCCCACCGGCCTTGGTGGGGCTGTACCTGACGGTGAAGGTCGGAAGTCGCGAAGTGACCCGCACCCTGGCTGGGATCGCACCAGAGGCCGCCGTGGAGTCGGGCACCGCGCTGGACGCGGACGCCGTGCACGCGGCGCTGTTTGGCGCCACCACCTTGGTCTTCGAAGGTGCGGCGCCAACGATGGGCGCACTGGCGGACGACATCTTGCAGGCGCGTCTGGCGCACGAAGACGCCTGGGACACCCGGGCCGACCTCAAGGACTTCGCCGACGCTTGGCAGGCCGGCGTGCCGTCGCTGCCCGCCAAAGCGCTCGCGCTGTCGATGCCGCTCTCCCCAGCGAACGCCGCGGAGGTTACGTTTCCCACCGGCGCCCGCGTGACGGCGTTCCGTCGGCGTCCGCAGTTCGGCGCGACGTCTGAGGACAATGTCGACCTGATGCCCTTCTCGCCGTATCGCACAGTCGGGCAGACGCCGAGCGCGGCATGGCAGACCACGTTTGCGCGCACTACCGCCCAAGCCATCGACGAAGCCGGCATGTTCAGCACCAGCACCGTTTCTTTGCTCGGCAGCGCAGCGCTGGAAGCCGTGCTGGCGAAGGACTTGGACACGCACTTCAAAGATGCCGCCAATGCGTCCGAATGGAAGCGCATCGCCGACAGCTACAACTTCGATGTAAGCAGTGCTTACATTGCGCTCGTACCCAAAAGCGCGTCGCCCGTGGCCTATTACTCGGTCCACATGCCCACGGGAACCGTGCGCGCGGTGCTGCCCGACGGCTCCGGTGGCGGCACCTCCACCCGCGGCGCCGAAGAGCTGGAGCTGCGCTTGAAGGTCCTCGAAGCCCTGAAGAACATCATTAGCCTGGCAGGATTCGAACTTGGGTTTTGGGTAGAGCTGGAACTGGCCAAGGCCAAACAAGTTGCCTACGCCACCCTCGCGATCTTGAACCTGGAAAGCTGGGACCCGAGCAGCGCGCCCGAGTGGGCGCCCGAAGGCGCCGGCACGAGCTTGCTATGCGGCTCGATCAAGGACGCCGGCTTCGGCGCGCTGCCCGGACGCGCCGGACCGATGCTGTCCAAACTCACCACCGCAGCCTGGTTTCCCCTGGGCGGCAAAGATCCGCTCTGCGACTGAGGGATCTAGCGAGTCAGTCGTCTCGCGAGCCGCCTGCAGCACGCGCGCTGGCTTGCTCCGCACGCTCATCGAACTCCGCGTCGATGATCTCGTCTGTCGTGGAGGCGCCGGCGGCAACGCGCACCTTTTCGGCTCCGGGCGCCAGCGCACGCGCGCGACGAACCGCGGCAACCACTGCGTCCGGATCCTTCGCGGCGAAAACGGCCTTCTTCGTCTTGCCCTTGTCGTCGGTCCAGCCGATCGACACCACGCGATCCACCAGCGTTGGCGTGTAGGCCCAGGTGCCGTCGACGGAGCGCTTTAGTCCCCAGCCGCCGAAACGCTTCCAATCGTAGGGGATCACATTACAGGCCGTTATGGCGACGATAGGCACGCGCGGCCCCCACAGGCCGTACTGCACGTGCAGCTCCTCCGAGGTGACATGGGTGCGCAGCACGCTGAGCCCCAAGCCGCAGAAGATCGTGAACAGCGCGCCGGCAAGAATCATCACCGATGCAAACACCGGCGCGAAGGTGAAAGACGCCACCGAAAACACGCCCATGAGCACACCCAAGCTGAGCAACATGACCGCCAGCTTGCGCGCGACCACCTTGCTGCGATGAAGCACCTGCCCACTCCCCGACATGTATTCGGCTTCGTAGGCGTCGACAGCTGGCGACAGCGCGGACGGTTCGGGGGCTGGTTCCGACACGACGACCCTAGCGTCTCACACTGGAAGCGCCGCCCCAAGTCCGTCATTGACGCGAGGCAGGTGCCGAGTTGCCCTGCAGGCGAATAAGGCCGAGCGCCTGCGACCCAGCACGCGCGCCAGTATCCGCTTACTCCTGCCTACAGCGCGACGAACGTCAGCGCCGCCGCCACGACGAAGGCGGCCGCTACGAACCCGGCCGCGATGGCCAGGCCAGGGAGCGCAGATCTGCCGCTAGCTTCGGGCTCCGGGCCGCCGATCTCTCGCAAGATAGCGTCGATCTTGGCGGTCAGCTCGCGGCGCTTGTGCGCAGAGCGACGATAGCGCACCACGGCAAGCGGCGGCACGAACAGCAAAGACAATGCGAGCAGCAGTCCGTAGCTGGATCCAAACGCCGCCACCCAGCTCATCTCAAAGCGCGGATCCCGCACGGGCTGCGCCGGCGCGGGCGGCATGCAGAAATACTCCGCACCGTCGGAGCTGTACTCACCGGGCCCGGTTTGGTTCCACTCCGTGAACACCCACATCGGGCCCTCGCAGCCCTGGCAGACCTCCGGGCACAACGCATAGCCCTGCACGCCCATGAGTGGATCGCGGTTCAGCGAACAACGCGGAATGGCGACTGCGATCATCAGCGCTCCGGCGATGAACGGCACCTTGAAAAGCGACGCCGCAAGCGCCGACAGGGTCGAACCGAGGTTTGCGCGCTCGCGGGCAAGGGACCCCGCGATGGCGCGCTGGCGTGCGGCGTCCTGCTGGCCTTGGCGGGCTCGGGTTTGCGGCGCGAGTCCCGCCTTCGTCAGAGCAGCCGTGACTTCTTTGAGTCCGTGCGTGCCGCCGGCGCGGCCGAACTCCTCGCTCGCGGCTTGTAAGGCGCCGCTAAGCTCAAGCGCGTGGATACGCAGCAAAGACGTCTCAAAGTCGTAGGCACTCTGGATCGGAATATCACCATGGCGCCGGCCAAGCACGTCGAGCACGGCGCTGGGATTGCGTTCGGCGTTTCTGATCCGCGCCAGGGACTCACGATACGCACTGTCGAGCTCGACGACTTCCGGGGCGGCGTCACACTCGTCGAGCCAGCCGTGTGCTGAAGGCAAGTCCCGCTCGAACACGGCCTCACTGGCGAGGCGACAGCGCACCAAATTACACAAACCGGCATCCCCGACGCGATCGAGCGCCGTCTCGAGCACAGCCCGGGCGTGGATGGCATCTCGATTGCGTCGATAGTGGTCGGCCAAGCGCAGCGCGGTCCAACACAGGCGTCGATCCAGTTCGCTTCCGGAAGGCGCTGCGGCGGCGTTCTTGGCCTGATCCCAGATACTCTTCAAGCGCGCAAAGCCCGAGCTGCCCATGGGGTCGATGTGACCGAAGTCCATGGGCCGCCGTTCCAGGTCGTAGATATGTCCGGAGAGCGGACTCTGCAGCTGCGACTTCAGCCGTGACAGCCGCGCGACCTCCTCGGCCATGGACGGCTTGCGGTGGGCGCGTTCGTCGGCGGCGCGGCGCTCCACGACGTTCGTCGCTCCACAGTAGGTGCAGCGCGTGTGCCCCCCCTGCTTCGGGGCCTCGATGGGCCCTCCGCAGCTCGCGCACTCCAGTGTGCGCACCTCGAAGTCGAAGACGGTCTTGCTCACTGGCGCCCCAGGCTGTGCTGGTAACTCAGCCGCCGGACCGCTGCAAACCCGCCTGTCGGGCAGCCGCGCGCCTCAGGGGCCGGATGTCGGTTCGGCGCAGGCAGTTTTGGCGCGCGTCCGACCGGTGGCCTACGAGCGACGCTTGTTCTGTAGATCCGCAAGGGCTTGGAAGTGCGCGCGTTCCTCGTCGATAATTTCGTCGATCGCCGCACGCTCCTGCTCGGGCAACAGGCCGCGCAGCTCCGTATAGAACAAGATCGAATCCTGCTCGCGCTGCATCGCAAACTCGATAGCGCTGCCTTCGTCGATCACCTTAGCGAGCTGCTTCTCTGCCTCGGCGTGCCGAAAGGCGACATTGTCGACGTAGGAGCGTAAGTACGCAAGGTAGTCTTCGCTGTGTCGCACATCCAGCTGCACCTCCGTGGCTCGATCCAACAGCCGCGCGAAGAGCTGTTCGTGCCCGACTTCTTCGCGCGCCAAATGCAGGAACAGCTGCTTGGACCGAGGCTCCGTCAGGCGCCCGGCTGCCTCACGGTAAAAACGCTCGCCGTTCTTTTCAATGTTAACGGCAAAGCGCAGGACTTCTTCTAGATTGAAACGCGGCATGGTCTTTCTCTCTATGTCTCGGAATCGCCGACAGCGTTCTTGCTGCATTTGCCGCCCCCGCAGGCTCCACAGCCCCCGCCCCCACTGCAGCCTTCCTTTTCTGCCCGACGCTGGATCAGCACCCACGCCCCGCACAACAGCCCCAAGCCCAAGACCGCAAGAAGCTCCGTCATGATCGCAACTCACGCATTGGAGAACAGCCCCGCAAAGCCCATGAATGCCATGGACAGAATGCCCGCAATGAAGAAGCTCATGGCCGTGCCGCGCACCAGGTCGGGCACGCCGTTGATGTCCGCTTCTTCACGAATGCCGGCCATGATCACCAGTGCCAGGGTCAGACCGACCCCCGCTCCGATGGCGTAGACCAAGCCCTGCACCAATCCGTAGCCGCGACTGGTTTGGAACAACGCCAGACCGAGAATCGCGCAGTTCGTCGTGATCAGTGGCAGGAAGATCCCCAGTGCGCGGAACAACGCGGGGCTCAGCTTCTTGATCGCCATTTCGACGAACTGCACGGTGCTGGCGATCACGACGATGAAGCTGATCAGGCGTAGATACGGCGCGTGCTCCAGGACGAAGCTGTTGAGCAGCCACGCCGCGAAGGACGTGATCAGCAGCACGAAAATGTTCGCGAGGCCAAGACGGAAGGCCGTATCGATACGACTCGTCACCCCGAAGAACGGACATAGGCCGAGAAAGTAGGCGAGGGTGAAGTTGTTGATCACGCTGGCCGAAGCGAAGATGAACGCCAGCTCGCCGAGGTCGCCCATCACACCACCTCGCCTTCGATGCGCGCGGGCGCCGGTGCCGCCGAGACCTTTGCGGCCCGGCGCTTTTTCAGCCAGGCAAAGAGCGTGAGGAGCACGCCCAAGGACAGGAATCCGCCTGGGGGCAAGACCATGATGGCCCAGGGTTCGAAGCTGCTGCCCATGATCGGGAAACCGAGTAGGGTTCCGCTGCCCAAGATCTCGCGAATGCCGCCGATCATGGCGAGCGCCAGGGTGAAACCGACGGACATACCCAGGGCGTCTGCGATGGCCAAGCCCACGCGCTGCTTGGCCGCGAAGGCCTCGGCGCGTCCTAGGATCATGCAGTTGACCACGATCAGCGCGATGAAGGCGCCCAGTTGTTTGTGCGCTTCCGGCATCAGAGCAGCGAGGAGGAAGTCCACGCTCGTGACGAAGGTCGCGATGATGATGATGTACGCCGAGATGCGTACCGGTTTGGGGATCACCCGGCGCAGCAGGGAAACCAGCGTGCTCGAGCCCAAAAGCACGAGCGTGGTCGCCAGGCCCATGACCAAGCCGTTCATGAGCGAGTTGGTCACCGCCATGGCCGGACACAAGCCGAGCACGGCAATGAACACGGGGTTCTCGCGCCACAGCCCCTTGCTGAACTCTGGCCAGGCGGCCTTCTCGACGTTCCTCGCCATGCTCACCTCCCTTTGCCCATGGCGGTACGCTCCCGCATGGGGGGCTGCACGGCGCTGGTCTGCTTTCCGGCCGCATTCAGCCGCGGCACCCACTCGTCGGTGCTCTTGCTTAGGATATTGACCACGGCGCGAGCCGAAATCGTGGCGCCAGTGATGGCGTCGACCTGGTGTGGCGCTGTCTTTTCACCCTTCTTCACCAACTCCAGCTTTGGCTCCAGCTTGAGTTCCTTGAAGTTCGCGCGGAAAGCTTCGTCGAAGGCGATCTTGTCGCCCAGGCCGGGCGTCTCCCGGCTTTCGAGCACTTCCATGCCGATGATCGCCTGCCGCGCCGGATCGAATCCGTAGATCAGCACGATGTCGTCCTGGAAACCGGGACCAGAAGCCGGCACGGCCCAGCCGATGACGCGGTCGTTCGCGTCGCGACCGCGATACACCAAGGTCTCTTTGGTTGGCGCGCCAGCCTTGCCCTCGAAGGCGGCTAGGCCCGAAGCGTCCAACTTGAAGGCCTCGATGCTGTCGGTGCCGGGCAGCACCTTGTAGATGGCCGCCCGCATGGCTTCGGCGCGGTTGCGCTCGATGCGGGGCTTCGTCGCCAGATACACGAAAACCAAGATCAATCCGGAGATCAACCCGGCGATGGCGAGACTGCCAGCGAGGCGTAGTGAGCTCGGCTCCGTGTGCTCCGCCATCCTCAACCTCCGAACCTGCGTGGCTGGGTCTTGCGATCGATCAGCGGCGATACGCTGTTCATCAGCAGGATTGCGTACATCACGCCTTCGGGCAAGCCGCCGAACAGGCGGATCAGCACAACCAGCACGCCAACGCCCGCACCGAAGACCCACGCTCCCTTGGACGTCATGGGAGTCGTGACTGGATCGGTGACCATGAACACCGCACCGAAAAGCAGCCCGCCGGAACCAAGCATGAACAGCGGATTGGGATATTTCTCTGGTGCGATGGCAAAGAAGATCCCGCTAAAGACGAGCACGGAAAGCAGCGTCGACAGCATCAGTCGCCAGTCGAAGATGCGCCGTGCGGCGAGCCACAGCCCGACCAAGAGCAACAGGGCGCCGGCGGTTTCGCCCAAGGATCCCGAGACGTTCCCCAAAAGCAGCGGTTTCAGCTCGGTGATTTGGTGCTCGAACTTCGCAAGCCCCAGGGGCGAGGCCGCAGTGATGATGTCCACCTTGGCTTTCATCAACGGCGCCGCGAAGCTGCTGGTTTCTAAATGCCAAAAGCCGCGCCCGGAAGCCACCCAAGTCGTCATGGTCACGGGAAACGCCGCCTGTAGAAAGGCGCGCCCGACCAGGGCCGGATTGAATAGGTTTCGCCCCAGACCTCCCCAGATCGCCTTGCCCAACGCGATCGCCACGACGCCGCCCAGAAACGCCATCCACAGGGGGATCGCGGGCGGCAACGTGAGGGCGAGCAAGATCCCGGTCAAAAGCCCCGAGCCGTCCCGCAACGTACTGAGCCCCTTGCGCTCGGATAGGAGCCACTCCGTACCCGCCGCCCCAACGCTGGTCACGGCGACTAGCAAGAGCGCGGTGATGCCAAAGTAGTAGCTCGCCACTGCGATGACCGGCAGCGTCGCAGCGACCACTTCGAGCATGACGAGTCGCGTACTCGGCGCGCCGTGCACGAAGGGCGCTGTCGTGATGGACAGCTGTTCGAGGCGACTATTCACCGTGCGTCCTTCTGACGCACCAGCGCCTTGCCCATACGAATGAGCTGCACCAACGGAATGTGCGAGGGGCACGAATACGAACAACTCGCGCACTCGAAGCAATCCAGGACGTGGAAGTTCCCAAGTTCGTCCGTGCGCTCCGCCCGGGCGAGCTGCGCGAGGCGCGAGGGGTTGAGGAACATCGGACAGGCCTCCACGCAGCGTCCGCACCGGATGCAAGGCATCTCATGGCTGACTTGCTGCAGTTCGGTCAGCACCAAGATGCCGCTGGTGCCTTTCATCACGGGCACGGAAAGGTCCTTTTGTGCCATGCCCATCATGGGCCCGCCCAGCACCACTTGCTTGGCGTCAGGCAGGAGCCCACCACAGTGCTCGATGACGGCCTGCACCGGAGTCCCAATGGGCACCAATAAGTTCTGCGGGCGGCGGATCCCTGGGCCAGTAATGGTGACAGCGCGTTCGATCAGAGGTTGGCCACGTTCGAAGAGATCGGCGAGCGCCGCGGCAGTGCCGACGTTCTGCACGACGATTTCCAAGTCCAGGGGTAGCCCACCGCTGGGCACTTCCTTCTTCAAGATCGCGTCGATCAGCATCTTCTCCGCGCCCTGGGGATACTTCACTTGCAGCGCAACGATCTCCACTCTGTCGCTTCCCGCAGTGGCGCGCAGGATCTCGATGGCGTCGGGCTTGTTGTTCTCGACGCCGATGTAACCTCGCTCGGCATTTGTGAGCTGCATGATCCACTCGAGACCCCGTTTGACGGCGTCCGCGCGTTCACTCATGACACGGTGATCACACGTCAGGTATGGCTCACATTCACAGCCGTTGAGTATGACGAACTGAACGCGTTTGCCTTTGGGCACCGACAGCTTGACGTGGGTTGGAAAGGCTGCGCCACCCAAACCGACCAAGCCACCGTGCTGGATGCAATCGAGCAGGTCGCTGGAGTCCGCGCTTTTGGGATCTGGTACCGAGAGCGGCGTGACCTTCTGGCTCGAGTATGCGTCCGCGCTGAGCACGATGGTCGGCACTTTCTTGCCGCTGGCGTGCGGGCGCAGCTCGATGGCCGTGACGCTGCCGCTGACCGGGGCATGCAGCGCCACGGAAACGAAGCCGCCAGGCTCGGCGATGATCTGCCCACGCTGAACCTTTTGCCCGACCTGAACCGTGGGCTTGCAGGGCGCGCCGATGTGTTGGTTGAGCGGGAGCAGATACTCTTCCACGAAGGGCATGCGCTCGATTGCCAGAGCGTGCGTCTGCTCTTTTCGCTCCGGCGGATGCACTCCGTGGCGGAATGTGGGCTCGGCGCCAAGAGCCACGGCCAGTCCGGTCATGAGGGCTCGTCCTTGGGTTGCCGAGCGCCGTAGCCTGCAAGCTGGATCAGCCGGCTACGGAGCCGCGCGGTGGCGTCGCCCAGCTGCGAGGCACGGATCTCGGCGAGCTGCGCTTCGTGCGTTCGACGTAATTCGTCCAGGGCGCGCTCGTGGACGCCTGCGTCCTCGGTGTCGTGGACGGCGGCCGCCGGAGCGCCCAGCGCCGCAAGCTGTTGCAGCGTGCGCCAATTCTCCAGCCGCTCCAGCGCAGCATCGGATAGCGCGGGGTCGAGCGCGCATTCGACGCTTCCGGCGATCACCACCGGTGCCGTCTTGAACCGCTCCGCAGTGGACGACAGCAGCCACTGCTCCACCGCAAGAACGTCGCCGTCCCGCGCCACGAAGTGTTCCGCGAAGCGCCGCTCACCGAGGGCGAAATGTGCCGGCGTGACGGGCACGTCCAGTGCGCTCGGGCACCACGGACTGTCGACGGCGCGGTTGCCGGCAAGAGACAGCCGAGGCGCTGCATCCGCGTCGGAGCCGGGATCCCAGCTGAACAGCGGGTGCACGCGACTGTCCACAGCCGCGCGGGCACGCGCCACGGTGTCCGCACTGTCGAAACCATGGCGGCGCGGACTGGGGGTGTACAAATGGGCGAGGGCTGCACCTGGGTGCTGCAACGCCTGCGACAGCGTCGTGAACAAGTGCTCATGATGGGCGATGGTCGAGGAAAGAACGAACGCGCGCCGTTGCGTGACCAGCGGCAACACCGGGTCCGTCACTCCCAGCCAACGCTCGCGACCGTCGAGCACCACGACTTTGACCGGGAGTCGGGAGGCGAGCACCCGTGCAAGCCCTGCTTGGGCGCCCGCAAACGCCTCGGGTCCGGCAAGCACCAGTACCGCCGGGCACGACGCCAATTCCTGCGCGTCCAAGGCGCGCCAATGCAGCGGCGCCTGCTCCGCAGCGGCAAATGTCGCCTCGGGCGGCGCAGTCAACGCCAGCTCGGAGAGGCGGATCAGCTGGATTTGTTCGGCGTGGCGCGTCAGCAAGCTCTCCGCGAGGCCAAGCGCCAAGTCGAAGGCTTCGCTGGTCAAGTCCACCACAACCGGGACCGCGAACGGATTGCGGGGAAACTCAGCGGCCCATTCCGCAAGGGGACTGCCCGCGATGACGAGACCGAAACGCGAGCGTCCAAGTCCGTCTTGACCGCTCTGCAAGTCGTGCATGGTGGCATCGACACGCGTGGCTAGCGCCACCAAGCGTCGCGCGGTCTGACTGTCCACGCTGGACGCAGTGCCGGCGGAGGCGAGCGCCTGCACCAGCGCGCCGACGTTCGCGGCGTGGTCAGGAACGCTGGAGAGCGCGCGCTGCAGCGCCGCCAGGTCGTCGCTTGGAAGTGCTTTGGCCAGGGATGCGCGCAGCGCGTCTTTCAGTCGCTTGCTCAAATCCTTTAGGAACTCCAGATGCTCCAAGAAGCGACGCTGCTTTTCGTACTCGGTCACCGCAGCAACCAGCCGTACGCCGACGCGAGCTCCCGAGCCCGGTTCGTGCCCTCCTCCGCCAGTCACGGCGAGCAACGTGTGTCGCGAACTCATGACGGCGGCCAGCGCGCCCACCGCCGGAGTCAACGCCGCACGGGCGATGCTTTCTCCAGAAGGATCCGGGAGCTGTTCCCACACACGAAAGCCGGCGCTGGCGCTCGCAACTGCGGTTTCCGTACGTAGCCCCACGGAAATCGCCTCCTCCGGACAGACCGCGCTGCAGCCGCCGCAGCCTTGGCATGCGGCCGGGGACACGCTCAAGCCAAGCAAGTCCCCGCTGCCTTTTTGCTGCGCATGCGGCGCGTGGAAGAAGGGCGCCGTGGTTGCGAACGGCAACTGCGTGACGACGCCAAGAGTCGCTTCAAAAGCGGCGTCGAATGCCGGGCGCTCCTCGGCGCTGACCCGCATTTGCTCCACCAACCAGGCGTAGGACTCGCGAAGCAGCGCTGTGTCTAGGCTCGTGCGCTTTTCCTTGGCCAGGCTGCCGTTGATGCGCACGGCCAGCTGCCGATGTGCACGACGCAACTTGTCCGCCACCGGATCCCGCGGCGCCCCGGGTTGCGCGGCTTGATCGGCAGCTGCGTTGAGCAATGCCTCCACCCCGATGACCGCGGGCATGATGGCGGAGTCCGGGCATGCCGTCCAACACGCACCGCACCCGACGCAGCGATCGATGTCGATCAGCGGCAAACGATTCTTGTGCACCGCAACTTCGAACAGACTCGATGTGGCCGAAGGAACCGCCGAAAGCGATACATAGGGATCTGGGGCCGGCTCCGCGCTGCCGCGCTCGCGACGTGGCATGGCATGCTCAGCCCAGAATCGGGGCAGGTTGTCGTAGCCGCTGCGGGACTTTTTGAAGCGGCGCACCGCAAGAGGTGGCTCCGGAGTCACGTCGGCAGCCGGCGGATAGTCACGCCACGCGAGGGCACTGAGTTCGTCTGATGCCAGCTGCCCGGCCGCGAGCAAGAACGGCACGTGAGCCACCAGCTCCGTCAGGGGCGCATCGCTGACGAACACCCGCAGCTCGCGTTCGACGATCGCCTTGCGCCAGGTGCCAGGCAACTCGCGCCACAGGTCCGGCGCCGGCAGAGGACTGGCCATCAAGACTTGCGCGCCGTGCGCCAAGCCGGCGAGCGGGTTGATGGCTGCCGGCAGCTCCGGCGTGGCGAGCACGGCGGCTTCGAAGTGCACGATGCCAACGGGATCCTGAAACGGCTCCGGCGCAGCAGTCAGCTGGGCGCACCAGGTGCCCTGTTCGCCCACGGTCACGCGGCTCTTGAGGTGCTCGCCGACCGACTGCGCCAGGTCCTGAGCCACTGCCTCCAAGTCGAGGTCGGCAGATTCGCTCTCCCGTGCCCAAATCGCCACGCTCTTGGCCGTCTTGGGACGCAGGTCGAGCAGCAGGTCGTTTCGGAGGCTCTCTTTGGCGAATTCCGGAAACTCCGCACGCACGCGCTGCACGAGTGCTTCTCGGCGCGGGTGCTCCTGTGACAGCTCGGGCAACGAAACGCCAAGAGAAACCCCACGACGACCGGCGCCTCCCACTTGCATGTATTCGTACAGCGACAAGAGCTCCGAATTCGCAAGGGGCTGTCCGCCCACTCCGTAGACAGCGTGCAGCAACTGGGGGCGATGCTCCGTCAACGCACTCTGGATCTCTCTGAACAGCGGGCCACCATCCGTCAGCAGATCAGCGCTGCGTTCCAGCACGACGACACTCTTTGCTTCCGCCAGCGCCTCGCGGATCGCGGCTCCATCCAGGGGGCGCAACCACTCGATGCCGAGCACACCCAGCGTCTGGCGGCGTTCGGCATGCAGGTAGTCCGAGAGCGCACGCAGCGCCCCGAGCGCGGAGCCCTGCGCCACGATCACGTGGTCCGCCTTGTCCATGCGGTAGCGAGAGATCAGACCATGTTTCCGACCGGTGGCACGTTCGAAGTCGGCGAGGCTCTCGCGCAGAACTTCCAGCACAGGTTTGCCCACGAACTCCCGCTGACCCGCAAGTGCCACCGCAAGCTCCCGACCGCTTTGCTGCATGCCGTGCGCCGCCGGCCGATCCGGATCGAACCAGCGCGGAACGCGACGCCGTCGCTCCCCAAACAGAAAGCGCTGCTCCGCGGTGGGCACTTCAATGCTATCGCCCGGGGCCCCGAGATACGCCTGGATCAGCCGCGCATCCGGGAGCTGCACGCTGGCCGGCGCCCACGCTGTCTCGGGACCGTCCATCGCCACGACGCCAAGGGTCAGGCTGCGCTCCGCCACGCGCCTGGCAATCAGCGCCTTGTCCACCGCTTGCTGCGCATCCTCGGCGAAGGCGAGGACGGCACCAGTATCTGCTAGCGCATGGTACGGGCTATGCCCACGCGCCGCATAGCTCGCGGCCGATCCGGTATCCGCGGAACTGACCGCGTGCACCACCAATGGCACGCGGCGCAAAGCCGCCGCAGCGATGACGGCGTGGCACGCGGCCAAGCTGCCCTCCGATAGCAATACCGCAGCGCGCTGTCCGCCCAGAGCCGAGCCCATGGCCGCGGCCAGGCTCGCGGCCGCGTCGTCCCCGACCCATTCCTGTACGCTCGCGCCGAAAGCGTTCTGCCCCAGGCTCCGTGCACCCGAAGGGCGCGTCTCCCCCGCGGTCAGATCCCGCACGATGCGCTCGCTGCCCAGAGCCTCGACCGCGAGCAAGGCGTGCGCGCCGGTGACCACAGAGCGCGGAGCGGCCACCGGCTGCGCGGAGGGCGACGCCACGGCGCCGAGTCGTTTGATCCAATTTGCCGCGAGCTGTGACCAGCTACTCATGCCACCACCTTGAGCTTTCGACGCTGAAACTGACTACCGGGCACTGACAGAATCGCCCCTGTGGGACAGCGCAACGTGCAACTGACATTCAGTCGCGACGGGCTCATGAGTTTTGGGAGTCCACCTTCCATCACGATGGCTCCATCAGGTGCGTCCAAAGCGCAGCGACCGCACGCGTCACATGCCACCGCACACGCGCTCGTCGCGGCGGACCCGGCAAGCGGGCTGGCGCATTGCACGACGATCTGATTTTCGAGCGGTTCGATGGTGAATAGGTCCAGTGGGCAAGCGTCCACACAGTCGTTGCAAGCCGTGCACTTGTCCACGTCCACCTGGGGCAGGTCTTCGTCGTTCATGCGGATCGCGTCGAAGGTGCACGCGACCTCGCAATCCGCCATGCCCAAGCAGCCCCACGCACATGCGCGGCCACCGCCATTGACCACGAACGCCGCGCGGCAAGAGCGCAGGCCGTCGTACTTCGCGAGGCGACGCACGGAGGATTTGCCGCCCGCGCAGTGTAGCCGTGCGACGCGCTTTTCCCGCGCGCCGGCATCCACTCCCAAGAAGCTGGCAATGTCGCTGATACCGTCGGGACTGCTGACCGTGCAACCGCTGGCCTGCTGGCTGCCTGCCACGACGACTTCGGCAAAGGCGCGACAGCCGGGCTGGCCGCAGGCGCCGCAGTTCGTGCCGGGCAGCATCGATTCGACCTCGTCGATGCGCGGGTCTTCTTCGACGCGGAGTTTTCGATTCGCGATCGCCAAGATGATCCCGAAAGTCAAAGCGACGCCGAACATGATCCCAGCGGCAGTCAAGACTTCGTTCAATAACACCTCGATAGCTCCCGTCAGTTGAACGGCTCCGCGCGGGCAACGAGATCGGAAGTAGCAGTCTGATCGTCCTTTCGAGGTGCTCCTGGATGGATGCACTTGGCCGGACACTTCTCCGCGGCTTTGACCAACTGCGCAAAGGTGCCCGCTGCGGGGTCTGTAATCACCGCCTGTTTGTCGCTGTTGTACTGGAACATTTGCGGATTGATGTTCGTGCACTCGTTACACGTCGTGCACAGCACCGTGTCGACGAAGGGGTCCGAAAACGAAACAACGTCCTCTTCTTCTGCCGCGGGCGCCGGGCTCGGTTCCGTTACGGGAGACGCCTCGACGCTGTCGTCACGCGGCAGCATAGGCAGCACGACGGTCTTTTCCACAGCGCCGCCGGACGCCGGGACGATCGCCGCCGTCGCCGAATCCAGTGCCGCCGGGTCCATGAGCACTTGCGCTAGCCGCCCGAGCGCCTCGGCAGCCGTCTCATCGCGCACACGTGCGAGTTCGGCGACGTGGCGTGTCTCGAGAGCGAGCAACTGCGCGTCGGCCTCGGCCCGGGCCACTTCGCGCGCCTCGCTCGCGGCACGCCGTGCGTACTCGTTGCGTGCCCCGCCAAGCTCTTCGAGCGCGCGCCAGAGCCGCATCCGTCGGTGGCTCTCCGCTACCAACTCCGACGAGACGATCGCCCGCCCCATGTTGCCGGCGTCGTCCGTGATCCACAGGAACGGAACCGCAGGGCTCTCAGCGCCGAGAAATTCTTCCAGATAGACGTGCAGGGGAACCTGCTCACCACTCCAGGCTTCGGGCGGCACGACCCAGAAGTGATGGCGGTAGCCCAGCTCCAACGCTGCGGCATGGGCGAAGGTAAAGTGCTCGACGATTTCGTGCGCGTTCCCAGCGTCGTCTTCCGCATCGATCGCGTAGCTCACCCAAGACGTTTCCGCGCTGGGATTGCCGGCGATGTCGAAGCTCTCGGCCCAAGTCAGCCCGCGATCGGGCGCATAGCAAAAACACGGCAGCGCACGCCCGGCATGCGCTGCCGCGAGACGCACCCAGTTGGGCATCGGTCCCGGCGCAGGGCACGGCGCCAGCACCGCCACGGCTGGGCGCAGCGCTTTGGCAATCAAAGACAAGCCACGGACGAAATGGTCCGGGCGCGCCAAAGTGGTCTGCACCACCACCGCTTCTCGCTGGGCAACCAGCGCATATCCCAGGCCCGGTGCGTGCTGCTCCGCGTCGCTCCCAAAAGCCTCTTCGACGACCACGTGGATCGGCCGGCCGCTCTGCATCACGTCCGAAAGCGCGCGCTGGGAGGTCTGCCAAATGTGCTCGGCCGCCTCGACCGCGAGCACAGGCGGAAGGCAGAGCAGCTCCGCGTCTTCGAAGCGCGTCCAGTCGAACTCCGCCAGCACCGGGCCGTGCACCGACGCGTCATAGCGGGAGTTGGCCTCCAGCCGCGCCACGCGCAGCGCCGAAAGTACGGGCGTGATCTCCCGGGCGAGCCCGTCGAACAAGCCAACCGCCACGCCCAACGGGCTGGGATGCTCCACCCAGTGCACGCGCCAGGGTCCTAGCTCCGCGCGTTCTGCGCTGACCAGGAACAGCTCGGGCAGCTCGCGCATGCGCTCCAAGTAGGTACCCAGGGTCTGCAACGCGGACTGGATCCGCGCGCGTCGCTCCTTGGGCATGCGCTTGGAACCCGGACGCTTCTGCACGACGCGGGAAAACGCCGTGGGGTCCACGAAGTCCGTGGCGCCCAAGCTTTTCGCAAGCTGCTCCGGCGCCGCGGCGTCGTGGCTCTGGTCCACCGCCAACATGTCGGAAAGCCGTTGGTGCAGGCTTCGCACCTCCGCTTCAAGCACTGCGCGCCTCCGCCGACGTTCGGGCAACACCGCGGCCGCGTAGAGCTCCAAATGCGCGGGGCGGGAAAGGCCAAGGACGCGGCCCGGCATGCGCGCGTGCGCCCGCAGTGCGTCGAGCTCGGCGCCGAGGGTGGCGGAGGCCTTTTCGCTCAAAGAAAGCTCGGCGCTGAAGCGCTGACAGCTGGCGTCCAACATCTCCGCCAGCTCCAAAGTGCCCCGCTCCGCAACGACGGACTGGGCGGCGAATACGAGCCTGGCTTGCTGTTCGACGAGAATCGAAAGCGCCGTGCCTGCCTTCTGCATGGCCTCGACGCTGCGGGCAAGGAACTCGGAAAACGGCACAATTTCCGGTTCTTGCCCGGCCATGACGACGAGGGGATACGGGTTTTGCGTGTGTCGCAGCAGTGGAGTCGCCAGCGCCGGTGCCAGCGGCAGCAGCGCCGTGGCTCCGGCGGCGCCATGGGTCGTGAGGTGGAAGCGACGCAGCGCGAGCCGCCACGCACCCTTGGGTTCTGCGGGCTGCGTGGGCAAGCGGGGACGCTTTCGCGGAGCGCGAAAATCGACCTCTTTGGCGCGCCGCTTTGCGGGCTGCGTCGGATCGAGACGCACCATTCCGGTGGCTTTGAGCGCTGACTCCGCCACGCCCAGCCGCGCCGAAAGCAAAGGATTCGTAGCCTCGAGCAGGGCATCTTGGAGCAGCGTCCAATCCGCCCCGGGCCCCGCAGCGGCATCCGCCTGTGGCGCAGGCAACCAGTCGACGCGGAGACCTTTGTCTTTGATCAACGCACGCTGGGTCAGGGAAAACGACGCGACCACTTCGTCTGCGGAGGCCGCCTCGTGGACCAAGATGACCCGCGCAGCGTCGTTGAGTGCGAGAGACGCGTCGAGCAGCGAGGGATGCGCAACGACCGCGACATCGATGGCACCTGGCGGCTGTGCTGGAAGCCGACGCCCAAGACCCACGGCCGCGAGAGCAGCGGCGGAGGGAACGGCGAACGCCGTGAGGGGCTCCGCGACTCTGGACAGGGCGGAAAACAGCAACTCTTGGGCGCGACGGCCTGCGGGTGCGACGCCTATCGTCACGCAAGGTTCTGCATCCGCGTCGTCCGGGCGCTGCTCTAGGCCCAGCGCTCGCTGCACCTCGGACAGTCGCCCGTCCACGCGCCGGACGTGAATGGGTTGCCCGTCACGCGCGCGCGCGGCGCTGCGTTCCACGTCTTCGGCGAAGCCCTCGTCACGACCGATGACCACGACGTTGCGCTTGCCGCGCAGCAGGGCGGCGAGGGCTTCGTCCGGGAACGGGCGCAATTGGGCGACCCCGATGGTTCCGACGGCAGTACCCTGGCTGGCAAGCACGTGGGCGATGTCCAGCGCGCGCTCCCGGTCCTCGCCGTATGCAACGAGAACACATTCCGTTGGGGATGACTGCTGCACGTGGAGCGCCAGGCAAGGGCGGTCGGCCACACTCGAGACGTGGGCGAGCACGGCCTCCGCCGCGGCACCTCGGTCCGAAACTGACGACAGCTGGAGTGCGAATGCAGCGTCCACCGCTTCTTTCGCCAACGGCCGGTACTGCCACGGACGCGCAGCAAATCCGGCTCCGACCACGCATTGCGCAGCGCTTCCCGTGAGCGCACACAGGACCTGGGCCGCAAGGCTGTGGTCCGCGGCCTCCTGGGCATCCGCCGCGGCAAAGGTGAACGCGCCAAACTGCGCGGGCATCCCAACCTTGTGCAGCACCCAAGCGGCCCGCGGCATAGCCACGGGCTCAGTTTCGGAAAGGGCGCGCGCGGAACGCTGTCCAGCCAGTGCGAGCCCCTCGGCCTGCTTGTCGGTGGCTACGGCATCGACGCCGCAGATGCTGCGTTCGACTTCGGCAACCACACCGACGCCGCACTCGATGCGAAATGGAGAAGGCGACGGGGCACGTACAGGCGCGCTCGACGCTTGCGCGCCAGCTCCGACTGCTTCGCCGCGGGGTGTCGCTTGCATCTTGACCGCCTCCTCTCACACGCGGAAGCGGTCAATCGCCGCCTGCACGGCCTTGATGCGAACGTCCGGCGGTGTCCCAAGTCCCTGCGTCGAGACGTGGTCGTAGCGTTGGAGGTTTTCGTTGCGGTACAAAAGCCCGATTGGCATCACGTCTTCACGCCCAGCAACCTCACGCGCCGCCGAGAGGTCCGAAGGATCGTGGTTGGTCGCGTTCGGAAAGAGCCGCTTCAGCGCGGGCTCTACCGGGACTCCGTTCGCGTGTTCGAGCAGCAGCAGCTTCGACGGGTCCTGCTGCACGTCGTCCCAAACGTGGTCCATGTAGTGGGGGCAGCGCTGCAAAATACGCACGAAGCTGAGCCCCTCGTGGTGGTAAGCCTGCTCAAGGGTCGACATCACGTGGGCCGGGTTCCAGTCCACGGTCTGTGCCAGGAACGACGCATTCGTGATGCCGAGAATCACCGAAAGCGGGTTGAGCGGACTGAGCGGAGAGCCCCCGGGGTGCGTATTGGACGCCCAGCCTTCCCGCGTAGTTGGGGACGTCTGCATCTTGGTCAAGCCATAGATGTTGTTGTCAAACATCATCACGGTCATCTTCATGTTGTAGCGGATGGCATGGATCCAGTGCCCGGTGCCGATAGCGCAACAATCGCCGTCCCCCGTGGCTACGAACACATGCAGATCCGGCCGCCGCGCGCGAACGCCGCACGCGACAGGCAGCGCGCGCCCGTGCAGTCCGTGAAAACCGTAGGTCTTCATGTAGTGCGGGAACCGACTGGAACAACCAATCCCGCTGACGACCGCGATCTTCTCGGGTTCGAGTTGCTCGTCGCGCACGAGCTTCTGGACCGCGGTCAGCACTGCGTGGTCGCCGCACCCGGGACACCAGCGTGGAGTGGCACCTTCATAGTCTTCGAGCACGAAATGCCGTGCTGGCATTTCGCACACCCAATCCAATTTTAGACCGTGCATCTTTGATTCCTCTCAGGCACTCGCGCCATTGGCTAGCCGCCGCCGCAGCTCTGCTTCGATCATTCCGGGCGGCAGCGGGATGCCAGGAACTCGCGACCAGCAATCGACGTCTACCAAGGTGCGCGCCCGCAGGTACCAGGCGAGCTGCGAGTAGCGGCGGTTTTCCTCGGTAATGTGGGGGGCGCCGACGGGATCGCTGTAGTTGATCTCCACGGTCATCACGCGTTTGTAGCGCTTGAAGATTTCCCCCAGACCCGGCTCCAGCGGTTGCAGGAAGCGCAGCGACACCGAACCAAGCTTGTGGCCATCCGCGCGGATACGATCGACGGCTTCCTCCACCGCGCCGCGCGCTGAGCCCCAGTTGACGACCAGCAGGTCGCCGTCCTCGTCACCGTAAACCTTGGGTGGCTTCAGGGATTGCTGCAGTACCGCTAGCTTGCGACTGCGGTGCTCCATGCTGCGCTGGTTGATCGCCGACTCGTAGGCAACCTTGCTGCGCTCGTCGTGAGCCAAGCCTGTGAGCACGTATTCACCGCCGCGCTGCCCGGGGATGGGGCGCGCCGACGCTCCGGTGTCTGGGTCCCACTGGTACGGGGCCACCGCCGGATCCCAGTCGGACTGGTCCACAGGAGGAGCGAGCCACTCATCTTGTACCTCCGGACGGACGAAGGGCTGCTGCCCCGTCGCCAAGTTCGCGTCGGTCAAGACGATAACCGGCCCCCGAAACGCCTCGGCAAGCTTGCGGGCCGTGATCATAAAGTGGAAGCACTCGGGAATGGTCGTTGGCGCGATGACGATCTTCGGTGCGTCGCCCGGTTCTCCGTACAGTGCCGCGAGCAAGTCGCCCTGCTCCACGCGCGTGGGCAGGCCCGTTGAGGGGCCGCCGCGCTGCACATTGACGATCACCAAAGGCACCTCGGCCATCACCGCCAGGCCGATGAACTCCGTCTTCAGGGCCAGACCGGGGCCAGACGTGACCGTGACCGTGGTTTTTCCGGCGTACGAAGCACCAATGGCGAAGCCAATCGCCGCGATTTCGTCCTCCGCCTGGTGGATGAAGCCACCACACTTCGACATCGTCGCCGCCAGGTAGTGCGTGACCGAAGTGGCCGGCGTAATTGGGTACATGGAGCAGAGCTCGATGCCGCTGGCCAGGATCCCAAGCGCCACGGCTTGGTTGCCGTTCATGGCGACCATGGCTTCAGTGGTCTTGCGTGCGGGCACGTTGAAGCGCACATCCAAGTGATTCTCGGCCCACTCATAGCCACCCCGCACGAGCGCGACGTTTGCGGCGATGACCTTTTCACCCTTCTTAGCGAACTTTCGCTGCACCTCTTCGAGCACCTGCGCGATCTCGTGACCATAAAGCTCGCACAAGACGCCCAGCGCCCACATGTTCTTGCCGCGGCGCGCATCTGCAACGACCTTGAGGCACTCGTCCTCCATGGGGATCTCGCGCACGTCGTAGCCGCGCTGCTGAAAATCCAGAAGCGCCTCCGCGTACTCCTTGCGAATGGACTCCTGCGGATCTTCCTTCCACTTGCTCTCCAGGAAGATGATGCTACCCGCGCGCAGCGCGCCCAGGTCGATACGGCTGTAGAGCACCTGTTCGTTGAACGCGAAGACGACATCCGCTTCGTCGCCCATGTTGGTGATCTCCGTGCTTCCAATGCGGATGCGATTACCGCTGGCACCCGAGCGCGACCGCAACGGCGGCTCGATCTCTGCGGGAATGATCTCCACGGTCCAGACGCCGTTGCCCATGCGGGCACTGATCGTTCCGAACAGCTGCCCTGCCGTTTGCGCTCCCTCACCGGAGTCACATACGATCTCGATGACGTGCTGCTTGACCTCCAGCGTCTGCGCTCGGATCACGGGTGCAGATGTGGGAGCATGTGGTTCACTCGGAACCGAAGCGGTGGTGGTCATTCTGAATACTTTCTCCTTTTGCGCGGATATCGACCCAAGACGCAGCGATTGCGCGCTTGCGCTGGTCGCGATTGGGACGCGCAACGCATTTCGACGGACAGACGCCGCGGGCGCGTAGGAAAAATAGCAAGAGACATCGCGGCCTAATCAGCCACTCCCACGTCTTCCCAATAGGCTTGCATGATCATCTCGTTCTCTTCGGCTTCGTGCCGCTTCAGCGTGGCCAGCGCTAGCTGAACCTTGCGACGTAAGTCCTTGCACTGCACACGGTCAGCGGGATCTAGCTCCTTGGCGAGCTTGGCGCCTTCCGTGAAGGCCTTGAGAATCCCGGAGTGCTCCAGCACCAGCTTGTTGATCTGCGGCGACAGCCGCGGCGCAGTCTCCAGCATTTGCCTAAAGAAGGAGGACTCAGCTTCACCACTGAAATGCGCCTTCAACAGGCGGACCACTTCATCTAGCATTCCCGCGAGTTCTAGCGACCAACCCGAACCGGGGGTGGCTTCCCGTACCGCAGCGTCGACCCGACCGAGCAGCTGCTGGATCCGGCGATGTTCTTCGAGGACCTCTTCCTGGTTGTCTTCCGCCATCTCGTCTCCCTCGTTTCGTAGCCAGCGTTTCGTGAAAGCAGGCAAGCAGGGACCCGGGCTTTCTCTTTCGGGCCTAGCAATGGGCCGCGCTGATCCGATTGATCGGGATCAAGCCGGCGCCCTGCCGCCGAAGGCGCAGCGGTGCAAAAACCGAACCCGAGAGCGGAAAGCGATCGAGCCCGGGCGAGCCTCGCGAAGCGCGGAGCGAAGAATCCCGTCGCCGGTGGGCTAGGGAGCGCGAGGAGCCGCGCGGTGATCCCGGCTGCGCGGCGCAGTATTTGCGCGGCACGCGTTCGAATGCGCGGGCTACTCCGAGATCCAAGCACTGGAGTCCAATCTCTGAACCGTTCCTCGTGCTTCGACGCTGCGCGGCAAGGTGGGATTGACGGTATTTGCGATCGGTAGTATGAATGTAAATACCATGGCTCAGATCAAGACGGCCATTACGGTGCCGGAAGCGGTGCTCGCGGAGATCGATCGCGCGGCGCGAGCACGCGGCGAATCGCGGAGCAAGTACATCACGCGCCTATTGCAGGCGGCCGCTTCCGCACGGCGAGACGTGGAGATCACTCGGCGGCTCAACGCGATCTTCGCGAGCGAGCCGCTCGCGGCTTCGCAACAGGCCGAAACCGCCGCCATGGACGAAGTCGGGACAAACTGGGGTGATGAGCGCTGGTGATGCGCCAGGGACAGGTCATCTGGTTCCGCTTTGGCGGGGAAGGTTCAGAGCCGACGGGTCGACGGCCTGCGCTAATAGTCCAAGACGATCGCTTCAACGCCAGCGCGATCAACACGACCGTGGTCGCCGCAATCACGTCGAACCTTCGCCTCGCGGCGATGCCGGGAAACGTGCGCCTGCGCAAAGGTGAGGCCAATCTTCCGCGCGCAAGCGTCGTGAACGTGTCTCAGATCCGTACCGTGGATCGCTCGCGTGTGACGGAAGTGCTGGGCACACTCAGTGCTTCTCGCATGCGGCAGGTGGCCAAAGGGCTATCGCTGGTCTTGGGCCTCGACCGTATTGGGGATGAGTGAATTTTCGCAGTCCACCCGATCCACGCGCAGATGGTGTGGGCGCTGGCCGGGCGCGGTGCGCTGATGGGCCTTTCGTTTTCCTTGGCCGCGCTTCTGGCACAACTCCGACGCTGGCCCTGGGTCGCCGCGGGCCTGCTGCTCTGCGCCTGCATGTGTCGAGAGACTTCTGCGCTATTCGTATTCCCGCTGGCTGCCGTCGAGCTGGCGCGCAGACCCCGAACCCTGAGAGCGGTGTTCAAGCGCATCGAGCCAGGCGTGACCGTCGCGGGTGGTTGGGATCGTCGAACAGCTTTGGAATGTCGGTGATCGAAAGGGGCGGTAGCAAGGCCTTCCGCAGTAGCGTTGCTGCTCGCCGACGCTTCCGTGGCGTCGTACGCCTGCGGCGGGTCTGGCGTTCGCCCACCGCAAGCTGTACCAAGCACCGCAGGGCGCAGCAATACCGCACGGGTCACGTCGGCGGTGAGCAGGAAGTGCATCCCTGGGCGAAGACTGCGGCGCTGAACTACACCCAGCGCGAGCCGCGAGTCTTCTCTTACCATCTCGCCCTTTCCGCAGGGCGAGAGCCGTGGCACGGCCCGTCGCCGAGCAATTCCAGCAAGTGCCCACGCGCGTCGTGGTCGTCTACCGGGAACCACTAGTCGATCGAACGATCGTGGTGTTCGCGTGGAGCGGCCAGAAGTATCCGCCGGTGTCGCGCGCGCCCAAGCCAATGACCGCGCGCTCGCTCCCCTACTGAGGCGAGACCGACTCGATGAGGTTGCCGAACCCGCCGTGGCCCGGCGACGTGTTGTTGGAAGCGCGCCATTAGCGTCGGTTTTCCGGATCTGCTTGTGATCCAAGGCGACTCCCCGTCGCCGTCGCCCGCTTCGATGCGATCTCTGTCGTGGCAATCGTCTCGACGGTCTCGCCGCGCGCGATACCTCACACGCACGCTTTGTCCGCACCCTGCAGACTCCGCGAGCGTAGAGAAGACCTTGCGCGCGCACGGCAACCTCGGCGATGTCATCGCGAGTCGGCGCTTCGAGCTCTAAGAACTCCAGCGGTGAGCGGGGGTTGCTGTCTTCGTGTACGTACACGCCGTCGAGCACCAGAGAGTGCAGGTGCACGTTAGCAATAGCGCCGAGTCCGACCCGCTGGCAGGGCAGTGCGCCTGCTTCGCACGCCAGCGCAGGAGCGGTCCACCTGCCCTGGGGGCTGCGTGCGACGCTCGACAATGACGGCAAGCTCTGTACCGAGGTGGTGAGTGGGTTCATGAAATGGGCGGTCACCGCATCGAAAGGCCCAAGCTTGCGAGTAGTCGACACGCACGGGGCGGGGTGGGAAACGAAAGAGGAGGTAAAAGAAGTCGTCGTAATGCGGCTTCGGCGCGACTTCGGCACACCTTCGCTCGCGCGCTAGCGAAGGTTGCGCTGCACGCAGTCCCGGATCCTAGGCTCGAAGGACAGATCCCTGAGCGCCATGATAGACTTGCCTTGGAGGCTGGTTTTGATCAGACGGGGAGATCTAGTCCCAACGCTCCGAGTGTTGGCTGCGCTGGTCGCTGGCTGCGGAGGTGACGGCAGCGGCAATGGGGGCGGAGCAGGCGGTAGCGGCGGCGCAGAGCACTCGGCCTGGAGCGAGACTGCGGTCATCAGTGACCAAGGCGCGACCGTCGAGGCTCACGGGCTGCGCGGCGCCTTGTTCGACAACGGCAACCTCGTGATCGTCTGGCAGCAGGGCAAGACGAGGGATTCCGACGACGTTTTCGCGGCGCAATACGATGTCATCGGCAAGAGCTGGAGCTCACCGGAACTCCTCGAAGCAGGGCCGCTCGACGTGATGTTTGAGCTGGCGTTTGCTTCGAACCGGGTCGACCACGCGATCGTGGGTTGGGTCCAGTTCAAGCATGGCGACGTCGGGACGCCCCGCTTGGTCTACACGAACCGATTCGCGGCCGAGCAGGGACAGTGGTTGGCCGGTCCCGAGCCGGTGAGCGCGCTTTCAGGCTCACTGCCCGAGCCCGCGGTTGCCATCGGTCAGGACGGCGCCGCCGTCTCAGTTTGGCACGAGGGGTCGACGACCACGGCAGCGTGGTTCGAACCAACGTCTGCGACGTGGAGCGTGCCGCAGCCAGTGAATCAGGAGACCGGTTTTAACGATCCAGCCTGCGTGGTCTTCCAATCGAACGCCAACCCTCTGCTTGTCTGGCCGAAGGAAGATGTCGCCGATCCGCTCTCGCCCTTCCGCATCCTTACGGCCGAGTTTGATCGAGTCAGCGGGCAGTGGGGCAAAACGGAAGTTGCCAGCCTGCCGGGCTCAAGCGAAGTCCACGATCTTGAGGTCATCGTCGCTGGTGACGGGACGGCGGTCGCCGTCTGGTACGAAGGCGAGATCTATCCGAACGGTCCGCTGCGTCTGGTATCCGCCACTCGTGCGCCAGGCTCGACATGGAGCGGCCATGCCACGCTGACGACAGAGAGCTACATGCCGACGCCCGTTAAGTTGGTTTCCGACGCCACCGGGAACGTGATGGCGATGTGGTCCCGCAACGCTGATGCGGCGGGAACGCAGCCACAAATCGTGGCGGCGCGCCGCCCGGCTGGCGCTTCGGGCTGGGAGCCGGAGGTCGTGCTCGAGTCGCGCCGGGTGCTGGTGTTTGAGCTGGCGATGGCGGGCGACGGGACGGCGGTCGCCGGATGGCACGACGGAATCGGCCGTTTCGCCATGCGCCGGCACGATCCGAAGTCCGGTTGGGGGGCGCCCGGAGCGATGGGCACGCCCGAAGGCATGTTCGGTCAGGAGGCGCGTCTCCTGATGAACCGGTCGGGGCGCCTGGCTGTCGTCTGGGCTAAACTGCTGGATTCGACGAGCAGGGTGATGGTGAGTTTCTATGAGCCATAGAGGTCTTCTCGTAACGGCCACTTGCCGACGCTCGGCCGTCGTCAATCTGCTTGGGCTGTTGTGCACGGCGTGGGTCCTCGTCTACTGCTCGGGCGGCAACGACGCGGGTGAGACGCTGGACGCCGGCGGGAACGGGGGGGGAACGACGGACGCCGGGGGAGCAGGCGGCGACGCGGCGACGCTGGACGGAGGACTCGGGACTTCGCCGCATGACCCGATCGACCTCGGGCCGGCGCCGGTCTCAACCAGCGGCACAGCCATGTCGGGTTCGACGCTCTACTACCGCGTCGAAGTGCAACCCGGCTCTGTCTATGACATCGAGCTTACGGATCTGATCGATGACGTGAACCTTGCAGTCGCCAAGAGCCCGGGCAGCTTCCCGACAGGCGCGTGCTCGTCAGCCGGGCCGGGCAAGAGCCGGGAGCACTGCTTTGTGACTGTGGCTCAAGGCACTGAAGCGGCGTATCTTTGGATTGCAGTGAGCGCGACCGCGGCGCCCGACCCCGCAACGTTCGTTCTGCACGTGGACGAGATGAAGTCGCAAGGAACCAAAGGCGCGCCTCTCAAGCTCGGAGCGCCGCCCGTGCTCGAGCACGACGGTAGCGTGTTGACCGACGCTCCGAGTTGGTACGAGGTTCCCGTGACACCGGGCAAGACGTACTGGGCGCTGATGTCCAAGTGGCGCTATTCGGGTTCGAGCCAGATCGGGATGGGGGTGTTCGAACCCGATGCGACGCTCAGCCCGGACTTGAGCTTGTGCGGCGGGAAGGCCGCCACGGCTTCCAGCTTCGACTACCGCCTGTGCGGCTTTCAGCCGACGACCGATCGCGTGCACGTGACTGTCGGTGCTTTGGATCCGATCGGCAGCAAGTATATGCTTAGCCTGACGGAAACCAGCAGCGAAGGCACACAGACGGCGCCAGTCGACCTCGCACCCGCTCCGATGAACTACCAAGGCCGCGTCGGCATTGGCGCCAGCTACTATCGAGTGCCTGTCAGTTCCGGTACCCGTTACCTGATCGACCTGCGCCGCGTGCTCACCGACGCGAGACTCAGGGTCTTCGACGCCGCTGCGGGCAGCCTTGATACGCCGCTTTGTCTGATCGACGCCGGCCCAAGCCACGCGGATCCTTTTTGTGACGCGGTCGCCCCAAGCACCTTGCTACTGATCGAAGTGTCGCAGCCGACGGATGGAACGCCGTTCGTCATCGGCGTGCACCCTTTCGCGAACGGGCTTGTCCCCCCCCACCGCTATCCAGCCGAAGGCGGACCGTCGACGCCGGTTTCACTCGGGTCAGCACCCGTCTTGGGCCGCTACAGCACGGTCGACAGTAAGGCGAGCTACTACGTGGTAACAGCGCCTGCCGGCAGCTCACACAAGGTACGCCTGTACGACGCCAACAGCGACGTCGACCTATATGTCTATGCCGACAAGGCATTGGATAAGCGCCTGTGCGCGTCAACGAAGTGGGATCTTGGCCCCGACGAGTGCGTCGCAACGGTCCCGGCCGGCGGCGCACTTTATGTGCGCGTGGGTGGCGCGTGGACGACGAACGGTGGCTCTTGGGGGCAGAGCGCGAATGCGACCGTGGGAGCTGCCTTCACGTTGGGCGTGGAGTGAAGAATATGTGCCTGGGGACCCGCAGCGCTGCTTTGCATGGAACCCTGCTGCTGGTCTTTGCCATGGCCAACGCCGCTTGCTCGGACGGGAGCGATGGCGCGGGCGTACCTCCGCTCGACTGCCGGGGGAACTACGTCCAGTGTGGAGATCACTGCACGCAGCTCGACCAGGACCCATCCAACTGCGGCGCCTGCGGCACGGTGTGCATCGCCAGCAATTGTCTTGAGAGCGCGTGTGATGACGCAGTGAGCTTGACCACCGGCGGGGCTTTCACGTGCGGGCTCAGCGAAAGCGGTGACGTGTGGCTTTGGGGGACCTTTTTGGGCGGTGCGCAGAAGAGTCCGGTGAAGATGCCGGACTTGTCACAGATTGTCGACGTGGATGCCACAGCCAAATCGATCTGTGCCGTTGACACTTCCGGCGCCGGATACTGCATCGGCGAGGGGCAGGCCGGTCAGCTGGGCGACGGATCGGAGCTGACCAAAAGTACCGTGGTTCAGGTTGCGAACCTCACGCAAGCCACGGCGATCGCCGTCGGTGGCACACACGCGTGTGCTGTGTACGGCGGTGGCAAGGTCAAGTGTTGGGGCCAGAACGAGGGTCGCCTCGGCAACGCCACTGCGGGCTTTCGGGAGCCACTGCCGGTCGAGGTCGATGGCATCGTTGACGCGGTCCGTATCGCAGCCGGAGGGGCCTCCACCTGCGCAACTCGAGTCTCCGGCGAGCTGGTCTGTTGGGGAAGGGTGAGTATTTCCACGAAAATCAGCCCTCCCTCTCCGTTGGGAACGTTCGGCTCGGTGAAAACCATCAGCATGGGCATGTCGCACGCCTGCGTCGCCGCGGACTCCGGACAGGCGTGGTGTTGGGGCGAGAATGACTCGGGTCAGCTCGGCACCGCGGCCAGCTCGCTCGAACCCGTGATCGCGGATGGACTGTCAGACGTAGTGGACGTCGCGGTCGGGGACCTTCACAGCTGCGCGGTGTCGGCGTCGGGCATGGCGTACTGTTGGGGAGACAATCGTTTCGGTCAGCTAGGCGACGGAACGACGACCAACCGAACACTCCCGGCACCTGTCGCCGGCCTGGACGACGCAATCGAAATCGCAGCTGGAGGCGCGTTTAGCTGCGCCCGCCGAAAGACTGGCGCCGTTGTTTGTTGGGGTCACAACACGGAGTCACAACTCGGCGACGATACGACTACAACCCGACTGACCCCCGTCCCGGTCGATTGGAACCCATCGTATCCGTGAACCGCGCGCCGGAGGCCTGGGCTGAATTCTCGACCCGGTTCAAGACTTTGCCGCGCACCGCCCTGGTCCACGACAACAGCGTACACGGAGGCGGTGCTCTTCGCTTCCACCGGGATGAAGACCGTATTCACCGGGCACGGTTTAGTTCCACTCCGTAAGCGCCGCTCAGGGTTTCTTCACGAGTTTCGAGGGCCGGACGTGCCGCATGTCGAAGGCGTGCGCGAGCTCGCGCTCGTACGTGCCGCGCTCGATCTCATCGTTGCCAGGAAGTCGCGGACGCTGCCAGGCCTTCGGCCAATGCATGAGTTGCTCGACTTCCATTCCGTCTATGAACAGCGAATACAGCGTTGCCTCCTCGGGAAACTCGTTGACACGCACTCGCCACTCAGCGCCATCCACGCGCGCGGCAAACGGAACGCGGGCATCGTCGGTTTCTGAGAAATCCAGGCTTCGCTCGCTGGGTCGCCGCGCTTCGTCGGCAGTGACGTCTTGCCCGAATGCAAACTCGCCTGGGCGATCCCCGACCAGCTCGCCGCTCTGCACCACCGCCGTCAGGGGCACGGCGCCGTACACATGGGGGAACAAGGCGCCGTCCCGGGACACCTCCCAGCGCAGCGCCGCCCGGTCGATCTGCCCGGAGTCGAGGGCGATCCAGGTCAGATGCCGTTGGCCCGAGAAATGCTTTTGCGCCGTCTCCTGCAGCTGCCAGGCGGCGCTCAGGTGCATGAAGCCATCATGCTGATCGATGGGCGCCGTAGGCAGCACTTCGGCGCGTGCCTCCCACAGGGCCGTCGGCAGGATCTTGAACAGACGCACCACAGCAGTCTGCCACGAACGCGCCCCCGCGACGTGCCGCGTGCCCCGCGACACAGAAGCTGCTAGGCGAACCCCCGTGGAAGCCAAGGGACAGCGTACGCAACGACCGCCGCTGGCGGACATTTTTGGGATCCGCTCGATCCCGCAGGTCCGCTCGGACCTGACCACCGTGCTCAGCCGCATGGGCGGTGGCTTCCAGCTCGGACTTTCCTCGCTCAAACACCTGCGCCCGGACCTCTCCCTCGTCGCCTACGCCGGTCGCCTCCCGGCGGATGGGTTGAGCCGGATCATGAACTTCTTCGATCGCGTGGGCGGCGGGCGCCGCTACTCGCAGCGCGTGACCAAGCGAAACTGCCGGGACTATCGCGGCGGGCGCCTCACCTACGACGAACACGACGGAACGGATTTCGTGTGCCCGGTCGCCACGCCCATCGTCGCTGCCGCGCCCGGTGAGGTGACCCTGATCCGCGATCGCTGGCTGCGCGGTGGGCTCACCATGACCGTGGACCACGGCGCCGGGCTCGCGACGCAGTACACACATCTGTCGCGTGCGCTGTTGCCCATAGGCAGCCGCGTCGCGCGAGGCGAAACCATCGCGCTATCGGGCGCGTCCGGAATCGACATGACGACGTTTTTCCCATGGGTCCCGCCGCATCTGCACTTCATGGTCTGGCACCTGGGCCGTCCCATCGATCCGTTCTTGGCCGATGGCGAAGCGCCACATTCGGGAGCGTGGACGGAGCAAAATGCGCCCAAGCCCGGCGATGCCGAGCAGACGTACCCCGAGCCGGTGGTGGATGCGGCGCTGGCGCGGTCCATTGCGAAGACCTGCACGGACCCCGCCATCCGCAAAGAGATCGAAGCGGTGCGGCACCTGCCCTTGTCGCTGGTCGCGCTCCTGGAAGACTCCATGCACCACGACCGTTGCGCCTGGCCAAACGCCCAACCCCACGCCGCACTGCGCACGGACCCAGGCGGGCCGCTGGCGCTGAGCCTGCCACTGACAGCCACCCACTACCGCGGCGCGACTCCCGCGGATGGCTGGGGCAGCGCGCCGCACTCGAGCTGAGGGCGAAACGTCCGTGCGGTTCGCGAGCCCCGACGGGTTCCTAGCTCTGCAGTCCCAACAGCGCCTCCGCTGCCAGCTTGGGGGATCCAGCCCCAGCGGCTTCAGCTCGATGGACCAGCGCGACCATGCGCTGATTCAGTGGCGCCGGCACCCCGCATTGCTCCGCCAAACGGACAATTTCACCGTTGAGAAACTCGACCTCAGTCTGGCGCCCCCGATTCAGATCTTCCCACATGGACGAACGGGCCTCGGGATTGGCTCCGAGCTGCGCACGCGCCACCAGACGCACCAGCGGCGTCGGCAGTCGCAACAGTCGTGGCAAGAGCGCAAGCGGCATGCCACGCAGGGCGGCCGGGCGCACTCCGGCGGCCTTCAGCACCGTCAGTCCCTCCACCATGAGCGCGGCAATGACGCGTCGGTAGCGCTCGGACAGCACCATCTGCTGAGTGGGAACGTCAGACAGAGCGCTCACGGCGTTGTTCAGATTGACCAGCAGCTTGCTCCACTGGTGCCGGACGATATCCGCGTGGGTCGATATCCCGATGCCCGCCTCTTCACACGCGACGACCAGCCGTTGCAGTTGAGCGTGCTCGGCCGCCTGCAGCAAGAGCCCACCCTTGGTCGTCTGCTCAAAGCGTCCCTCACCCTGAGGCACGACGTTGAAGGCGACGATCCCGGCAAGCACGGTCTGTTCGGTGAGCCGCTCCCGCAGCGCGGAAGCGTTGCTCACACCGTTCTGCAAGCTCACGACCAGGGCTCGCGGTGACAGGAGGGTTCGCACGGACTCGGCGACCTCCGCGGTGTGTCCGCTCTTGACGCAGCACAAGATCACATCGCACGATCTCCGAGACAGGCACGCGGGCTTCCACCCCCGCGAGATCCCGTAGCGTCAACCCAGACGCGCGGATTTCAGCTTGCAGCCGCCCTCGTCCCAGGAAGACGACGTCCACGTCCTTCGCTGCCGCGAGCTTTCCGCCGACGAAGCAGCCCACGGCCCCCGCGCCGAGCACACCCACGCGGAGCTTTGACGATGCCATGGCGCGCAGTGTACCGCACCCCATCCGCACCCCATCCTCGCCCCAGCAGCCGCGCGGATTGTCGTTGGTGCTCGCGGCAAACTTCGAGTATCCGTGTAAGCGCGATGACTGGTCGCCCCCAACCCAAGACCATCGAAGCGCGCGTTGCCCGCGCCGGCCTCAAGGCGCTCGGAGGCTGGCGCTACGTCGGCGACGTCCCGGCGCCGCGCCGCGCGGTGTGCTTGGCCACGCCACACACCGACAACTTGGACGGATTGTTGCTCGTGTTGCTCGCCAAGTCCGTTGGGCTCCAGCTCTCTTGGATGGTGAAGGACGACTGGGGCAAGCCACCCGTTGGCATCTTGATCCGCAAAGTGGGCGGCGTGCCCATCGACCGCAGCAAGCCCAACGGCATGGTGGGCAGCATGGTCGAAGAGTTCGAGCGCCGGGACGAGTTCTATTTGGCGATCCCGCCCGAAGGCACTCGCAAGCGCACGGACTTCTGGAAGTCTGGGTTCTATCGGATTGCCTTGGGCGCCAAGGTTCCCGTACTGCCCGGTTTCTTGGACTACGCCAAGAAAGAGGGGGGCTTCGGCCCGCCCATCGAACTGAGTGGCGACATGAAGAAGGACATGGACGCGATCCGTGCGTTCTACGACAAAGCCGATCCGAAGCCACGCCACCCCGACAAGTTCGGGCCCATCCGACTGCGGGAAGAAGCGTGAGCTACGTGCATCGCCCGAGGGCGCAAGAGTAGCGCCTAGCAACTCCTCGCTTTTCTCGCGTCAGTCGGCGACGACAACAGGCCCGCGTGTCTCGGGCAAATGAGCGACCTGGGAAAAACCGTTCTTCATCGGAGCTAGGGCGAAACACCCGAGCTCTGTTGCCACCCACAGGAGCCCACTCGCATCATGCCAGGCCAGCTTGCGGGGAAAGAGTTGTTCCGGGTGTGCGGGGGCCGGGAGCACCAACTGCGCGACGTGTTGGACCTGTGAGATGTGCAGGACGTGAGACTCTGCGCCACCAACGAGAAGCGCAAAACTACGGGGCGTCGGCACCACCACGGCGTCGATAAGGGCCCCGGTGACGCCCACCTCGACGCGCCGCCAATCAGGTGCGACCGGGGAGTCGAAGTCGTAACTGGCGTACTCGATGAACGACGCTGCGTCGCTCTTACGCGCGATCCACGTGGCCGCGCCGTTGCCCCGGATGAAACGGGTTTCTGGGCGGCCGGGCGCCGGAAAGGAAAGTGGCTCGGTCGTGAAACGTACGCCCCCATGTTCTACGCGAACGAGCGAGTCTTGATAGTTACCGTCCGCAAAACCAGTGGTGTCCAGTGCAAGCCAGGCACGGCCGCCGGGACCGAGAAAGGGGCGCATGCCTGACGGCGTCACCAGCGCGCGACCTGGTCCTGACGCTACGAGTGCCGCGTCCAGGAGTTGCCAACTCGTTGCCTCGAATTGGTTGAGCAACAGCGTGCCCACGGCATCGGGCACGACGCGTAGCTCTCCGTCGAAAGCTGAGGATTCACCGGACACGGACAGCCCAGTGTCCGTCGGCAGCAGCGCCAAAACGCGACCGCCGTCCGTCTCGGGGAGCACAACGGCAACTAAGAGCCGCTCCGTCGCCGCGTCCCACGCCAAGTCCTGAACGTGTTGCCCGGGCAGAACATGCGTGCGAACGCTGCGACTCGCGCTATCGATGGCGACCACTCCACCGGCAGGATGCGCGCTGAAGACCGCGCCAGAAACCCAGGTTGGCCGAGTCAAGTCCGTGGATGGGCGGGGGTGCGGTGTGTTGGGGACCGGCTGTTGAATCGCCGGATGTTCGAACTCCCCGCTGGCGCCGGGCGCGGACGAACACGCGGCAGCAAGGGCGAGCAACAACGGAGCAACATGCCTGAGAGCAGTCGGGAGCGTGGCCATGGCCGCTGCTCGGCTGCGGCGGGAGGCAGTTGCGTGAAAGCTGGCGCCATGCACAGCGCCCGTAGCTGCACCGGCACTATGTGCGACTCTGTTCTACCCATCGAGTTCTTTGGGACGGTAGTTGCCAACTATATTCGCTCCGTGCTCACCAAATGCGGCGAAAGGCGCCGACGACTCGAGCACCAAGAGCGCCGCCGTCGGCATATGCACCGCTACCCCAGAGAGTCTTTCACCGAGTTCTTCGATCCCAGGGTTGTGGCCCACGAGCAGCACACGCTTGGCTTGCGGCGGCACGCGCTGCAGTTGCTCCAGGTAGCCATCTGGCTCGGCCAGATACAAGGGTCGCTGCAGCCGCACCTCTGGCGACCATTCACATGCTTCGGCAACAATCAACGCGGTGGCCCGAGCACGCGCGGCCGTGGAACTGAGGATCACGTCGGGCACCCATCCCGTATCTACAATCAAACGAGCCATGCGCGGCGCGTCCCGCAGCCCACGCTTGTTCAGTGGACGATCGTGGTCCGCGAGGCCGCTGTCGGCCCAGCTGGATTTGGCGTGGCGGAGGAGTAGTAGCGTCTTCACGAGTCGTGCCGGACGCTACTGCAGCACGTCAACGCTTCGGGAGCCACTCGCGTTTGCTAGCCAACGCGCCGGCAACTTCGACCCGAGTTAGATCGCCCTTGTCGCAGGTGATCTTGACCTTGGGCGTGCCACCACCGGCCGTGACGAGACCGGAAATTTTTGCAGGTTCGGGCGAAATCTGGTCGGTGCAGAACGCGAGCACGCGGATGCCGCTTTCCAGCGTGCCGAATACGATTTGGGTCAAAGCAACCGTCACTTCACTGCTGTCACCGAGACGTTTGACTACGACCTTTGTGCCCTCTACGCGATCCACGATGCCGAGTTGGTAGTCTTTGCTCGGGGGTCGCAGCGGACCCCACACCCGCACCCCAGGGAGTTCGGCCTTGGGGGGCAAGGTGGTGGCCGTGTCTTTGGCGCGCAATCCTTTCGCGTCGACCCAACCTTCTGCTTGGTCGAGCACCGCAGCGCCTTTGGGGCTGCCCGGGTTCTTCGTCGTCACCAAGACTTGCCCGGTGCCCTTGCCCAGAACCCAGATCTTCTTGCCGTGGGCAATACCGCCCGCGACGGTGCTTCTTTCGTTCTCGGCAGGTTTCATTGGGGTCTTGCCGAAGGTCCAGCTCTCCGAAGGCGTGTCCAGTTTGCAGCGCAGACGCTCACACTCACTGGCCACCTCCAGGCGGCGCCGCGCCACGGCGAGGCTCTTCGGTGGATCTGTGTAGCGCCCGTGGGGAAGGTCTTGATCGTACTGCTTGAGCAACTCGCTGGGCTTCTTGGCACTCGCGCTTTCGTTGCCCAGCGCAACCAGATGCTCCGTCAACGCGCTCTGCACCAGTTCCAGTGCAAAAGGCTTTTCCTTGTCGGATATCGTGCCGTCTATAGTGAGCTCGTCCAGTTTCGCCACAGCGTCTGCCCAGCGTTTTTCCGCGAGCATGGGCCGAATGTCGCGAGTGGTGTAGCCCACGACGGCCTTGCGGATACCGCGCGTCGCGGCCTTCATGCTTTCGTCGCTGAGCGCCTTCTTTGCATCCGGTGAGCCGATCAGCGCGCGGGCGGCGTCCAGCTTGCCGCCATCAATGAGCTCCCCGAATTTCTTCTCCAGGCACAGCACCAGTGCAACGCCCGACTCTTTGTGCAGCGTCGCGACGTATTTCTCCCGCACCTTGCCGCGCTGCGCCTTTGCGGATGCGTCCATCGCTGCGGCGCAGTCGCCCTTATGGGCGAGCTTCACGACTCCCTTGGCAACGTCTTCACCACGGCTGACGTCGATCTGGTCTTCGACGCCGCGGGCGCGTCGGGTGGTCTCGAGCCCACCGTATAGGCGCGCTTCTTCTGCAAGGGATTGCGCGCGAGCAAAGTCCGATTGCTTCAGAGCGACTTCCGCCTGCGCCACCAGCATTTGCGCCAACTCGTCCTTGCCCTCGGACGCGGCGTTGGTGTGTCCGAATCGTGTCACTAGTCGGCGATAGGACGTCTCGTCCTTCGCAGCGCGCGCGCGCTCCAAGAGCCGTGCACCCTTGTCTTCATCCACACTACTGGCACCACCCTGAGGACCTCCGGGCCCTCCACAGCTGACCAATAACAACGCGAGCAAGCAGGCTAAGCGCCCCCATATGTGTTTCACGGCCCTGTGGTGCCAAGTTGTACGGGTCGCGTCAAGGCGCAGCGTCCGGCCGGAGCGCCGGGCGAAGCGCTAGCGCCGCGGCGCGAGGCGAGTTAACAGTGGCGCATGGCCCCGAGCCCGTCGCGTCCCGAAGGCTCCGCACAAATCGAAGCGTTTGCGCGCGCGCGCCGGCTTACTTACGAGGCGACCCCAAACCCGGGATGGTTTGCAGCCTGGGAGCCCTACGACACCATGGTCAGCGCAGAGGGCTACGTGAACAGTGTGTCCTGGTCGATGCCGCCGGGCACGGCGACCATCGCGGAACCCTGGCTGGCACCCCTGGACTCCGAGCCCTTGGACCGCACCCTGCTGGCCTTCGTAACCCACCCGGGGTTCGTCCGGCGCGCAGCAGCGCGCAGCGGCGATCATTTCAACACACGCGTGGCCTACATCGAGAACCCGCCGCCACCCACCGTGCAGCTCGGCGACAGCGCGTGGGACGCTCATGTCACCACCCTGGCGGCTTCGGCGAGCGAGGCCACCGCGGCGTTTCCCTCGGCTGCGCGGCAGCTACTGCTTTCCTGGCGTTTCAACGGTCACTTGGAGGTGCGCCCCGGGGGCATGGTGGTGCATTTCGCGGGCACTCGCCCCAGCCCCGAGCATCTGGACCGGCTGCTCTCGTCCGTGCCGACGCTGGTCCGGGCCTTGCTGGCCTGACGGCGTTTTCGTGCTTCCGCAGCATGGTCGGACAAAGCGAGATACACTGCCGACCGATGCAACGCATCCTGGTGGTCGAAGACGAACCCGCAATCCTGGAGAGCGTCGCCTATGCGCTCAAACGCGACGGCTACGCTGTGAGCGGAGCGGGCACCATTGCCGAAGCGGACACTGCGGTCACGGGGGTGGACCTAGTCGTGCTGGATCTGATGCTACCCGACGGCAGCGGCTTCGATTTCATCGGCAAGCTACGGCGAGACGGCCTTTCGACGCCGATCATTGTCTTGAGCAGTCGCGACGGCGAGGCCGATCGCGTGGCAGCGCTCGAGACCGGCGCCGATGACTACGTCACGAAGCCGTTTTCCCCCCGGGAGGTCGTGGCGAGAGTGCGGGCCGTGTTGCGTCGGGTGGGGGCGCAGCCCGACGAACGCGCCGCCTCCACTGGAGAATTGCCGCTGCAGTTGGACGACGCCACACGTAGAGCCAGCGTTTCCGGCAATACATTGGAGCTGACGCGAGTTGAGTTCGACTTGCTTGGCAGCTTGATGGAGAGCCCGGGCCGGGTCTACACCCGCGCGCAACTCATCGACCGCGTGTGGGGCGATGGATTTGCCATCAGTGACCGTACCGTCGACAGCCACGTCAAAGCGTTGCGGAAGAAAGTAACGGAGGCGGGGGGCGACGCGGGCGTGATCGAAACCGTGCGCGGCGTTGGCTATCGCGTAACAGACCGACCCGTCGGCGACCAAGAGCCGTGATCCGTCTGGTGGTAGTCGCGGCGGCGGCGATTGGGCTTATCCTCTTTGCCGCGTTCGTTATCTCGCGTTTGCTTGAGACGCGCACCCGCGGCATGTCGATTCGCATGCAGGTGTTCTTGGCACTGGCCAGCATCGTCGGCGCGTTTGCATTTGGTTTGGGGTTGATGGTGATCGACCGTATCGAAGCTCGCGCCGTGCGCCTGGCGACGCAGGCAGCAACGGACGAGGCCGCTGCCATTGCCGGGATCCTTGCGGGGGAGATGCAGCGTACCGGGGAAGACATCCAGGCCGTTGCCTCGCGCATGGCGCAGGAAGACGCCCGCGGCGCGGACTTGCGGCTCGAACTGCTGGACGCCAACGCCCGGGTGATCTTCCCGCGGGGTGTGCCGTCGCAGAAGGGACAACCGGGCACGGTCAGTGTGGACGCGCCGATCCTGCGCTCCGGCGCGCAGATCGGCTTGGTGCGCGTGGTCAAACCCACGGTAGTGATGCGACGCTTGCTCGCGGATTTTGCGCCGACGGTGCTCGTGATCAGTCTGGTGCTAGGCGCGGCGGCAGCTATGGCTGCGGCCGCCATTGGCCGCAGCATCGCACGGCCCATCGAGCGACTGAGTCAGTTTGCGGAAAGCGTGAGCGCTGGGGAAGGCGGAGCGGCGCCGCCGATCGCGTCGGGGCGTGAAGTGACGCATTTGAGTCGCTCTATCGACTCCATGCGGCGACAGCTACAAGGGCGACCCTTCGTTGAAGCGTTTGCGGCAGATCTATCTCACGAGCTAAAAAACCCAGTCGCGGCGATCCGCGCAAGTGCTGAGATCTTGGAAGAAAGCGCGTTGGACGAACCAGACGAGGCGCGACGCTTCGTGGCACGGATCCGCGAATCCACGGAGCGCATCGAACGGTTGCTCGGGGACTTGTTGAGTCTGGCGCGCATCGAGGCGCGCGGCGTCGAGGATTTGGAGCCGATCGAACTGGGGCAACTGGTGCGCCGGGCAGCGGAACAAGCCGACGCCTCCGGCAAGCGTGTGGAAGTCCACGTTGAAGGCGACGTGCGCGTGCGCGGCGACGAAGCTTGGCTCACGCGCGCGCTGTCCAACTTGCTCGACAACGCGCTCACTCATGGCGACGCCGACACGCCGGTGGTGCTGCGTGCGAAACGTGCGTCGGACGGCGTGAGCATCTCTGTGGAGAGCCAAGGCGCGGTGCCAAAACACGTCCGCAAGAATCTGTTCCGGCGCTTTGTCACCACGCGGGCGGACAAGGGTGGCAGCGGCCTGGGCTTGGCCATCGTGCGGGCCGTCGCAGAATCTCACGGCGGAAAGGCGAGGTTGCCGGAGCCTGGCCCCCCGCGGGTGCGTTTCGAGCTCCAGCTGCCCCCGGCTGTACGCGGCGCGCGAGAACAACTGCGTACCGCCGTCGGGGACGCCCGCAGCTGAGTCATGTTGTATTATTGAATCATTTCCGGTAGTTACAGTTGGACCTGGAAGCTGTCCGGCCCGGGGATCGATTTCTCCACGAAACCTCCACACACAGTCCCCGGCGTCCGCGCTTGGGTATGCGACTTCTTTAGCCAGCCCGCGACAGGCGCGGCGCCACTTTCAAAGACTTCGAACCATGAGCAAGATCCAAGTTCCGCGGCACGTTGCAATCATCATGGACGGCAACGGTCGTTGGGCCGAAGCCCGCAATCTAGAGCGTGTCGAGGGACACGCTGAGGGCGCACGCGCCGTTCGCGACGCCGTGGAGACCGCCGCACGCATCGGCGTCGAGTACCTGACCCTGTACGCGTTCAGCGTGGCGAACTGGGCACGGCCGCGCCGCGAAGTCGAGACACTCATGCGCCTTCTGGTGGACTTCGCAGCCAAAGAGCGCTCCGAACTGCGGAGCCTGGGCATTCGCGTCAACGTGATTGGCCAGCTCGAAGACCTGCCCACCGGCACGCGGCACGCCGTGGAGGATCTGATCCAGTACACCGCGGACGGCGATAAGATGACCCTGACCCTGGCGCTATCTTATGGCGGGCGGCAGGACATCGTCGAGGCGGCACGTGCTCTGGCCGTGCGTGCCCGCGCGGGTCTGGTGCTGCCAGAAGAGATCGACGAGGCCTTCTTCCATCGAGAGATGACCACGCGTTCCCTTCCGGACGTGGATTTGCTGATCCGAACCGGAGGCGAGTCGCGAGTCAGTGACTTCCTACTATTCGAGTCCGCCTATTCCGAGTTGGTATTTCTACCCATCATGTGGCCGCAGTTCGTGCCCCAAACCTTGCTGGACGCCATCGAGCAATACTCGAACCGTGAGCGACGTTTCGGGCGTACCTCTGCCCAAGTCAAGAACGGCGCCAGCGCCGCTTTTGATCCGCTAGACCCTGTGGCTTGAATCCCGTACTACTGGCTAGGTGGGCGGGCCGCCGCAGATAGCCGGGCGTTTTCAGCTGCACCAGCGCGCAGGCGTCGGCGGCATGGGCGCCGTATTCCATGCGACGGATCTCGAGACCAACCACAGCGTCGCCGTCAAGCTGCTGCACCCCGGCCAGGCGGGGGATCGCTTCTCCCGCGAAGCGAACGTATTGGCAACGCTGCAGCACCCCGCCATCGTCCGCTACGTCGCCCACGGTGAAACCGAGCGCGGGCAACTGTACTTGGCAATGGAGTGGCTGGACGGCCGCACGCTTTCGGAAGTGCTGGCGCGACGCAAGCTGTCCGCGTCGGAAACGTGGACCTTGGCGCGTCGCATCGCCGCGGGCCTAGCCAACGCTCACGAACAAGGTATCGTGCATCGCGACATCAAGCCCAGCAACATCTTCTTGCCCGGCGGGGACTTGGGCGAAGCGAAGATCATCGACTTCGGAGTTGCCCGGCGGCGCTACGACCCGCATCTGACTGAGGTAGGCCTGCTCATCGGCACTCTGGCGTACATGTCGCCGGAGCAGGCGGGCGGAGAGCGCAATCCTGAGCCCTGTTCCGACATCTTCTCGCTCGGTTCTCTGCTTTATCGCTGCCTAGCTGGAGTAAACCCCTTCACGGGCGGGGACGCCACGGCAATACTCGCGAAAATCCTGTTGGAGAGACCACCTGCTTTGCGGGAAGTCGTCCGAGAGGTTCCCGTCGGTTTGGATCTCTTGACCCTGGAGATGCTCTCCAAGGACAAAGCTCGACGGCCGAAAGACGGCGCGGCATTGTTGGACCGACTTGCAGCACTCTCCGGAGAGGTGCTGCACGCGCAGGGTCCGGCGGCTCCACATCTAGGCGCGACGGAACAGCGCGCGGTCTGGGTGCTGCTGGTCGGCGGAGGCCAGCCCGAAGACACGGAGACCCGCGAGCTCCGCATGTCGCAGCCAGAACTGGATCCGTCGCTGCGGGTCGCTGCGCAGGTCATCGAGCTGGGCGGCAGTTGGAATACGCTGGCGGACGGCAGCGTGGTGGCGAGCTTCGTCGACACCGGCGACGCTCGGGGCACGCGTGCACTACGAGCCGCATATGCTCTGCGCAACCAACTGGGCAAGCGCCCGATGGCGCTGTCGCTGGGGCTCGGGGTCTTGGGCCAACGGGCTCCGCTGGGCTCGGCTCTCGACCGCGCCGCCCGGGAGCTTCTGCGCGCTCAAGCCGATATCGTCGCACTGGACGAGGAGACGGCGAAAGCTCTGGGCAGGAGCCACGCGGAAGCCACCCAGCGCGGCGGCTTCCGCCTTGCGCTTCCAGCCGAGCGCGAAGGTGCTCGCCACTTCCTGGGCCGGGAAACCCCTTGCGTTGGGCGGGCCAGGGAAATGGCCGCCCTGCATGCGCTCGCGGACGAGTGTTTCGAAGAACCCGTCGCCCGCGCGGCATTGGTTGTGGGTGCATCCGGCTTGGGCAAGTCACGAATCCGCTATGAGTTTCTCGAAGAACTGCGGCGTGGCCACCGGGGGGTGGAGGTACTGTTCGGACGCGCGGATGCCCTGAGCGCGGGCTCGCCATTTGGCCCATTGCGCGCCGCCCTCCGGAGCTCCGCCGGGATCCGAGACGGCGAACCCTTGGCCGACAGCCGCGTGAAGCTCTTGGCACGCTTGCGTAAAGCTCTGGGGTCAACTCGCCTTGGCCTAGAAGCCGCGCTGTTCTTGGGGGAAATGGCCAATGTGCCCTTCGACGACAAGGAAAGCCACGCGCTCAAAGCGGCGCGCAGCGATCCAACGCTGCTCGGCGACGCGATCCGCGGAGCATGGCTCGACTTTGTTGAGGGCGCGACTCGTGAGGCGCCGCTTGTCATCGTGTTGGAAGACATGCATTGGGGCGACCGTCCCACCGTGACCCTGATCGACGCAACTTTAGCCGCGCACACTGAGCGTCCGGTATTGGTGCTCGCCTTGGCGCGGCCGGAGGTCTTCGACTTGTTTCCGAAACTGTGGCTCACCCGCGGCGCCCAAGAAGTGCGCCTGCGACCACTGCACAAGACAGCAAGCGAGCGGTTGGTACGAAGCGTACTTCCGGAGATCACTCCTGAGCGGCTTTCCCGCATCGTCGAGGTCGCAGACGGCAACGCCTTTTTTTTGGAGGAATTGATCCGGGCGGTCTCCGAAGGGCAGGCCGATTTGCCCGCCACGGTCGTCGGAGTCGTTCAAGGCCGGCTGGAGCAATTGTCCCCTGCCGCGCGCCGGATCCTGCGCGGGGCCAGCATCCTGGGCTCGCGCTTTTGGCGCGGCTGCGTGGCAGAGCTGATCGGTGCGGAAGTAGACCATGCGGAATTGAGCGCCCAGCTCAGCTACTTGGTCGCGCGCGAGCTATGTAGCGAGCGTCCAGCCGCGAGTTTTCCCGGGGAAGACGAGTACATCTTCCGACATGCCGTCGTGCGGGAAACTGCCTATGCGTCCCTGACCGAAGACGACCGCAAGTTGGGGCATCGCATCGCCGGCAGCTGGCTTCGCCAGCACGGCGAAACCGACGACCTCGTGCTGGCAGAGCACTTCCGCCGCGGGCACAGCAAAGAGCAGGCGGCGCTCCACTACGCGGCGGCAGCCGCCCAGGCGTTGGAAGGGCACGACTTGGTGGCAACTTTGGACCGCGTCGAACTCGCCCTATCGCAATCTCCGGACGACCGCACACGAGGGGAACTCGAACGACTGCGGGCGCACGCGCAGTTGTGGCAAGGAAAGTACGCCGAGGGCGAGCAAGCAGCTCTCAAGGCCCAGGCGCGGTTGGAGAAAGGTAGCGAGCGCTGGTTCGCGGCGCTTTCGGATCTGTGTAGCTGCGCGGGAAGTCTCGACCACGAGGGTACCATCAGCGAAGCAGCTGAACTGGCGCTTGCGATTTCTCCAGACACTGACGCCCAGCGCACTGCACAGATCATGTGCATTGCGCGCGCGGTCACGGCGCACCTGAAGATTGGACGCCGAGACCGTGCCCTCGAGCTGCTGCAGAGCATGGAAGATCTGGTACCTAAGGTTGCTGCGAACTCCGCAGCCGCGCGTGCCTGGGGGCACCACGCGCGTTCGGCGGTCGCGTACTTCAGTGGCGACCCCGCGACGTTCCGCAACGAGCTGGAGCTTGCGGTCGAACAGTTCGACCTGGCCGGCGATGCACGCACCAGCACAAACGACCGAGTCAACCTTGGGTTCGTGTTGATCACCCTTGGCGAGCTGGAGCGCGCGGAGCAACTCTTGCTGCAGGTGCTGGCGGCTGCCACCCGCCTCGGGCTAGAGACCGTCAAGACGTACTCGCGTCACAACCTCGGCCTAGTGCGGCTTTGGCTCGGGGACCCGGCCGGATCCGTGGACTATCAGCGCATCGCGGTCTGCCAAGCCGTGGAACAAGGCGAAGCCATCCTCGAAGGATCCGCGCGCGCCTACCTTTCCCTGGCGTTGGTCGCGCTAGGCGACTTGGATGCCGCACTGGCCGAAGCCGGCCTATCCAAGCGCTTGCTTGAGGCCGTACCGGGACTCTTGCCGCTGGCAGCGGCTGCCATTGCCAACGCTCTGTTGGCGCTGGGACGGATCCAAGAGGCATGCGAACAAAGCGAGCATGCGGCAGCGCTGCTCGAAACGAAGGGCTGCCCTGAAGACACCGAGGCCCTGGTGCATGTGACCTGGGCACAAGCCAACCTACGAGCGGGCAACAAGGACAAGGCGCGAGAAATCATAGCCGCGGCACACACAGCACTCCACGAGCGCGCAGATGCCCTGGAAGACGACGTCGTTCGCACGAGCTTCCTAACGCGCGTGCCGGCTCATGCGCAGACGATTGCGCTCGCGAAACAACTTGGCATCATGTAGCGTTCGCCGCATGTGGCCGCGGGCCCCGCGCGGCGCTCAAACAGTGTCCGAGGCCGAGTCTCGGATCGGCGATCCCCTAGAACGCGAATTCCACGGTATTCAAAGACTTCTCTCGATCCCGCCACTGCACCGTTCGGATCCGTTCCTTCACGCATTCGACGAGCTTTGCATTGGTCGGCGTCGCGACCGCGTCGATGCCCACCGCACGACCGTCCCAAACTGCGATGCGGATCTTCACGTGATCATTCGGCTTTGCCCCGCAGGGCTCGTACAGCTTCATGTCGGATATCGGGTGAGCTAGTGCAGCCATGTCGAGATTGGCGCGTTCGGACCCTTGGGGCACCACGTTGATTGCCTCGTCGACGCTCATGCCTTCAGTGAACTGTGGAGCAGCGCTCGGGGGCTCCTCCTCCACTACAGGTGTCGGCTCTTCCTGGGGTTCTGGCTCCGGCGGAGGCGCCGGCGCGACAGGCGCCGGAGCGGGCGGCGGTTGGCCCGCAGCAGCCCCGCCGCACCCGGGGCACCCAATTAGAAGCAACCCCACAAACACGAGTGATCCCCTCATGCTCGCGAGGATACTCGGGCAGGCCCGGTCTTTCAAAGCGTCAACGCGTTGACACCTCCTTCGCGCAAGTGGACAGATTGCGAGGTCGCGGGAATACTTGCTCAAGAGGGAGAGCAGTTGGATTCGGGGGGGCACAGCAACCGAGAGAATGGCAGGAAGGTTCTGCTAGTTGACGATGAGGCCATCGTTCTTCGCGCGTTGACGCGCATGCTTGAGCACGACGGTTATCAAGTCGAGGGAGAGTCCGACCCACTGCAAGCGCTGCGTCGTGCGCGCGAGGTGGATTTCGACGCGATCATCACGGACTTGAGCATGCCGGTGCTGGGCGGCCTGGAACTGCTGGAGGAGATCCGGAGTCATGGCACCACCACGCCGGTTATCATTCTGAGTGGTTCGCCCCATGTGAGCGACGTTAGCCGCGCGATTGCCTTGGGCGCGTTTCGTTTTATTACGAAACCCTTCGAATACGAAGAGTTGAGCGAAGTTCTGCGCTGTGCCTGCACTGGACCGGCGGCGAAGCCGGATGGCGCGACGGATCGCTCCATGCACATCGATGCCGCGCTGGACGCCGCGTGGTTGGAGTTTCAGCCTCTGGTAGACCGCACCGGTCAAGCCTTTGCATGGGAAGCCCTACTGCGTGTGCCAAACGACGAGTTCTCCGGCCCGCAAGATCTGATCGAAACCGCGGAGCGCGCGGGACGCGTAGGCGATGTCGGCAAAACCGTGCGCAGCAAGATCCCAGCTGGTCTGTCCACACTCCCACCCGGCGCGCCCGTCTGTGTCAATGTACACCCGGGCGAAGTGATGGACCCGGACTGGCTGGAGGACAGGGCGTTCGCCAAGCACTCGCATCGCATCATCCTGGAACTGACGGAACGTGCGCGCTACGACAACTTGAGTGGCTTGAAAGCGCGCATCGCCCTAATGAAAGACCGGGGGTTCCGCATTGCTTTGGACGATTTGGGAGCTGGCTACGCCGGTTTGGGCGCGCTTTCGCAGCTCTCCGTCGACATGGTGAAGCTTGATGGCGAACTCACACGTAATATCGACGAGCACGAAACGCGCAGACGTCTGGCGGCGTCGCTGATCGATCTGAGCCGGGATCTGCGGCTGCCTGTCGTTGCCGAAGGCGTCGAGAGCGAAGCCGAGCGCGACACCATGCTGGAACTCGGCGTGCAGTACCTGCAAGGCTATCTGTTCGCGAAACCGGGTCGTCCTCCACCAGCTCCGAAGTGGTAGCCGTTGGCATTGCGGCGCGACGCGGAGTCTGCTTCAAACCCAGCACATGGACGCCCTACCCTCGGTCAAGAATCCTGCCGACGCTTCGCCGCTAGAACCCATTCCGGCCTCGAGCCAGGAATGGATCACCTCAGCGGTCGCGGACGCACGAGCGGCCCAGCCGGCGTGGGCCACCTTAGCCCTAGCGGAGCGCGCGGAGCTGTTGCGGGCCTTGGGCCGGGCTTTGCTGGAGGATCGCGAAGCGGGCCTGGAGTTGACGTGCAGCGAGACCGGGCGCGGCAAGACCGAGTGCCTCATGAGTGAGTTCGTTGGCATCGTCGACATGATCGACAGTGCGATCCGAGCCGGCAACAAGGCCCTGGCGCCCGAACGCATCGCCCTTTCGAGAATCAACTACCCCGGCAAGCGCTGCACGGTCGAGATGGTCCCGCGGGGTGTCATCGCCATCATCGCCCCGTGGAACTACCCGCTGGGCAATTTCTTCAAGAGTCTGTTCCCTGCGCTGCTCTCGGGCAACGCCGTGGTGCTCAAGCCCAGTGAGCACACCCCGCGCACCGGCGCCTGGCTCGCAGACGTGTGCGCCAAAGTGCTTCCCAAGGGCGTGGTGAACTTGGTCCAGGGCGGCGGCGACGTGGGCCAAGCGCTCTTGGACGCTCCCATTGATGCAGTCGTGTTCACCGGCAGTGTGGCCACCGGCCGCCGCATCGCAGTGCGCGCGGCCGAAAAGCTAATTCCCTGTTCCATCGAGCTAGGGGGCAAAGACGCCGCGATCGTGCTGGCGGACTGCAACCTGCCGCGCACCATCGCCGGTGTGCTGCAGTGGGGACTGCACAACGCGGGTCAGAACTGCGCGGCCATCGAACGAGTCTACGTCGAAGAAAGCATCGCCGACGCCTTCGTCGCCGGCCTGGGCGCCGCGGCGAAAAAACTCTCAGTGGCGCCCCAAAAGGATCCGAGCGATCTGGGCCCGCTTCAGAACGAAGCACAGCTCGAAACGGTGCAACGGCACATCGCCGACGCCCTGGATAAAGGTGCAAAGCTCATCGCCGGTGGCAAGGCAACAGGCACCGGCCTCGGGTTTTCTCCGACCGTGCTCGATAAGTGTGACCACAAGATGCAAGTGATGTGCGAGGAGACGTTTGGTCCGGTCATCGCAGTGATGCGTGTGGACAACGCCGATCAAGCAATCGAGCGGGCGAACGACTCAGCCTACGGGTTGAACGGTTCGGTATGGACGGACGATGTCGAGCGCGGCGAAGCATTGGCGCGGCAGCTCGAAGTGGGTGTCTGCCTGGTCAACAATCACGCCATCACCGGCATCTTGGCCGAAACCCCGTGGACAGGCGTGAAGGAGACTGGCACGGGAGTAGCTTCCAGCCGCCACGCTTATCCGACTTTTGTGCGTCCCAAAACGGTCTTCGTCGATAGATCTTCGAAGCCAGATCCGTGGTGGATGCCAGCAAACGAGGACCTGAAATCCTTGTCCGAGGCCCTCGTCACCAAGGCTCAAGGCTCCTTCGGCGTAGTGTTTACGTTGATCGGCCTGATCGGCAAGCGGGTGAAAGCGATTCAAGAACTCGGTAGCAGTAAGTAGCGAATGTAACCAAGACGCATCCTCGGGAGTATTAAGGCACCATGCAAAGTCCACGCTTTCTGCTGCCCTTTCTCTTCGTTTTCGGTCACAGCGCTGTGGCGGAAGCTTTTGTCTCCACGGCGGTCGGGGGTCGCCCCGGAGAGCTGGACGTCAACGCCCAGGTCACCGCCGAGCGCGGCAAGATCGAACCTAACGAAAACCAGAAGTCCTTCATGAAGGCGAAGGACTTCTACGAATACAAGCTAGGGGTCGGCTACACCTGGGGACACGCTGGCCCTTTCCAGTTCATCAGCACACGCCTCGAGGCCACCTACTACCAGTCGCCTACGGAGGTGAACGATCCGGCGGAGTGGCAGGTCAACCCCGCGGGATCGTCCACCCCTGCGGGTCTAGTGCCCGAATGCAGCAACGGCGCGCGCTACCTCGGCGGTGGTGTGTGCGAGTTCTACGACGACGACACCGGCACGCTGGTGAGCGCCACAGTGTCCACGGCTCTCGTACACGACCCCAAATTCGCCTTCGGGGTGTATTTGCGTGGAACCGTGCCTTTCAAGATGAACTTGGAGAAGTTTGCAAACCCGCGCTTGGACTACATCGCCGGCGGCTGGCAGATGGGCGTGGAACTGCAGGATTGGCTCGGCTTCGAGTCCACGCTGTACCTCGGCTCTGGCACGCGCCCCTTCAGCAAGGAACAAAACGGCGCCGTCGCCGTTGGCAATCTGTTGCACTTCAAGGCGGAACGCTGGCTCTTGCCGTGGAAGGCAGGCGTGAAGGTCGGGCCCTACGTGGAAGGCGACATTCACGAGCGCTTCGACCCCCGCTACGACGCAGCCTACAGCGCCCAAGAGCCCCCCCAACCCGGGGTGACCACCCCGGTGCGCGAGAAGGATCGCATTCGCGCTGCACGCTTTGCCGTGGCGTTCCTACCCTATTTCCTAGTAACGAAGAACCTCTCTGTCGAGCTTGGCTACGTGCAGAAGTTCTTCGGCTACGACGCTCGCGCCACACAAGCTTATTTCGTCGGTTTGCGTGGTTTGATCGAGCTCTGAGCTTCCCCTGCCGATCGGAGCGGGCTTGGGCCCAGCGTCAAATTCGCCCACTTGAAGCGGCTCACGCGACAATGTGTGCGTGATGCGCAGCGCTGCCAGCCGCCTGGTCATCGTCGTCGTGCTCGGCGCAAATCTGCCCGCCTCCGCGGACACGGCGCCCAGCTGGCCGGAACGGCCGTCGCTCGCGCAGGGTGCCTTCGACCGGCCGGCGCGGGTGCGTCCCATCCGAGTCTTTCTGGACGCGGGCCACGGCGCCGAAGACAACACCGGGAACCGCTCAGCGTACTGCGCTGTCGAGCAAAACTTCACCCTGTCGCTCGCTGGCGAGGTACAGAGCATGCTCGAAGCGGCCGGGTTCCAGACGCGCTTGAGTCGTGATGCACACGCGCCGGTTCCCTACGCCGAGCGCGCCGATGCCGCGGCGGCATGGAACGCCGACGTGCTCATCAGTCTACACTCTGACATACGCGGCCGCGCACAGGCCTGGTCTCCCAGCGCCGGTGTCACCTGCTTGCGCAGTCGCGAAGCGCCTGGCTTCAGTGTGCTGTTTTCGGACGCAGGCAACGACCGCACCGCAGGCGCTCGGGGGCGCGCGGCAACAGTGGTTGGGGCCGCCTTGCGAACAGCCGGTTTCTTGGCCTACGACGGCGCACACTACGGCAGCGACTACGCGGCAACAGAAGCACCAGGCGTATTCGTAGACCGCCACCCTGCGGGCAAGCGCATCTTCATGCTGTACGCGCCGACGGTTCCAAGCATCTTGATCGAAACCCACAACGCTCTAGACGACCGGGAAGTGCGCTTATGGAACAGTCCCGTTACACGTCGCGCGTTTGCGAGTGCCCTGGCCCGCGCGCTCGGAGATCTAGACCCCGAACCGCAGGACTAGCTAGTGGGCTGTCTCCCCCATCCGCTTCGCAGACGCCGAGCGCTTCCGCCCTCCTACGGGTCACCGTCGCCAGAACGTTTCGTTTTGAAGGAGTACTTCTGACTCGCCGCACTAAAGCTCGCAGAACCCGAACTTGGTACTGCTGCAGCAGTTGATCCCCGGATTCTGAATGCACCAAGGCAGCCCCTGAGGGCAGATGCCACACACGGTATTGCCACCGCAGCCGTTCGGCCGGCTGCCGCATTCGTCGAATTGGTCGCAGGCGTTCGGGTTGGGCGTGCAACAGCTCGAGTTGTAACAAATCGCCGTGCCCGAACAGCCGCAGTCCGCCGGACACGTGGCGCAATTCTCCGGAGACGTGCAGGTGCCATCACCACAGCCCACGCACTGACCGTTTCCGTTGCAGGTCAACGTGCCGGAACAGGTGCCACAACTGCCACCGCAGGCGTTCGTGCCGCACTGTTTGCCGGCGCACTGGGGGGTGCAACAGCTCGAATTGTAACAAATCGCTGAGCCACTGCAGGGGCAGTCTGCCGGGCAATTCCCACAATTCTCTCCGGACTGGCAACTGCCGTTGCCACACGCAACGTCCTGCACACAGTTCGAGCTCTGACACGAGAACCCCGACTGACACGTGCCGCAGCTGCCTCCACAACCGTTCGAGCCACAGGTCTTGCCCGCACACTGGGGCGTGCAACAGGTGCCGCTGGAAGTGCAGGCCTGTCCGCTACTGCATGCGCAGTCACTGGAGCAGTTCGCGCAATTCTCGCCGGTCTGGCAATTGCCGTTGCCGCACACCAAATCGAGCACGCAGTTGCCACTAGTGCACGTCGAGCCACTCGCGCAGCTCCCACACACGCCGCCACAACCGTCGGAGCCGCAGCTCTTGCCTGCGCAGTTCTTGGTGCAGCACGTCCCGGACACGCAGCTTCCACTGGTGCACGCGCAATCCGCACAGTTCGCGCAGGTCTCGCCTGCCGCAGCATCGCAGGTGCCGTTGCCACAGGTCGTCGAGGCCACACAGGCGCCGCTCTGGCAAATGCTGCCGGTGGCACACTGGGAGCAGACACCGCCGCAACCGTCGTCGCCACACTTGCCCGAGGGGCAACTCGGAGTACAGCACGCTCCGCCTAGGCACACTCCGCCGTCGCAACTGCAGTCCAGAGTGCAGCTCTCGCAATCTTCCGTCGGATCGCAAACCTTGTTGCCGCAAGAAGCCTGACCGGCGCACTTGCCGCCCACGCACAGCTCGCCGGGCGCGCAGCCCAGACAATCGAGGGCGTAGCCGCAGCCGTCGTTGCTGATGCCACACTCAAGGCCGAGGTCGGCGCAAGTACTCGACACACATCCGGTACCGCAGCGATTCGGACCGCTGCCACCGCAGACTTGGCCGCCTGGGCAGCCCCCACAGTCGAGAATCTCACCGCAGCCATCAATGAGTTTGCCACAGTCGTCTGGAGTGCAGGCCGCTGGCACGCAGGGCGACGCGTCCGTGCCGCCGTCTTGGCCCCCGCCGGCGTCGGCGGGGTCGCCCTTCAGGTCGTCAAGGGACGATGTCAGCGAACACGCGCCGAACAGGGCAAAGCCCAGCACAATAGGGAGTGACCGGAAGAAAGCACGCAACATCGAAGTCCGTTATCATGCCACGAGGCGACGCCGATTGCTTCTGCGCACACCCAGCACGCACCTGTGATCGGTTTTCATCGGGGCGAGTTTCAGCATCCGACTTCGGGCGGC
>CBDUPW010000013.1:0-61021 GCA_965369205.1 uncultured Polyangiaceae bacterium | reverse complement strand
TGCCTCATTGACCCGGCACCGAACCAACCCAAATGATCGATCACACTAGCCTTTAACCGTTACGACCGGCCCGACTTCCGAGCGAGGGTGGGCTGAGACGGGCGCGCCCCGGGCAGAGCGCCGGCCCCCGCTGGCCAGCGACACGGCCACACGGATGTTTTGGGCGCGTGGCGGCGCTACGCCGCCACCGGGAGTTACTCGCTGACTCGGTAGTCTTGCGGGAAGTAGAAGTTGTAGCTGATGGTCAGCATCTGGTTGAACCGGAACTGCTGATCGTCAGACGTGATCTTGTTGTCGGGGAACTCGCTGTCCTTGCCGCCACCCTTGGTGTCGAAGCCGCCCGTGTTCCAGGCGAAGGGCAACCCGCGCCACTCGAAGCCGATGGCATTCCACTTGTTCACGTAGAAGGTGAAACCAAGACCAAAGCTGGGCGCGATGGCCACGCGGCTCTCCTTTTTGAAGGAGTCCGGTGTGTCGCAATCCGTGCCCTTGGCGGGGTCACACTCTTTGCGCTCGCTGACACCGATGAAAGCTGGGCCGGCGAAGAAGTACAGATCCGTGTCCAGGTAGATGCTCTGGAAGAGAGCGAGCTTTCCGCGGAAAGGCACGGCCGTGATCTGCGGCGAAACCATCCAGTCGAAGCCACCGATTTGCTCGGTGAAGTCCGGACCCTGGTTTACGGCGGTCAGCTTGCAGTCCGTGCTCGTGCCCACGAAGTTGCCGTTGCCATCTCGGCAGCGGCGATTCTTGTTCTCAGCCTGAACGTTGTCCGACAGACCCGTGGGGATCTTAATGGCGCCAAAGGTCCCGAAGGCTCCGATGCCCAGCCAGTCCGTGATGTTGTAGTTCAGACGCGCGCCGAACATGATCGTTCGTTGGTACTCGTCCAATAGCGAGAAGCTGACGGCCGGCGCAATCTCGATGCGCCCTTCGCGATACAAGCGCAACTTGCGAACGGCCGGCGCTCCGGCCAGGGGCCCCGTGAGCAGGATCTCCTGCGCTTCGGCGTTGCGTTCCGTGGCAAAAAGGCAAAGTGCGCCTGCCGACAGCGCCAGCGCCAGCCGTCGGGTACCTCGAGTTTTCTTCATCGTGGTCGTTCCCATCGCTACCTGAGCTCGTTCTGCGCGCATCACTTCGGCAACCTGTACTCGAAGGAGAACGGTAGGAAGATTGAGATGCCCACCTGCGCTTGCACGTGGTTGGTGATCGAGCTGTCGCCGAACCAGGTGCCTTCGTCAAGCTGCTCTTGCAGGGTCGCCGCGATCTTCGTGTTCTCGAGCTTTTCGTTGTAGATGTAGTCGCGCACTTCGAGATTCGCGGCGAACCAGCGATTGAAGAAGATGCGCAGCCCGATACCGGCGTTGAACGCAAGCTTGGGCTCGTACTCGAAGTTGCGGTTGTCCGGGTCGATGACCGGGATGGGCCGCGTGCTGATGGCACCCACTCCGCCCACCACGTACGCGTCGTAGTGGAAGATGAAGTCCTGGAAGCCCGCGAACTTTCCGTAGGCAGGCACGTAGGTGAAGTTGAGCGCCGCGCTCCAGTCGTACTCCGTCAGCGGCACGCCGACGCGGGCAGCGCGACGAACCTGCGCGTTGAAGTCGCTGTCGACGTTGAACGGGCGGTAGTAGTTAAAGTTCGCGCCGATCGCGAGCACGTTGGTGATGTAGTAGTTCAGCGAGAGGCCCGGGCCGGGATGGCTCACGAACTGGTCGTTCAAAGTGAAGGACCAGTACGGGTTCACCTCGAAACGCCGAACGCGCAGCGCAAACTGCTGCTGCACGGCGTAAATTTGCTCGTTCAGCGGCTTTGCGGCTTCCTTTTCCATGTCCAGCTTGGGACAGGCAGCAGGGTCGATTTGGCAGATGTCGCCCAAACCTTCCCCGCCAGGAAGTTCCCCTGGGAGCTCTTCTCCCGGTAGCGGCTCGTCGCCGCCGGGGATCTCCTCGCCTCCAGGTTCTCCGCCAGCCTCGCCTCCGGCTTCACCGCCAGCTTCCCCAGCTTCGCCTCCGGCTTCGCCGCCAGCTTCCGCCGCCTTATCCTTCGCTGGCTTAGCTCCTTGGGCCCAGGCTGCTGCCGGGGCCGCGCTGAGCGCCGCCGCAACGAAGAGCGCAATCCGCGTGTTCTTCATCGATGCCTCGTGACCGTTTCCTCTACAACGACTGCTCAACGAACCGCTACGACAGCCCCGCAACTACCTAGAATTATTAGCGAAATCCGCTTTAGGCAAACGCGGCGCGACTATATCACGCGGGGTTTTTCGCGATCAACTACGAAAAGGTCTCGGGCGCCTTCCGCGGGCCCCATTGCCCCCGGATCCAGCACCCGAAACCACTCAGGCAGCGTCAACTTCTGCCTCTTTTCCAAGCAAAGCCTCCACAAAAGCGTCCGGCGAGAAATCGTGCAAATCGTCCGGACGTTCCCCCAGCCCGATGAATCGGACCGGGAGCTTTAAGCTATCGCAAATCCCCAGCACCACGCCGCCCTTGGCGGTGCCGTCGAGTTTGGTCAGGACGAGCCCGGTCATGGGCAGCGTCTCGGCGAACTCCTTGGCCTGCGCCAGGGCGTTCTGGCCGGTGGTGGCGTCGATCACGAGCAAGATCTCGTGGGGTGCTCCTTCGAGAGCCTTGCCCGCCGTCTTGGCGATCTTCGTCATCTCCGTCATCAAGTTGGTCTTGGTATGTAGTCGCCCCGCCGTATCGGCGAGCACCACATCCGCGCCGATCTCCTGAGCTTTTTTGATGGCGTCAAAGACGACACTGCCCGGATCTGCGCCGTCTTTGCCTTTGACGACCTCACAGCCGACGCGGTCCCCCCAAACGACCAGCTGCTGCACAGCTGCCGCACGGAAGGTGTCGCCTGCCGCGAGCACGCACTTACGGCCTTCTCCAACGAGCTTCGTCGCGAGTTTGCCGATGGTGGTCGTCTTTCCCGCGCCGTTCACGCCCACCATCAAGACCACCGTGGGAGCACCGCGCAGTCGAAACGCGCCGGCGTCGCCGTCCACGCTCAAGATGTCCGTGGCTTCTGCGCGCAACGCGTCCCAAACTTTGCCGCTGTTGGTCAAATCGCCTTTTTCTAGGCGTGTTTTGAGGCGTTCGAGCAGTACTTCGGTCGTCTGGACACCGACGTCGGATGCCAGCAGCACCTCTTCGATTTCTTCCGCGATGCTGCCGTCGATCTCGCGGTTGCCCGTGAGCAGCGCCCGCAGCTTGCCGAACAGTCCCTCCTCGCCACGGGATTTGGCGAGGCCCTTGCGCATGCTGCTGATGTCTTTGCGCGGTGTCAGGGACGGGCGGGCGTCTGCTGCCTCGCCGACGTCCACGTCGACGTCTGCGCCGGCGTCGCCTTCGTCCCCCTCGTCTGCCTCGTCTGCTTTTGCTTCGACCGGCTGCTTGGCCTTGGGTTTTTCCGGGGCGGCCTCGACCTTCTTCGCGGCGGGTTTCGCCGCCTCCTTCTTGGGCGGGAGCTTGTCGTCGCGGGCTGGCGGTAGCGCCTCGGCGGCGTCACCCTTGCGCAAGAAGAGGAAGTAGATCGCCGCCAGCGCGACGATTCCCACGACCACGTAAATCAGCATATCCATGTCATTCGCTTCCGGCTCGTGTCGCGTGGCGGACTATACCCAACTTGGGGCTCGTCTCAACGCCCGTGACCGCCCCCAGGCGCTCCTGGCTCCGCGTCGCGAATTCGGGCCTCTTCTGCGGCATCTGGGGGGGCTGGCCCGAAGGCGGCCCGTTCGACCTCCCGGGCCCAGGCTCCAGCGGCGGGTTCTCGCTGGTCCTGGGCGACCTCCGCCACATGCCCGGGAGTGGGATCCACGCCGGGCTTGTAGGGCGGCCCGCGGCGCTCGGCCCACTCGACCAGACGTCCCAGCAACGCGCGCCGACGCGACACCATCCGGATCACGACTTGGCCTGCGGGAGGCACGGGGCGTCGCAGGGTGGTGTGGTGCGGAGCTGCCGTGACGAGCTCAGCGCCTTCGCCAGCGCGACAGTCGGGCAGTTCGAAATGTCCTGCGGCGTCACTCTCCGTTTCGACGGGGCGCTCGCTGGGGTCGAAGCTGGGCACGCGAATGCAAACGGTTGCGCCGGAAATGGGCGTGCCTTCGTGGGCGTCGAGGACCACTCCGTTCCAGCCCGAATGCGCTTTGCCCGTGGCCACGACCTCGACGGACGCGCGCCCGGTGGCAAGCTCTTCGGACAGTTGCGCGCGTTTGCTACGCAGAGGACGGCGCCAACCGCGCAGCACCCAAACGCCGATCGCTAGTGCAATCAACAGCCAGGGCAGGCTGCGCCACGCGCTCGGAGGGCGCACCACAAGCGGTACACTCAAGGGCTCCGCTGCCAGCCACCACGGCGCGCTCGGCAGATAGCGAATCGACAACGCAATCGTTCCAGCGTTTGCGTGTATCGGGCCCTGCCAGTGTGCCGCGCCTTTCTCTACCAGCGCGGTGCCCAAGGACCGATCGCCGCTCAGTACCTCGATGGCGCCAGAATCCAGGGCGCCGAGGGCGGAGCTGGCGGCAACTCGGATGCTGGCGTCGTCGCCGGAGCGCACGGCTTGGATGTCCTGGGCGAGGGTGAGGGTCACGCGGGCCGTCTTGTGCACATGGCTGACGGTTTCGGCGCTAGAAAGCCCGCGGCTGCCGCTGAAGCGCACGCGCAGTTTGCCGGGGCCGGGCGCGCCCAGGGTCTTGGCCAGCGCTTTGAAGCTGCCTCGGTCTCCTGGCGCAAGATGCACGTTGCCCAGGGAGGTGACCGCGTCACCCTCCAACAGATCGAGGCGCAACACGATGGGATCGGCGATGTCGCCGGCTTCGAAAGGCGGGTCCACTCGAGTCTCCACACCGATGGCGTGTTCGCTGCGATCCAGCGAGAGCACCCTTGGCTCGGGCACGAAGTTGAGCCCCAAGCTGCGGCGCTCGCGTCCGACCACGACCTGCCGCTCCAAGCGATCAAAGAACTTGTCGCCTTCGAAGCGCACACGAAACGCCCCCGTGAGCGTCGCATCCGGAAGCAGGAAGCAGAAAGCGCCAGCGCCGTCCGTGTCGACGACGACGACGTCGCTGGCGTGGTGCAGCTGTCGGTGTGTGGTGGAGCGACACGCCCGGGGCACGGGCAAGTCCGCGCTCGGCGCCGCGTGGAGGGAAACGCGGATCTGGGCGCCTCCGATGGGCCGCCCGGTGTCGTCGCTCAGCACGCCGCGGATCTCGGTTCCCGCAGCCCGTGCGACCGCACGCGTGTCGAGCTCTGCACTGCCGCGCACACGTAGTTTTGCGCTGTGTGCGGGCGCGACCCAGAGCAGCACGGCCACGAGCATCGCACCCATGCACAGAGGTGCGCAGAATGTGGGATACGAGCGAGGGGGCATGGGTGTTGGGTAGAATACCGAAGACTTGGCGCGATATGCTCGCTGTCGAGCAAAGGATTGAAGGAGCAGGCCCCTCCTGCCGTCTATCCCTTATAGTGCGGCGCACTCTGTCATGAAGGACCGAAGCGACTCCAGGATACGGCCCAGCGACTTTCGGCGCCGCGATGGAGCACCGCCCGTGATAGCCTCAGTCGACATGCAGCGGGGCGTTTGGCCATCGCGTTTGATCGCGCTGTTGATCCTGGTGAGCCTCTGCCTGATGTCCGGCGTCGCCAGCGCGAAGGATTCCGTCGCGACACTGTCCAAGCGGCTCCGGGACGCCAGCGACTTTCGCGTACGCACCCAGGCTGCCCTGGCACTCGGCGTCTCCAAAAGCGAGAGCGCAGTCAAGCCACTGTGCAAAGGACTCGAGGACTCCAACACCACGGTGCGCGCAGCGTCGGCGGCGGGTCTGGGACGCTTGAAGCTCGGTGGCAAGTCTTGCCTCAAGAAGCGCCTCAAGGACGAACGCTCCAGCGCGGTGAAGAGCTCGATCAAGCGGGCGCTGTCTAACCTCGAAGAGGATGACGGCCCCACGATCACGAAGAGCACCGAGATCTACGTTGCCATCGGCAAAGCGACGGATAAGACCGGACGCAAGGGCGGCGATGTGGACTCCCTCGTGCGCAAGACCCTATCCAAGGCGGCAGCCGGCATGTCCGGCTATGCCGTCGCTCCAGAGAGCGAAACATCCAGCCAAGCAAAGAAGCTCTTATCGAAGTACCCGAAGGCCAAGGCCTTCTACCTGTCACCCAAGGTCCAAAAGCCGGATTACAGCGGTGGCAACCTCACGATCCGCTTTGAAATCGCGATATTCACCTACCCAGGAAAAGCCTTGAAGGGCATGGTCCCGGTCAAGCTGACCCAGCAGGACGTCTCGAGTGGGGACACCTCCGCGGAGAGCGAGCTCATCAAGATGGCCGCCGAGCGAGCGATGGAGAAGTTCTCCAAGAACGTGGGACGGATCGATTGATTCGCCGTAGCTTCTTGCCGCAACCGGGAAAAGAGCCGTAACCTTCACGCTTGGGCTCGGATCCGGCCGCGACCGGTGGGCCTCGCCAGGAGAGAATCGATCATGGGACAAGCAGGAGCAGCGCCCGCAGCCGGGAGGCCTCAGCACAAAAGGCACCTCAAGAACTACCTGCTGGATGCCCACTTTCAGCTGAAATACACCAGCTACCTGGTGCTGATCGCGGTGGTCTTGAGCGCGGCCCTCGGCATCGTGCTCTGGCGAACCAGCCGCGCCGTGATCGCGCAAAGCCACGAGGCTGTGCACCAAGGGGAGCAGGTCGTCGACCTCGGCAAAGAAGTGGTGGGTGAGAGCCAAAAAGTGAGCGCGGTCGTTCAGATGAACATCGTCAAAGACCCCGTTTACAGCGACAACCCGGCGCTGCTGGACGCCTTCAAGATGGACGCGGCCAAACAAGACGAACGCCTTAAGAAGCAGCAGAAGCAGCTGGAGGACCAAGCGACCTCCCTCAAAGCGCAGTCCGCTTCCTTGGCAGAGCGGCAGCGCACGATGTTCACCAGCCTGCTAGTGGTGCTGAGCTTGCTCGTGATCGGCATCGGGCTTGCCGGTATCGTGGTCACGCACAAAGTTGCCGGTCCCATCTTCAAAATGAAGCGACAGATGGGCGAGCTAGGAGAGGGGAGCTTCAAGGTGCCCTACGGCTTGCGCAAGGGCGACGAGCTCGTTGAGTTCTTCGAAGCGTATTCCGACACCGTGCGCAAGCTGCGCAAACGCGAAGAAGACAATTTGGAGTTGCTCAAAGCAGGCATTGGCTCCCTGCCGGAGGGCGCCGAAAAAGACAAATTCGAGCAGGTGCAAAAAGAGATGGAGCGCGCACTGCAGCTCGATCAAAAAGCCGCACGTACGTAGTCGATCTGCGCCTGACCGTCCGGCGTGATGCGCACGCCCGCCGCGTCGAATCGCAGGCGCTGCACGCTGGTATCGAAGCGATAGCGATCGCGCCACAGACGGTTGGCGGCGCGCCGGAGCCGTTTGCGCTTTTGGGTGTTGATGCTAGCGAGCGCCTTTTGCCAGGCGCGCCGGCCGCGCAGACGCACCTCCACGACGACGACTGTGGAACCATCCCGGGCAAGCACGTCGATTTCGAGGTGCCCCAGGCGCAAGTTCACCGCGACGATGTCGTAGCCTTGCTCCGCGAGGAACTGGGCGACTAGGCGTTCTGCGTGTCGACCGCGCTCGAAGGCGAGGTGACTAGGACTCGGTGGGCGGGTTCTTCCCGTTTCCGCCGCAGTAGAACTCTTTGTTGTCGGGCAGGGTGTTGATTTGGCACTCGTTGCCGGCTTCGACCTCTTCCTTCTTGTAGGTCGTGCCGTCTTTGACGCAGTAGGAGCCCGCGAGCTGTGAGCTGCCGAGTCCGAGGTCGTCGAGGAGTTTTTCACAGGTGAAGCCGCTGGGGCAGTCGCAGTAGCGAGCGCCGTCGTCCGTGTTGCCCGCTGCGTTGCGGCAGCGGCAGGAGCAGTACACGGCCTTATCGGCTTGGCGCCGAACGAATTGCGGATTCACTTTGGCGGAGATGCCGTCCGCCTGATCTTTGCCGCTGGTGCCGGGAATGCGGCAGCCCGTCGGGTCCGTCGCTGGAATATTGCCGCTGGCGATGCCCTTCGCCGTGGCGTCCGTCTGGCCGTAGGGACAGCTGACGCGTCCCTGGAAGTGGTTCACCAGGCAGACGCGCGTCTCGCACTGGAACGACTTGCTCTCGACGTTGACCTCGTCCGCCGAGTACCCGGGGAAGTTGGTCTGGTATTCGTCTTCAGGGATGCAGGGATCACCCACGCCGCCCGTTTCGCACCCGAGGGCGAGGGCTCCAGCTGCCATGGCGAGGAAATACCAGGGGTTCGAAAACCGAGGCGTCATTCTTCCGCTTTCCGACTCGAAGTGATGGTTCCGTTACGCTGACAGTGGACCTTCGTCCTCCGCGAGCGCAGACGAACCGTAGTCGAGCGCAGCGAGAGGCGTCAACGCCAATCCGACCCACGGATCCGCGGGGTTAGCGGGTCCGAAGAAAGCCAGGCCAGTTGGGCGGTCGTGGCATGTTCAGGTTCAGTCGCACTAGATTTGCGTGGAGGCGAAATTTCGAGACAGGTCCGGAATCGGGAATGCTGGGTGGTCGGTGCTTGACATTGATCGGGGGGGGTATCTAACATCCCCCCCGCCGCGCTGGTATGTATCGATTCTCATTGATAATTTTCCGCCCGTAGGGGGCGGGATGGGGAGAAGCGGAGCGGCCGCCGCGTCTACCACTAGCGCCTGAACTGTATTTAGAGAGGTTCCATGTTGCGAAAGCGCCTTGTCGTCGTCTGCTTCTTGGCTGCCGCTGTGAGCGGTGTGGTCGTCACCCACGACGCAGTTGCTCAGGAGATCATCGATCTCGATGAAGAAGCAGCGAAGCCCAAACCCAAGCCCAAACCCAAAGGCGGTGGAGGCGGCGCGAAGCCGAAAGCCAAACCCACGGGCGGCGGCGCGGCGAAGGGCGGCGCAGCGAAGGGCGGCGCCGCAAAAGGCGGAGACGCCAAGGGCGGAGATGCCAAAGGCGGAGACGCCAAAGGTGGTTCTGCGGTCGACATCGATCTCGACGAAGATGCGCCCGCCGAGCAGGGCCCCGTCGTTGCCGGGCAGATGACCGAAGAAGCCGCCGCTGCAAAGAAGCTCTTCGATCGCGAGCGTTGGAGCGAAGCCGCGCAGGCGCTGTACCGGGTTGTCAACGGCGAGACCGGCGACGACGCTGGCAACAAGCAATTGGCGCAGTATTACCTGGCAATTTCCCTGTATCGCCTCAAGTTCTACCAAGCCAGCTACGCCATCTTCAGTGTCGTCGCAGACAACAAGCACCACCTGAAGTTCAAGGAGACGCTGCTCTGGTTGGCGAAGCTCGCCACGCAGCTGCCGGAGCCCGCAGACATCATCGAGCGCGTCGGTAAGTACAGCGACGAAGAAGTGGCTCGTTTCAACAATGAGCAGCAGCGCGACCTGTACTGGCAGCTGAACTACATGCTTGGTCGCTACAAGTACCGCAACCGGCAGTATGAAGAAGCCATCCGGCTGTTCCAGAAAGTGGACCGCCGCAGTGACTCCTACGTGAAGTCGCAGTTCTTCACCGGCATCAGCTACGTGCAGTTGCGCAAGAGCGTTCCGGCGGTGCAGGCCTTCCAGCGCGTAGAGAAGGCCATCGAAGACGGCGTGACCGGCGTCGACGACGAGGCGCGCATGGCGGACCTCGCGTTCTTGTCCATGGCGCGCACGTTCTACTCAGCTTCGATTCGCTTGGATGCTGAGACGAACGCGCCCAGCGTCGATGAGAAGAAGCTGAGTGCGGCGGTCAAATATTGGAACTTGATCGACGTGGCCAGCGAGTACTGGCTGGACGCGCTCTTCGAGCAGTCTTGGGCGTACTTCATGGCTGGCGACTACCCCCGCGCCTTGGGGAACATCCACACCATCCAGTCCCCGTACTTCCCGAACTCCTTCTATCCGGAAGCCGACGTGCTCAAGGCCGTCATCTACTTCGCGAACTGCAACTACCAGGGTGCAACCACCGTGGTGGCTCGCTTCAACAAGAAGTACGTGCCTCTAAAGGACGAGCTGGAGAAAATTCTCAAGCGCTTCAAGGGTGCGAACCAAGAAGAGCCCTTCTTCAAGTTTCTACTTGAGGTGCGCGAAGGAAAAGCCAGCCTTGACCCGAAGATCCGGCCCATCGTCGAGAACGCACTCAGCGACCGGCAGCTGCTGCGCAACATCGAGTACGTGAAGCTGCTCGACGACGAAACCAGCCGCTTCAAGCGTTCCCCGGCGCCGTTCCGCAGTTCTGCGCTCGGCCAGCAGGTGGAAGACTCTTTGCGACTCGCCCGCGAACTCGCGGTGCGCCAGGCAGGTGAGCTCGCGCTTTCGCGCTATCAGCGCAACGTCGACGAGCTCAACGAGCATCTACGTAACGGTGAGAAGATCCTCATCGACATCACAGCGGCTCAGCGAAACCTTCTCGATGAGAAGCTCGCCAAGGGTCAGGTCAGTAAAGCGGAATCCAAGATTTATGGTGTCGTCAAGCCCGACGAGGAACACGTGTTGTGGCCCTTCGAAGGTGAATATTGGCGCGACGAACTCGGCTTCTACCGTCAGGTAGTCGAGTCGGCATGTGGGAGGTAATCAGTATGAACGCTCGTAGCGCGTACTCGATCCTTGCGGCTTTCTTCTGCCTCACGTTCAGCGTGGGTGCACAGGCCGCATCGGACACAAAAGATCTTTCGAGCTCCTGCGTGGGCCCGGAGGCAAACAAGAACTTCAAGGAGTGCCCCGGCGGTCCGAGCAAGTTCGTGATCAAGACCAAGCGCGGCGCCGCCTTCAAAAGCGCGCCACCGCCTCGGGAAAAGAAGAGCGCCCGCGACACCAAGCCGAAGAACCCCGGCGAGTCCATGGCGGCGGGTCAGCGCGACACACGCAAGACCCGCCTCAAGGCGCGGCAGCGTGCGCTGCTCATCACGGAGATTCAGGGCCTGGAGCGTCTGTTCAAACGCACGCCGAAGCGTTCGCCAGATCGCCCGCAGCTGATCCGTCGTCTCGCGGAAGGCTACGTGGAGCTCGAGTCTGCCGCGCTTCGTGATCAGACCGGCGCTGAGATCAAAGCGTCGGATCTGAAGAAGAAGAACCCGTCGCTGGCGACGAAGAAGCGCCGCGAAGCCGCGCAGGCCAAGAAGATCGTGGTCGCCGCCCGCAAGAAAGCCATCGCGTACTACACGCTGATGAAGAACGCGTACCCGAACTATTCTCGGCTCGACGAGGTGCTCTACTACCTCGCTTACGAGCACGAGCAGGCGAAGGACCTGACGAACGCGCGCAAGGTTTACTACGAGCTGATCCAGAAGGCCCCGAAGTCGCCCTACATCCCCAACGCCTACCTGGCGTTCGGAGAGCTGTTCTTCCAAGAAGCGCAGGGCGATCCGAGCAAATGGGATCTAGCCGCGGCTGCATACAAGGAAGTCGTCAAGTACCCGCCCCCGGACAACAAGGTGTTCGGCTACGCGCGCTACAAGCTGGCCTACGTTCACTGGAACAAGGGCGAGTACGCCGAAGCGATGAACGAATACAAGAAGGTCATCGAATTCGGCGAGCAGTTCACGCAGATCTCCGGTGCCGGGCAGCTGGCGAAGAGTGCCCGCCGCGACATGATCCCCGTGTACGCCGCGAGCGGGTCTCCGGACCGCGCGTACAATTTCTTCAAGCCGATCTCGGGTGACAAGGGCGGGTCGAATTCCAAGACCTTAGATATGCTCAACGAGCTGGGCTACGCCTATATCGATACGGGTCACTATAAGGAAGGCATCGCGCTGTATCGGGACCTGATGGGCCGAGACAAGGGCGACCGCTACTGCCACTACCAGTCGCAGATCACGATTTCGACTCAGGCCACTCAGGCTTCGAACAAGGACGCCATCAAGAAGGAGCTGGACCAGCAGCTCTCGACCAAGAACGATTTCGCCAAGGCGTCCCACTCGTCAAAGAGCAAGGCTGAATGCGCGAACAAGACGGCAGAACTGCTGTCAGAAACCGCGATGGCATGGCACTTGGAGGCCGTGGGCTCCGGCGGCGTCCGTGGTACCGGCGACAAGAAGACGATGGACCTCGCCGCCTACCTCTACAAGAAGGTCGGCGACAACTTCACGGCGGCGGAGTTCGCGAAGTTCCAGTTTCCCCGCATCGTGAAGTCGGACTGGCCCACGATCTACAAGATCAAGTACGCCATGGCGGACTTGCTTTACTTCCAGGAGCGCTGGGAGGAATGCGGTCCGGCGTTCGACAGCGTGGTGGCCGAGGACCCGAAGGGCGAGAGCGCGGCTGAAGCGGCGTTTGCGTCGGTGCTCTGTTACCAGAAGATGTACGACGCCATGTACAAGGGCCAGGCGGATCGCAAAGGCAAAGGCCTCGGTCCCACGGGCGCCGGCGGCGATGACAAGGGCAAGGGCAAGGACAAGAAGAGCGAGTGGGAGAAGTTCAAGCCGAAGCCTTTCTCGGACACCCAGAAGGGCATGGTCACCGCCTTCAACCGCTACGTCTGCTACATCCAGCCGCCGAAGGGCGACAAACAGGCGGAAGAGCAGTACGTCGAGGTCAAGTTCGCCCGCGCGCGCACCTACTACGAAGCTCAGCATTGGGAGGAAGCCGCCCTCGGATTCCGCGACGTGGCGCTCAATCACAGTGATCACGACGCCGGCGTCTATGCTGCCAACCTCTACTTGGAAGCGCTCAACGTGCTCGGCTCCAAAGCCGAGCCCCCGCGCCCGTCCTGCTTCGACGGCATGGCCGGCGACGTTCCCCAGTTTCTGAAGCTCTATTGCGAAGGCAAGAAGGCCGAGGACAACAAGGAAAGCTGCGAGCTGCTCTCACGCATTCAGTTCGACATCCTGCGTCTGCGCGCGCAGAAGCTGGTTGAGCTTGCGGACAGCCAAGCCGACAAGAACAACTTCAAGGATGCCCTCGAGAACTACCGCAAGGGTGGAGACGAGTACCTGGAGCTGTGGCGCACCTACTGCGAAGGCCCCATGGGCAACGGCGAGAAGCCGAAGCAGTGCGAGAACGCTCCAGAAATTGTCTACAACATGGCGCGCGCCTATCAGGCCGGCCGCCTTTTGGCGAAGTCGATCCAGGCGAGGCTGATCCTCCTGAATCCTAAGTACGGCATGGAAAAGTCCGACTTGGCGCAGAAGGCGACCTACGAAATCGGCGGTAACTATCAGGCCATTGCTGTCTACGATCGCGCAGCGGAGTTCTTCGAGCGCTACGTGGATCAGACTTGTAAGAAGCTGCGCAAATGCGGTGAGTTCGCTGACCAGGCGCTCTCCGACGCAGTGGTGCTTCGTCTGGGCCTCGGCCAGGACGACAAGGCCATCGACGACGCCAACGACTTCAACCGCTACTTCGGCACACGCAAGCCCGACCAGGTTGCGGCCATTTCCTTTGCTGTCGCCGCGCACTACGGCGAAAAGAAGGAGTGGGACAACGTTCGCAAGCGCTTGGGAGCCACCATGCGCCAGATCGACTCCAAGGCAACCTTGGACGTCCGCGTCCAGGCCCACGCTCTGTTGGGGCGCGCCTACTCGAATATGAAGAGCCGCCAGGCCGCCACTGAGTACGGCAAGGTCGTGGCGCTTTGGAAGAACCCGGCGGCTGCGGTTTCCGAGATCGAAAAGGGCGAGGGCGATGCCGGTGGGAAGAACCGTCGCATCGGTCGCGCTCTCGAAGCCGTGGGCGAAGCCATCTTCTACTTCGCGGAGCAGAAGAAGGCGAAGGTGGATGCCGTCAAGTTCCCGAACTTCAACGGTCCCAACACCAAAGAAGCCGTCATCAAGCACATCCAAGGCAAGGTGAAGGACTGGATCGGCAAGAAGCGTCCGCTGATCGATGATGCGTCGAAGGAGTACAAGAAGGTTGTCGACCTTCAGCCGTCTCCGCCGCCGCGTTGGGTCATCGCCGCGGGCTCCCGCGTCGGTGAGATGTGGGGTCAGTTCGTGGACGAGTTCCGCGCGGCGCCCATCCCGGACGCCATCAAGAAGGACTACGAACTGCGTACCGCCTACTACGGCGCATTGGACGACGCATCCGAGCCGCAGAAACAGCAGGCCAAGGGCGCGTTCGAAATCTGTCTCGGCTACTCGGTGAAGTACCAGTACTGGGATCAGTACAGTCGCGCCTGTGAGGAGTGGCTCGCCAAGAACTACAAGGCGGACTACCACCTCATCGATGAGTTCCGCGGGGCACCCACCCGCGTCAACGATCCCCTGCGCGAGCAGGGTTACCCCCTGCGCTTGGGTGGTGAGCCCTTGCCCACCATCGCTCCACCAAAAGAGCCGGAGAAGACGGCCAAGAGCGAGGACAAGAAGTGAGGCCGCTGGGCCGGAGCCGCTGCTTCGGCCCGCCCTCTCCCCACCCGGATCTATCGAGGAGAACTAGGATGATTCAGAAAAAAAGCGCAATCGTGACCCTTGTCGCGCTCGGGCTCATCGCGTGCGGCGGCGGCAAATCCGACGTCAAGAACCCGGCCAACGTGAGCGGAAAGAAAGACCGCTCGGGAAACCAGGTTAGCAAGGCCGCCGCGGAGGGGTTCGAGCGAGCGCTCGACAGCTTCGCAACCCATGACCGCAAAGGCGATTGGAACGAGTCCAGTTGTACCTCGGTGGCTGAGGAGTTCTTGGACGCGTCCAAGAAACAGGAGGCCGCTACCAACGGCAAGAAACTGCCCGAGGCTCACTACAACGCAGGGCTGGCCTACCAGCGCTGTCAAAAGGACGTCGAAGCCCGCAAGCAATACGACATCGCTGTTGGCATTGACTCGAACTTCCATCGTGCTCGCGCGCAGATCGCGCTCTACGACTTCGCCAAGTCGAAGGACCTAGATGGCACCATCGCCAAGTTGGAGCAGATCATTCGCGATGCGAAGTTCCAGAACTCCGAAGCGCTGGTCGGCGTGGCGGCACTTCAGATGGAGCGCAACAACGACCAGGCTAGCGACGACGGCAAGAACGATCTAGAGCGTGCCCAGCGAAACCTGCAGCGCGCTCTGGCCATCGACGACTCCTTCATGCCGGCCTTCAACCAGCTCGCGGTCTACTACCTCGAGCTGGCGAAATCCAAAGCCGCCAAGGAGGAAGGCAAGAAGAAGCGCCGCCGCGGTCTGGTCGCAGCGAGCGCGGTGGGGCTCGACGTCAACCAGCAGCAGTTGGACTTGGCGGCCCTGGTGGCTTCCCAAGCGATTCGGAAGAACCCCAACTACGCGCCGATCCACAACACGGCCGGGCTGATCCAGGTCGAGCTCAAGAACTTCAACGGTTCCGTGAAGAGCTTCGCGACGGCGCGTCGCCTCGACCCGCGCTTCTTCGAGGCGCATATGAACTACGCCGCGGTGAACCTCTCCTTCCGCGGCTTCGCAGAGGCCGAGAAGTCCTACCGGGAAGCGTTGAAACTCAGGCCCAACGAATACGAAGCACGGCTCGGATTGGCGCTGGCCATTCGAGGGCAAATCCGACCCGGGGATCCTGGCAAGCTGACCGAGAAGGCCCAGGCTGAGCTCGACGCCGCACGCAAGCTCGAGCCAAACCGGCCGGAAACCTATTACAACGACGCCATCCTGACCCAGGAGTACCGCGCCAAGGGCGACGAGAAGAGCTCGATCCCCATGCTGAAAAAGGCCGCGGACATGTACCGGCAGTTCATCTCGAAGGCAGGTTCAGAGCCCCAATTCGCTGAAGCCGTGAAGCGGGCGAAAGAGCGCTCGACGGACATCGATGACACAGTGAAGTTCATCGAAGAGGGCGAAGCTGCCAAGAAGGCTGGGGGCGGAGCGCCGCCGCCCGGCACCTGATTTGGGGTCCAAGCACCCAAAAAACGTCGGAGAAACACCTAGTTGAGAAAAACTTCCCACAATGTCCGTTCGGGGCGGAACCTGCCGACAGAGTGGCTGTCATAACCAACCGTGACCGCATGGTGCGGCCACTCGCTGCCTCTACCAGGGTAGGAACCGTTTCGGTTGACGGAATAGCTTGAGCAAACGTACAATCACACTGTAATCAGGCTCAAATTTTTCAAGGAGATTGAAATGGCTCGATCACGCACAATCGGCATTGTCGCACTCGCTTTGGGTGCCGCTGCATTCGTCGTGACCCCCGCTGCCCTGGCGCAGGCCAAGAAGGAAGCAAAAGGCGACGAAGGGTACGGTTATACGTTCGAAGACGATCCGCTTAACGCGGGCGGCTTTGGACCGAATGACGCAACGATTCGAGTTCGGCCCCGTGCGGCTCGAACCACCCTGATTCGCCCGCGCACCTCATTTGTGCCGGAAATGTTGAAGTCAGTCGAGAATATCTGAGATTCTCTCGCGCACGTTTCGGTGCACCGTCGAGATTGGGAATTAAGCAATGGCAAAAGCTGTCCTCACGTTCGCGCTCTATCAGGGCGATGCTTTGCAGCGCCGGGAAACTGTCGCGCAAGACGTCGTCAAAGTAGGCAAAGATCCCAAGAGCCACCTCCAAGTCGACGACGAACACGCATCGCGGATGCATGCCGTCATCGAGGTGGCGGCACCGGATGACATCACGCTCATCGATCTCGGTAACGAGCCGGGCACGATGGTCAACGGCGCGCGTGTCAACAAGTGCAAGCTACACGTCGGTGACCAAATCCAGGTCGGCGGCGCACGCATCGTACTAGAGAGCGCGGAAGCAGCGCCGGCCGAAGCTGCCGCCGCGCCGCCCGTTGCCGCTGCGGCTGTTGCAGCCCCTCCGATGCCGGGAGCCCCGCCAGCGCCCGCCGCACAACCTGCCGTCGGGCCTGATGGGAGTCCCTTTGCGGGCTCCAATCCCTTTGCGGGATCCAATCCCTTTGCGGCAGCCGCTGCGTCGAGTCCCTTCGGTGGTGCTGCAAACCCCTTCGAGATGGGCGCCGTCAATCCCTTCGCGGCCGGAGCCGCCGAACAAGCCCAGCTCGAAGCGCTGCGCGTGCCCGACGACGCACCGCCCGGCACCTATACCTATACGTTGATCAAGAGCGGCCCGGACGTCAGCCCGGACGAAGTCGAGCTAGCGCACGTCGCCAGTGTCGAAGTCATGGTGCTGTGGGGAACGAACGTCTTGCACGTATCGCATCTCACGCCTCCGCGTAACTTCTACGTCGGCGAGGAGCAGGGCAAGAACTTCGGCTGCGATTTCTTCGTTCCCTCGGAGAAGCTCGGCACCTCTCGGATGCCCGTCGTCGTGGGGGATCGCGCTTCCCTCGCAGTGGTGATTCCGCCCGGCGCCGTCGGTAGCATCGAGATCCCGGGTCAGCCGAAGATGACGTTGGACGAGGCTCGCGCGAAGTCGCAGCCGAGTGCAGAGGTGAGCGGTGGCCACCAGTTCCCGTTGCCTGCAGGTGGTCGCGCGCGAGTGGAAATCGGCCAGTTCGTTTTCCAGATTGCGGCGGTCAATGCGGGCAAGCCGGCCAAGCACGGCATGGCGGCTGGCGTGGATTGGGCCGTGTTCATGTACTTCGCGCTGTCCTTCTTGGTGCACGGCGGACTCATCGCAGCGATGGCGTTCTTCGTCCCGCCGCTCGGCCTGACCGACGACGAGGATCTGGATCAAGACCGCATGTATCTGATTCAGCAGTACTTGAAGAGCGCGGCGGAGCGTGAGCAGGAAGAGAAGGAGACCGAAGAGGTTACCGAAGAAAACGCCGACAACAAGGAAGGCGGTACCGGCACACGCGCCAAGGGCGAAGAAGGTTCGATGGGAAATCCCACGACCAAAGCCGTGAACAAGCGCTATGCGGTACAGGGGCCCAAGGACAACAAGGACCCGCATATCGCTCGTCAGGCTGCTCTGCGTGAAGCGCAAGAGTTCGGCATGATCGGTCTGTTGAACACTGGCGCAGCGGGGGATCCCAACGCTCCGACAGCACCTTGGGGACGCGATACGTCCCTGGGCATGGACGACATGAGCGCCCGCGGCAATATGTGGGGCGACGAAATCGGCGACGCCTTCGGCGCAGGCGGTCTCGGTCTGTCCGGCATCGGCGAGGGCGGTGGTGGTCGCGGTGAAGGCATCGGCCTGGGCTCCATCGGTACCCTGGGTCACGGCGCAGGAACTGGCACCGGGCAGGGCTTCGGCTCAGGGCACGGTCGACTCGGTGGTGCTCACAAGACCCGCGCTCCGAAGGTGCGCATGGGTGCCACGAGCGTCAGCGGTCGTCTCCCGCCCGAGGTCATTCAGCGCATCGTGCGACAGAACTACGGTCGTTTCCGCATGTGTTACGAACAAGGCCTGTCCCGGAACCCGAACCTCGAAGGGCGCGTGGCAGTGCGCTTCGTGATTGGCCGCGACGGCTCCGTCTCCAACGTGTCGAACGGTGGCTCGGACCTGCCGGACAGCGGCGTCGTGGGGTGCGTGATCTCGGCGTACTACGGGCTCTCGTTCCCGCAGCCTGAGGGCGGGATCGTGACCGTCGTTTACCCGATCTCGTTCTCGCCGGGCTGAGTTCCGCGCGTCGAGCCAAGCAGCCGCAGGGGCCCCGATTGGGGCCCTTGTTGCATTTGGGCGCCTGGCGCGGCGGCGTGGCTCCATGCCAGTCCCCGCAGCGCCAGAAAATCCCCGGCGGATCCGCGCTAAAATGGCCCACGAAGCGCCTTTACTTCGCGCCTCCCGTCCGCCTATGCTCCAGAAAGCTTTGGAATCGGCGGTTTCCCGAACAAATGCGGGGCCGTACCGCATTCTGGGGCAACCAAACGGCTGTGACGGACAGGCTAGCGCTGCCGCGTGGGGTGCGCCCCAATGGGCTCGGATCTGAGGAAGGGTGAGCGTTTCATGAAACTTCGGGTTGTTCACATCGCGGCGCTATCGGCGCTGATGGCCAGCACGGGCTGTGGTCGGGATCACATCGAGGCGATCAACCTCGCCAACGAGGGTGACCGCGCGGTTCAGGTCAATGTCGAGGGTGCGGTGCAAAAGTACGAGCAGGCAGTGCAGCTCGACCCAACGAACCATCGCATCATCTGGAAGCTGGCGAAGGCGTACGAGAAGAAAGAGGACTGGGACAAGATGGCCTCGTCGCTATCGCGCGCCGTCCAGATCGCGCCGGACTTTGCCAACTACTGGTTCAAGCGTGGCTACGCGTTGGTCAAGCAAGCAGAAGCGGGAAACCCGGATGCCTATGAGGAGTCCAAGGAACCTCTCAAAAAATGCATCGAGAAGGATCCGAACTTTGCCGAGTGCTACCACTTCCTTGCGGAAGCCTCGCTTTGGACCAACGACGAACAGTCCGCCTTGGACAACTACTCGAAGGCGATCGAGCACGATCCCAGCACTGCCTACTACTACCCGCCGCTAGGTGAGCTCCTGATCACCTTCAAGTTCTACAAAGAAGCGGAGCAGATCCTGAAGGAAGGCACGCGCATCGTGGCTCCCAGCGAGAAGGCCAACAACCACTTGTACGCGATGTACGTGTTGCGCTTCCAAGTCGCGCAGGCCAAGGACGACAAGGCCGAGATGGTCGCGTCCATGGAGAAGGCTCAGGAAGTCGCGGGCGAAACCCACCCGGAGATCAGCTTCAACCTGGGCAGCACCTACGCCGTGATGGATCCGCCACAGAAAGAGAAGGCGGCCCGGCTGCTGAAGTCTTTCGTCAAGCGCGCGTGTCGCTCGGCCAAGGCGGCGAAGTTCAAGGAACAGTGTGAGACCGCCAATTCGCTGATCCAGAAGCTCGGCGCCAGTGTCAATTGAACCCCGCCCGCTAAGCCCACGTGTCGTCGCCGCCTGCGCTGGCGCCGTCGACGCGTCGGCGCGGGTGGAATCTAAGAACGTAGTTTTCAACTGCTTGCTGCGTACCGCGCGGCGAGGCAGCGGCGCTCGCGTGCGCCAATAGCTCGAGGAAGCATGGATCTAGAGCAGCGATTGAATCAACTGGAGCGCCACCACGACTGGGCCGGTCTTGTCGAGGTGTTGGAGCAAGCCATCGTCGGCACAGACGATGCGGCCGAGAAGGCGGATCTGCATTTGCGGCTCGGCCGCTTGCTGCATTCTCAGTTCCTTCACGGCGTAAAGGCTCTCAAACACTTCCAAGACGCCTACAAGCTCAACCCTGCTCGGGTCGAAGCGCTGGCGGAAGCCCGGTTGATCTACTGGGAACTCGGCAAGCTCAACATGGTCCAGAAGCTGCTGGAGCTGGAGCTGAAGAACGTGGACGACCCGGGGTTGGTCGCGTTGCTGTACCGAGAACTCGGCGACGTGCACTGCGACCAGGAAGACTACGAGCGTGCGGCAGATGCCTATGCGCACGCACTCTCTTCCGCCGACGGAGAGGCGGACGCCGTCGGGCAATTGCTCGAGGATGTCATGGTTGGCACCGAGGATTGGCAAGAGCGCGTGGGTGAGCTGCTGCGCTCGGCACATCAAAGCGCCGACGCAGAATTGAAGTCTCGCACTTTCGTGCGCGCTGCCCGCATCGCACGTCGCTACGCGCCGTCCGAGATGGAAGGCATCCTCGCTCAGGGGTACGCGGCGGATCCCGGGAGCCTGGCGGCGGCAACCCTGTACGAGGGTTTGCTGGTCGATACGGATCGAACCGACGCAATCTTGGAGCTGCAACAGCAGGTTCTCGAAGGTGTTGCGGACGAGACGAGCCGCGCGGATGTGGCGTTTCGCTTCGGCGTGCGTTGGGCGCTTCGGCATCAGAATGCCGAGGTCAGCGCGTCCATGTTCGAAGCCGCGCTCAAGCTCAATCCGAGCCATGAAGCGGCGTTCAATTGTTTGAAAGAAGCCTGGGGCGCCAGCGGCAGCTACGCCCGGGTGGTGGAGTTTGCGCAGCAACTGGCGTCGACCACTGACGGGCCGGCGAAGGCGTACCTGCTTGCGCAGGCAGGGCTGCTCACTTGGCGTGAGATGGGCGATTTGATCCGTGCTCGCGTGCACTTCGAAGCACTGAGCGCCGTCGACGCCGAGCACCCTGCGCTTTTGGCCTATGAAGCGCAGATCGGTGAGTCCTTGAGCGGCGCGGCGCCGGCTGCGCCTGCCGCGTCGCAACCGCCCGCGGCCGCAGCTTCCGAGCCGGAAGCCGCGCCCGAACCCGAAGCGGCAGTTGAGCCTGAGGCGGCGCCGGAGCCCGAGCCCGAAGCGGCAGCTGAGGAACCTGAGGCAGCGCCGGAGCCTGCGGCCGCAGCCCCGAGCGCCCCGCCGCCAGGTCCAGCGGACGAGGCAAAGATCGCCGAGCTGCGCGCCAGCCTCGAGGAGCAAGAGGGCGCGAAGCGCTACCACGAATACGTGAAGACCTTGGTGGAACTCGCGGGGGAAGTGCCGGAGCCGGCCGAAAAGGTGGAGCTGTATCTGAAGGCTGCGGACTTGTACGTGAACAAGTTCGTGAACCAGGCCGAAGCGGTCCGCACCTACGAAGCCGTGCTGGAAGTCAGTCCCGAGAATCCTGACGCCATCGAATACTTGCGCCAGATGTACGAGAAGCGGCGCGACTGGGAAAAGCTCATCGCGCTGAACACCCAGGAGGCCGAGCGGCTCGATCCGGGCCCGACCCGCGTGCAGGCTTACAAAGAGATCGCGATGCTTGCGACCGAGCGCATCAAGAAGCCCGACGTGTGCATCGAGCTTTGGGACGTGGTGCTCCGCAACGATCCCGATGACCTCGACGCTTTGGGCTCCCTGGCGCAGCTCTACGAACGTGCCCGCGACTACGAGAAGCTCGCCGACGTGCTCGAAAAGCAGGCGGACATCACCCTCGAGACAGACGACAAGGTTCAGATCTTGACCAAGCTGGGTCAGGTCACTGGGGATCGTTTGAAAGACGATGCCCGCGCGGCGGAAGCCTATCGCTTGCTCTTGACGTTGCAGCCGGATGATCGGCGGGCCCAAGAGCAGCTGAAGAAGCGCTATGTGTCCCTGGGGCGCTGGGATGATCTCGAAGTCTTCTACGCCGAAAGCGGCAAGTGGGACGAGTTCATTCGCGTATTGGAGAGCAACGAGTCCCGCGCCGACACCGACGAGCAACGCATTGGCATGCTGATGAAGGTTGCCGAGCTGTGGATGACGCAAAAGGGCAAGCCGGATCGCAGCGCCAGGGCCTACGAGAAGATCCTCAACATCGACGAGAACAATCTCGCTGCGGCTGAGAATCTGATCCCGATCTACCAAGAGGCCAACAACCCCAAGGGGCTGTCAGGCGCCATCGAGGTGAAGCTGCAGCACGTCGACGCTCCCCACGAGCGACTGGAGCTGCTGCGGGAAGTGGCGGCGCTCTACGAAGGGCGCATCAACGACAAACCGAAGGCTTTCGAGCGCTACCTGGGTGCATTCGGGATCGCGCCGACGGACGAACAGAGCCAGACAGACCTGGAACGCGCCGCGCAGCTGACCGGCGCGTGGGATCAGGTTGTCGAAGCGTACCGCGCGGCCTGCGCGAACGCTGAGTCCGAGGGCGACAGCTTCACCAGCAACGCGCTGCGGCTTCGGCTGGGTCGCGTCTTGGTGCAAGAGGTTTCACGGGTCGATGAGGCGCTCGCGGAGTATCGCGCTGTCTATGAGGCCGAGCCTGAGAACGTCGAGGCCCTCGAGGCCCTGGAGCGCCTGTACCGCGAGACCGAGCGTTGGCGCGACTTGCTCGAGGTGTATTCGAAGAAGCGTGACCTGACCGCGGATTTCGATGAGCGCAAGCAGATCCTGTACGAAATTGCTCGCCTATACCAAGAGCAACTGGAGGCGCCAGCGGAGGCGATCGAGACCTATCAAGCGGTGCTCGAAGAGGACCCAGTCGACAGCGTCGCGCTGGAGGCATTGGATCGGCTGTACGCGGCAACGGAGTCTTGGGAGCAATTTGTGGACGTGCTCCGCCGGCGCATCGAGCTCGACGTTCCAGGCGAAGAGCTGATCGATCTGAAGTTCCGCTTGGCGGAGTCCCTGCGCCTGCATCTGAATGATCATGCGGCCGCGCTGAACAACTATCGAGAGATCCTGTTCATCAATCAGGAGCATGAAGGCGCACGCCAGGCTCTTGAAGGCCTGCTGACGCATCCCGAGCTCTCTCCGGAAGCCGCGGGGATCTTGGAGACCATCTACGAGCTGCGTGAAGACTGGGAGAAGCTCGTTGGCACCTTGGAGATCCTAGCGACGGCTAGCGACGACCGGGAGCGCAAGGTGGAGCTGCTACGCAAGATCTCCTTCGTGTGCGCGAACCAGCTTTCGAGCCTAGAGCGCGCTATCGACGCGCAGGCGCGGGCCATCAAAGAAGATCCGTCCTTGGCAGATTCTCGCCTGGAGCTCGAGCACCTTGCGGAGCAAGCCGGGGCCTGGGACCAGCTGGTGGCGATCTACGCCGAGGTCGCAGGTGAGCTTTCGGATCCGACGCTGTCACGGGACTACTGGATGCGCCTCGCGGCGATTCAGGAGCGCCTGGAGAAGGTCGACGACGCTGCCAAGAGCTACGAGAAGGTCTTGGAGCTGGATCCCTCGGATGGCGAAGCGCTGCTCGCCATGGATTCGCTCTATCGCCGTACCGAGCATTGGGACGATCTCGTGGGCGTGTATCGTCGCCGCATCGAGCTGACCATCGATGGTCAGGAACGCGAGGGCCTCTACGCGCAGATGGCCCAGGTATACGAAGAGAAACTGGGGCGTCCCGAAGAAGCCATCGCGGCATACCGCGAAGTGCTCGCTCTCGACCCGGCAAGTCAACTGGCACTCAGTGCGTTGGACGGGCTCTTCACGCGTCAAAGCTTGTGGGCCGAGTTGGCCGAAAACCTCGAAGTGCAGCTAACCCTCGCTGAGACCGAAGGCGAGCAGCTGCAGTTGATGCTGCGTCTTGCCGCGCTACGCGAGGCCCAGATGGGCCAGCTCGAAGCGGCCATCGAGGGATACCGCCAGGTCATCGATCGTGATCCCACCAATGAAGCGGCACTCGGCGCGTTGGAGCGTCTGGGGCAGGATCCCAACAACGAGCTGGTCATTGCGGAGATCTTGGAGCCGCTCTACCGCAACCAGGGGGATTTCCAGAAGCTGATCGGCGTGCATGAAGTTCAAGTGCGCCGCGCCGAAGATCCGCACCGCAAGGTGGAGCTGCTCCACCAAGTCGCGGAGTTGTACGAAGACGCTGCGGGAGACGTGAACGCTGGCTTCGACACCTACGCGCGTGCGCTCGCCGTCGACCCGGCTCACGAAGGCACGCAGAGCGGCTTGGACCGTCTGGCCCGGGCAACGGGACGCTTCCAGGATTTGGCGACGGTCTATACGGACCTGGCCGCGAAGCAAGAGGACGCCGAGCTCGGTAGCACCCTGTGCACCTTCGCGGCACGGGTCTACGAGCAAGACGTCGGTGAAGTCGAAAAAGCCATCGAGCTATATCGCCAGGTTCTGACCATCGACCCGATGAACCTCGGCGCTGCCGAGGCCTTGCAGACGCTATTCCAGTCGACGGAGCGCTACGCGGATATGTCGCTGATTCTGCAGCGCAAGGCCACGATCCTCGACGACATCGAAGATCAGAAGTCTGCGCTGTTCTCGGCTGCAGCCCTCGAAGAGGAAGTGCTCGAGCGTCGCGAGAACTCCATTGGCGTGTACTTGAAGGTGCTCGAGCTCGATCCCGAAGATCTGCGCGCCATCGACGCCTTGATCAACCTGTACCTTGGCCTCTCCCGCTGGGAGGAGCTGCTTGGCGTCTACAGCAAGAAGGCCGATCTGGTCATCGACACCGAAGAGAAGAAGCTGATCTTCTACCAAGTGGGTGCTGTGTACGAGCGCGAGCTGCAGGACGTGGAACGCGCCATCGACACCTACCAGCGCGTGCTGGAGCTGGATCCGGACGATCTGACGGCCCTGGGTCGCCTGGATGTCTTGTACCAGACCGCGCAGAACTGGCAGGAGCTGCTGGGCATTCTGACCCACGAAGCGGAGCTGACGCCCGACCCGGCGGAAGCCGTCAGCTACCAGTACCGCATCGCGGAACTCTACGAAAAACACTTGGGTGACGTGGAGCGCGCCGTTGAGCTCTACCGCGACATTCTCGGGATCCTGCCGGATCACCAGCCGACGCTGGCTGCTCTAGAGGGCATCAAGAACGGGGACCGTGCGCCACTGTCTGCCGCGAACGTACTCGAGCCGGTTTACGACGCCATGGGCGAGTGGGCGCGCTTGATCAGCGTGCTCGAAGTGATGGTGCGTTTTGCCGATGACCAGTTCACCCAGGTGGACTTGCTCCACCGCATGGCGCGGCTCTACGAAGAAAGCTTGGGCGATCACGGCAACGCTTTCGACACCTACGCGCGAGCCGTGTCTGCTGACAGCCAGAACGAGGAGTCCCTCGCTTCCTTGGAGCGCTTGGCGATGATGATCGAGCGTTGGCCCAACGTGGCGGCGCTCTACGATCAGGAGCTTGGCAAGTTGGACGAAGAGCCCGAGCGCCTCGTGGAGCTTGGCCTACGCGTCGCTCAGGTCTACGAAGTTCAGCTCGAGGACGTGGATAATGCGGTGCAACGCTACCGGCGCGTGCTCGATGCGGATCCCGAAAACCAGAACGCAGTTCGCGCCTTGGATCGTCTGTTCCAACAGACGGAACGCTGGGCCGAGCTAGCGGAGGTCTTGGGGCGGGAAGCGGAGATCGGGCAAAGCCCCGAAGAGATACTGGAGTTCAAGTATCGCCTGGGCCAGGTCCACCAGCTGCGTTTGGGGGACCTGAGTTTGGCCATCGAAGCGTACCGCGAGGTGCTTTCCGCTGCGCCCGAGCATTTCGAGACCTTGCAGGCTCTGGAAGGCCTGTTCGAAGCGGGCACCAACCAAGCCGAGATCGCCGAGATCTTGGAGCCGCTGTATCAGTCTTCGGCGGAGTGGGAGAAGCTGATTCGCGTGCGCGAAGCGCAGCTGTCGCACGCAACCGAGCCGGATCAACGCATTCAGATGTACCACCGCATCGCGGAGGATGCGGAGGAGCGTTTGCTCGACCCCGTGATGGCATTTTCTGTCTATGTGCGCGCCATTCGCGAGCAACCCCTGGAAGAGCATACAGGGGATCAAATCGAACGCTTGGCGGCGATGATCGATGGCGGCTGGGAACAGCTGGCGAATGCCTACGCGGACGTGCTCGGCATCGAAGGCTTGGAAGCCGCAGTTCAGGGCGTCATCGGCAAACGGCTGGCGCGGGTCTTCGAAGAGGAATTGGCAGACGTTGCCAAGGCCGAAGAGACCTATCGCTACGTGCTGACGGTGTCGCCGCAGGAGCCGGACGCGCTGGCGCAACTGGATCGCATCTACAGCCACCTGGAGCAGTTCCCGGAGTTGGCCGGGGTGCTGGAGCAGCGCGCCGTCGTCACTGAAGACGAGTTTGACAAGGTCGAACTCTATTCACGACTGGGCCGCGTTTACGAAGAGCATCTGGGACAGGTGCAGGACGCCATCCGTTCGTACCGCGCCATATTCGATCAACTCGATCCCGCAAACGAAGATGCGATCTTCGCGCTCGGGCGCGTTTACGAGCAGACCGAGCAATGGACCGAGCTCGACACGGTGTATCGTCGCGAACTCGAAAACGCCGTGGGCGACGTGGCAGAGGCCGAAATTCGGGCAAAAATGGCCCGTTTGGCGGCGGAACGTCTGGGCAAGACCGAAGAAGCCGTCGAGGGCTGGAAGCGTGTGCTCGACCTGCGCGGGGAAGATCCCGAAGCGCTGTGGGCTCTGGCTGGGCTCTACGAGGCGCAAGGGCAGTGGGCGGAGCTCACGGACGTGTTGGAGCGGCATTTCGACATTGCCGATTCCGACGAGGAGCGAGTCAACATCCTCACTCGGCGCGCGCGTTTGTTCAAAGAGCAACTCGGTCGCGACGACGAAGCCCTCGAGACTTGGCAGCGCGTACTTGATATCGACTTTTCCAATGTGGCCGCCTTGCGCGCCGTCGCCCAGATCTGGCGCGAGCGCAACGATCCACAAGAGCTCGTCAGCGCGCTGCATGCGACCATTGACCGTGCTGCGGCGTTGCTCGACCCAACGGAGGTCGTCGGGATCTACCGAGAGTTGGGCAAGACCTACGGCGACGTGTTGGAGCAACCCTTCGACGCTTCAGAGGCGTGGCGCCATTTGCTCGACGTCGACCCCGGCGATTTTGAAGGCATGGACGCCCTCGAGAAGATCTACCGAGCAGAAGAGCGTTGGCCGGAAGTGGTCGGCGTCAAGATGCAGCGCGCGGAGGCTCTTGAGGAGCCCCCAGAGAAGATCCGGGAGTTGCTCGAGGTCACCGAAATCTGGAAGCGCGAGGTCAACGACTACGACCAGGCGACGCCGGCCTTTGAGCGCGTGCTCACGATCGAACCGACGCATCAGGAAGCGTTCGAAGCACTTGAGCGCCTGCATACCGCTGCAGGCCGCTGGGAGCCGGTCATCGAGCTGTATTTGAACCGTCTGGATACCCGGGAAGAAGCCGAGGAGAAGAGCGATCTTTTGCGGCGTATTGCCAAGGTATTCGAAGAACAGCTGGATGACAGCAACCAGTCCTTCGACGCCCTGGTCAACGCGTTCAGCGAAGACTTCAGCGACGACGAAACGGTACGCTACCTGGAGCGCATGGCGCAGGCGACGGGCCGTTGGGGCGAGCTGATCAACACCGCGAACGCTTGGCTACAAGAGCAGACCGACGGGCGCCCGAAGATCCAACTCTGCCTGCGTTTGGGCAAGTGGTACGGCGAAGACCTGGGGCATCCGGAGTACGCGCAGCCGTACTACCAGCAGATCATGGCGCTCGACCCGAACAACGTTCAGGTGCTGCGCCAGATGGCGGCGATCCATCGTTTGGGCAGCCACTGGCAGAAGATGGGCGAGACGCTCACCCGCGCGCTGGACGTTGCGGTTGCCAACGAGGACCGCAAAGACATCTACGTCGACCTGGGTGAGTTGCTCGAAAAGCACATGGGGATGCAGGACCAAGGCATCACCAACTACAAGAAGGCGCTCGAGATCGACCCCCTGCATTTGCCCGCGTTGGAAGCGCTGGAGCGGATCTACGATCAGCAGTCCAACCACGCGGAGCTTGTCGCCATCTTGACCAGCAAGGTCAAGGCGCTGGAAGACCCCGACGACATCGCTCGGCACAAGCTGCGCATGGGCGGTCTGTACGAAACGGCCCTGGGTGACTTCGAGCGCGGCGGCACGGTCTATCGAGAAGTGCTCGAGCTGGATGGTTCGAACATCTTCGCGCTCCGTGGCCTCGAACGTATCTACGCGGCGATTCAAGACTGGCCGGATCTGGTCGACGTCTTCGAGCGTCAGCTCGACGTCGTGGAGACCGAGCGTGAGCGCGTGGATGTTTTGCTCAAGCTGGCGAACATCCAAGAGGAGCAGTTCCTCAAGTCGGATTTGGCCGCACAGCGCTTGGAGCAGGCGCTGGAGATCGATCCGGGGTCGGAACCCGCCTACGTGGCTCTCGAACGCTGCTATCGACGACTGAAGCAGTGGCTCGACCTGATCAATACCTACGAGCGCCACATCAGCGAAGCCGCGGACAACGCGACAAAGGTGGAGCTGTATGGCTACATCGCTCAGGTGTTCGCTGACGAAGTGGGCGATGTGGATCGCGCCATCGACGCGTATCAGAACATCGTCGACCTAGATGAGAACAACATCCCGGCACTCGAAGCGCTGAGCAAGCTCTACGAGAAGCAGGACAACCCCGCGCGCGCCATCGAGTCGATGACGCGGGTGGCCGACCTGACCACGGACGGCACCCAGCGCGTCGAGATGTACTATCGCATTGGTCGGTCCCTAGAGGACAAGCTGGGCGATCGTGGCCAGGCCCAAGAGCGCTTCGAGATGGCGTTGGATCTCGATCCGACGCATCTGCCGACCTTGGCCTCTTTGCGCACCATTGCCATCGACGAAGGCGATTGGGACCGTGCCGCGCGCTATCTCGAGCAAGAGCAGATGAACACCCAGGCGCCCCGGGCCCGGGCAAAGCTCCTCGTGGAGCTCGGGCGTTTGCGGGACGAGATGCTCTCCGAGCACGAGCAAGCGGTGCTTGCCTACGAGCTCGCCATGCAGTGCGACGAAGACTGCGAAGAGGCGGCGCTGCCCTTGGTGGAAGAGTATTTGCGTACGGAGCGCTGGCCGGAGGCGGAGCCGCTTGCCGAAATGCTCGTGCGCAAGAGCAAGAACAAAGAGCGGCAAGAGCAGCACATGCTCAACAAGTTGCTCGGCAAAGTGCACGCCTCCCTGGGCAACGACGACAAGGCCCTCAAGGCCTACCAGGTGGCGAACCAGCTCGACTTGACCGACCAGGAAACCATCCGCGGCATCGCCGACGTGGCGTTCAAGTTGCAGGATTGGCCCAGCGCACTGACGAACTACCAGAAGGTGCTCACGGCCCTTGGGGAAGACGACGTCGACGAACGCACGGACGTCTACTACCGCCTTGGTTGTATCAAGCGGGAGCAAGGCCAAGCCAAGCAGGCCATCAACAACTTTGAAAAGGCGCTGGCCCTCAATACTGAGCACCGCCCGACGCTCGAAGCGCTGATTGGGATCTACGAGCAAGGCAACGACTTCAAGCAAGTCGCCGCCTACAAGCGGCAGATCTTGGATGCCATCCTAGATGGCGAGGAGCGCTTCGGTCTTCTCAACGAGATTGGCGACATCTGGGCGGATAAGGAAAAGAACCCCCAGAAGGCCATCGAAGCCTTGGAAGAGGCGCGGGACCTGAAGCCTCAGGACCACGTGCTGCTGCACAAGCTGCTCCAGCTCTATCAAACCGCCAAAGAGTGGCACAAGCTGGTGGACACACTGCAGGCCATCGCGGACATCGAAGAAAAGCCCGAGAACCGCGCGCGGTACTTCAACACCATGGGCCAGATCTACCGCGACGCATTGGAAGATGTGGACCGCGCCGTAGAGCTATTCAACGAGGCATTGGATCTAGATCCGACGTTCCTCCAGGCTTTCGAGCGCATCAACAAGGTGCTCACGAAGCAGAAGAACTGGAAGCAGCTCGAGCGGTCCTACCGCAAGATGCTCCATCGCATCGCCGGCAAGGGCAACAGCGACCTCGAACATACGTTGTGGCACCAGCTTGGCTTGATCTATCGCGACCGTCTCGAAGAGACGGAGCAGGCCATCGAAGCGTTCAAGATGGCGGCGGCGACCAAGCCCGGCGAGACCATCGAGCATCAAATCCTGGGCGAGCTATACGAGTCCCTAGAGCGCTTCGACGAAGCGATTTCCTCGCAGCGCATCTTGCTAGAGAGCGATCCGCTCCGGCTCGAACCCTATCGTTCGCTGTACCGGCTGCATCTGCAGAAGCACGCCTACGACGAAGCCTGGTGCTTTGCCGCGGCTATGGCTTTCCTGAAGAAGGCCGACGCGGACGAGCAGCAGTTCTTCGAGGACTATCGCGCCCAGGGCATGCTGCAGGTGAAGGGTCGGCTGACGAACGAGATGTGGCTGAAGCATCTATTCCATGCGGATCAGAATCTCTATGTATCGAAGATCATGGAGTTTATTGCGCCGGCGGCGCTGCAAGCGAAGATCAGCCAGCTCAAGTCGCAGAACAAACTGCCGGTGCTCGACGCGCGCTTCAAACAAGATCCGGCAACGTCCACGGTGACTTTTGCCAAGACCTTTGGCTGGGCGGCGCAGGTGCTTGGCATTCCTTCGCCGGATCTGTACGTGCGCAACGACGTGCCGGGTTCGATCGTGCCGGTGCCTTCCATGCCCATGGCATCGGTGGCCGGGCAAACGGTACTGACCGGGTTCCAGCCCCAGGAGCTGACGTTCATCTGCGGCAAGCACCTGGCCCACTACCGCGGAGAGCACTACATCCGGACCTTGTTCCCGACCCAGGCGGAGCTGACCATCATGCTGTTCGCAGGTGTGATGCTGGCGTCGCCCAGCACGCCGCTGCCCGCAGATATCCAGAACCAGGTCCGCGCCACAGCGCAGGAGTTGGCGAAGTACATGCAGCCCGTGCACCTCGAAGGACTGCGCCAGGTCGTCAAGCGCTTCATCGAAGAGGGCGCCAAGGCGAACATCAAGCGCTGGAACCAAGCTGTCGAAGTGACGGCGTGCCGCGCCGGTTTGCTGGTCTGCGGGGACTTGGAGATCGCCAAGAAGGTCATCGGCAGCGAGCCGCAGTTGCCCGGGGATTCGAGCCCCGCCGACAAGATGAAAGAGCTGCTGGTCTTTAGCGTCAGCGAGCAGTACTCCCAGCTGCGCAAGGCCCTCGGCATCGCCGTGGGCTAGGCGGCCTGGGTGCGTCTCTCGGTCAGCGGGCGCCAAGCGCTTCTCCCGGTCAGTGGGCGCCAGGCGCTTCTCTCGGTGGGCGGGCGCCAAGGGTGCGGGGGCGCCTTTTTCAGCGGGCGCTTTGCACGGAACTGAGGGCGTCCAGCGCTGCGCGGGCGCTCCCTTGCTGGCAAAGCGCGAGGAGCTCAGGGCTCGCCCGAGCGGAGCCGGGGTCGGCTGATTGGCGTGGGGCTACTTGCCGGGTAGGTCGAAGACCACCCGCACGCCGCTGGCGAACTGCCAATGGTTGGCCGACGAGTCGACGCCCCCGGGGGACCTGTCTGTGTAGCGGCCCAGATCGAGCTCGACGAAGGGACCGAAGGCGAGTTTGTCGAAGGCGTACCAGTCGCCACCAACCTGCAGGCGCAGCCACTCGATGCCGGCGTAGTCGACCTTTCCGGTCGGGCTATCGATGCTGGTCAGGCGATAGCCGATGCCGGCGGCCATCCAAGGATCGAAGCGCACCCCTTGCACTAGGTGGTAGCGAATGAAGCCGCCGAAGGCGTAGCTCGTCGTGGTGCAGTCTGGGCACTTGTCCCCTTCGCCCAAGAATGCGCCCTGCCCGAAGACTCCGAGAGCAATGCTGCGGCTCACACCGTAGGCGAGATCGAGAGACACGCCGGGGCCGCTGCCCATGGCGTCGCCCTGGGACTGGCCTGACTCCAGATTAGCAAAAGGGATCACCCAGCTTGCGCCGAGCCCGACGTTCAGATGTCCCGCGACCGTGTCCAAGGCCGGTGGCACCAGCGGTGGCTCGGGAGTTTCGTCGTCGTCGTCCCCGGGCAGTGGTGGCCCCGGGGGTGCGTCTGGTGCAGGCGCGCCTTCTGGGTCCGACGTCTCCGGCGCGTCGCCGCTGTTGGGGGCCTCCGCGTCCGCGGCGGATGCGGCTAGGGCCGACGTCACCAGCGCAGCGACGGAAAGCGATGTCATCCAGCGAAGCCAAGCCATCCGCGCCTGCTTACCACGTGGTGGTGGCCTTTGGACACTCTTTCAGCCCCACACGCAACCAGCGCCAGGTGGGGCCGATGGGGCCCGTATGCACGGCGGATTCGATAGTGACGCGTTGGAATCTGGGCTGGAAGAAACCGAGGAACTCACGCTGCCCGTGTTTTCTGGACTCTTCAGCATAGAGGCTGGCGGGCGCCGTGAAACCGTTGCCTGCGAGCTCCCCGTGGGCAAGCCGCTGACCATCGGCAGTGGCCGGGACGCGGACTTGCGCCTGCGTGAACGCGGCGTCAGCGCGTTGCATTGCAGTCTGCAGCTCTGCGACGGCGTCGTACAGCTGCGGGACTTGGATTCCAAAAACGGCGTGTACGTGGGTGGCGCGCGCGTCGGTGGTGCGATTTTCACGGGTGCCGGGGGCACCTTCGTGCTTGGTGGCGTCAGCGTGTCGGTCTACCCCAGTGGTTCCGAGACGGAATGCAGCGCGAAGTTCGTGCCCGGGTTGGTGGGCCGCTCGGCGTCGATGCGTCGGGTTGCAGAGCTGGTGCATCGCTACGCGCGGCTGAAGAAACCGGTGCTGATTCAAGGTGAGTCGGGGACGGGCAAAGATGTGGTCGCCAGCGCATTACATTCCCTGGGCAAACGCCGCGGGGACTACGTCGCCATGAACGTCGGCGCGATCTCGGAGTCCCTGGCGGATGCGGAACTCTTCGGCCACAAACGCGGGGCGTTCACCGGGGCGGTGGAAAGTCGCGAAGGGGCCTTCGAACAGGCGCATCGTGGCACGCTGTTTCTTGATGAGGTCGCTGAGCTCCCACCGGGCATGCAGGTCAAGTTGCTGCGTGTCGTGGAAGACGGGGTCGTGCGCCCCGTCGGAGGCAAGAGCATTGAAGTCGATGCCCGCATCGTATCGGCGTCTTGGGCGCCGTTGCGTGGGCGGGTGGCCAGCGGGCAGTTTCGGGGGGATCTGTACCACCGGCTGTCCACGCTGGTCATCGAGCTGCCCCCGCTTCGCCGTCGCAAGTCGGACATCCCGGAGCTCGCGCGCACGCTCCTTGGACGCTTCGAGCCGGAGCTGGGCAGTCGGCGCCTGAGCAGCGCCGCTCTGGGGAGATTGGTGGCGCACGAGTGGCCCGGCAACGTGCGCGAACTCTCGAGCGTGCTGTACCGAGCTGCGGTAGCGGCAGACAAGACGCTGATCGACGAGCTGGCCCTCGAAGAGTCGCTGCCATCGCTGAGCACTGCGGGTCCAAGGTCGTTGCGTGGCGACCAAGCGGCGGCCTTGTTGGAGCGCTGCGCTGGCAACGTGTCCAAGGCGGCGCGTGCCGCCCGCGTGCCGCGGAGCACCTTTCGCTCCTGGCTGGCCCAATCAACGGCCAACGGCGGTGGCGAGAGCGAGACGGTTGCGGAGACTACAGCTGACCCATGAAGCCGATGCCGCCGAAACTGGGCGCGACCATGGGCACGACGGCCATGCGCCGCGCCGGTTTTGCGGTCTCGGCGGGCTTCTTCTTCTTCGAATCCACGAAGTAGTAGACGACGGTGCCCGCTGCGGCCACGCCGGCAACGACGAAGCTAACGGTCGACAGGGTCTTCTGACTGTCTCCGCTGTCCACGCGATCTTGGAACTTCTGACAGGCCTGGGCGTAACGCGCGACGGGCGGCGGTCCGCAGGGGCCGGAAATGCCTTGGGCCTGTGCGTCCGAAACGATTTGGCTGCGCAAGCTGTCTGCCGAGTCGTAGTTCGAGCTGGACGACAGTGCGAAGGCCACGCCGCCGGTTAGCCCCAGCACAGTCACGCCGCCACCGATCCACGCCACTGGGCTCTTGGCTGCCCAGGAGAAGAAGGGCTGGCGCTCGTCGCCGCTGTCGAAGCCGATGCTTCCAGAGCTGCCGCCATTGTCCGGGGGCGGTCCGGCTGGACCCGTTGGCCCAGGTCCGGCTGGGCCGGGTTGGGGACCGGCGACGGGTCCGACAGGAACCGGCGCCGCGCCCACTGCGCTGGGAGCCGAGAATGTCAGCGCAGCTGCCGCTTGTTGGCCGGCGGTCGCCGTCACGCTCAAGGTGGCGGTCTTGCCGTCCTTGCGCGCTTCAAGACTGTGGGTGCCAGGCGCGAGGTAGACGGGGCCCGGCAATGGCGAACGCGCCTCGAAGTTTCCGTCCACGTACACTTCCGCGCCTTCGACCTCCACGGACACGGTGTACTCCGCGACTTTCACTTTCGCGGCGGCGAGGCCTTTTTCGGCTTCGCCTTTTTCGGTGGCGTTGCCTGCCCCTTCGCGCAAGTACTGGGAAAAGTGCTTGGCGGCGTCGGCTTCCTGGTTTGCACGTAGTTCGCTCTGCGCGAGGTTGAGCAAGACGGCCGGGTGCTTCTTCAGGGCGTAGGCCTGAAGAAACGCGGCTCGGGCTTTTTCGTACTGCTTTTGGTCGTAGTACTTTACGCCTTCTTGAAAGCGTTCCCGTGCCATCTGCGTGGCGACGTCGTCTTGGGCGCTTGCTGCGGGTGCAATCAGCGTGGCGGCGGACATCGACAGAGCGATGACCAACGCACGAGCCAGAAGGCGGTTCGTTTTCTTCATGTTTTCCCCAACGAAGAATTTCAAAAAGGAGTTTCGCGAACAATGCTGCCGGACTTGGGCTTCGGTGCCGGGCGCGGTGCGGGCTTGGTAACGGGTTTGGGTGCTACGGGTTTCACGGCGGGCTTGGGCGCTGCGGCAACGGGTTTCGGAGCCGGCTCTGGGGCGGGTTCGGGCGTCGGCGCGGGAGTGGGCTCCGCAGTGGCGGTTTCCGTGGCTTCGGGAGTCGGGTCGGGCTTCGCGGTCGCTTCGGGCTCGGGCGCGGGCGTTGTGGCAGGCGGTGGCGTGGCCGTCACCGACTCTGTGCGAGACGCCGGCTGCTTGGCGTCTTCGCCGCCGCTGAGGGCGCGGATCCCCACGCCGACCAGGATCAACACGACGGCGCCGGCGATGATCGCGTAGACCAACGGGTTCGTCTTGCGGACCGGAGGCTCGTAGGGTTCCTCCGGCGCGACAGGAGCAGCAGCCTGGGCGCGAACGGCCGCTGCGGGCTTGGGCTTGGGCTGCGTCTTGGTCGGGGCTGCTGCTGGTGCGGGCTCGGCGGTCGGCGCTGCCTCGGCGGCGACCTCCGCCGGCTGTGCAGGGGGCGCGGCCGCGTCGGCTTTTGCCTCGGGCTTGGTTTCCGCGTCCGTATGGACGCCGGCTTCCTCTGGGGGCGCGGGCGCCGCCAGACCGATCATGGTTTTTTTTGCGTCGGGCTTGATGCTCTTCGCCGAGACCACGGGCTTCGCCGCGATCTTCTTACGCTTCTTGCCGTCCGGTTTGTCCTCCGGCGGCGGGGAGCTCGGAAAGGAAGTCGCGGGATCGGCCTTCGCCGCGGACTCGGCCTTCGCCGCGGGCTCGGCCTCGGCTTTCGCCGCGGGCCCGGACTCGGCCTCGGTTTTCGCGGCGGGCTCGGACTCGGCTTTCGCCGCGGGCTCGGCCGCCACGGCCGTTTCCTGGTCGTCCCCGGACTCCCAAAACGGCGTGAAACCGTCCGCCAAACGGTCGGCGTCTTCGTTGCTGAGCTTTGGATCGTCCGCCATGCCGATTTCTCGAACGAAAGGCTAGCACTGGCCCAGGCGCCTAGGCAACGTCACCGGGCGCGCCATCGGTGTGAAATCTCTACCGTATTCCGCCAGACGCGGCAGGGCAGCCACGGCTTTGGCGGCTGGTTTGTCCTGAAACTCGCGGGCAGGAGGGCGAGCTGCTAGCACCAACTCCACGGTGACGAAGCCCGAGAGAGCGCTGTGCCGGCGGTTTGTGCAGTTTTCTGCAGTGCTCCTGGCGCCGCTTCTGGCGCTCGGGTGCCCAGGTGCGCGTCCCGGCGTCGCGGCCGGCCAAGTCGCCGAAGCCGGCGAACCCTTCGCCGTCTTGCCGAGTCGGGCCGAAGTGGTCGCCGCCGCGGATCAACTGGCGGTCGCCGGCGCCCGCGCCACCGGAGCCGAGCGCGCCAAGCTGTCTCTCGCGGCCGCACGGCTGCGCACTCGCATGTGGCGCTTGGAGCGCCGCGAAGCGGACGCGCTCGAAGCGCTGGAGCTCTACGCCGCGAGCGCGAAAGATCCGACTCTGGGCTGCGATGCGAAACTGGAGGCGGCGCTGCTCCAGGGAGAAGTTCGGCGCGATCCAAACGAGACCTTCCGTGGCGTGTATACGGCGCAGCTAAATACAAAGAGCGATGCGTGCAAGCGCCGCATTGCCGCGGTGCTGGAAACCTTGGCGGCGTTCCGCCCCCTGCCGACCGTGCTTTCAGAGCTGGAAAAGAAGGCAAGTGGCGCCGACGCCGAAGCACTGCCCGCGCCGGTCGCGCATGCCAGTCACGATCGCACCGGTCCGGTGGTGTCGCCGATCCTGCCCCAAGCCCCGCCCAGCGGACCCGTGCGGATCACGGGGATCGAACGCTATGGCTCAGAAGACGCTGCGCGGATCGTGGTTTCGATCACCCACCCCGTGGTGTTCCAGGTCGGGTTCATTCCGAAGGACGGCGACAAGAAGCCTCGGCTGTACGTCGACATTGCCGCTGCGCGCCACAAGGGCAAGGAAAGCTACAAAGTGGGAGGACTGGTCGAGCAGGTGCGTCTCGGAAAGCACAAGACGGGCACCCGGGTGGTGCTCGACCTGCAGCAGGCCGTGTATCGGAAGGTCTTCTACCTGCCGGAGCCGTTTCGCTTGGTCCTGGACGTCTCGAAAGAATTGCCAAAGACCCCTGAAAACCCGGGACAAACTCGCTCCGTGCGGCGCGTGGTGCTCGACCCCGGGCACGGCGGCCACGACCCCGGCGCCGTGGGCCCGGGAGGGTTGCGGGAAAAGGACGTGACCTTGGACGTCGCGCATCGCGCAGCTCCGCTGATCGCCCGGGAGCTTGGGATCTCGACCATGCTCACGCGAGACGCCGACGACTATGTGGCCTTGGACGAACGCGCGGCGCGCGCCAACGCGTTTCAGGCGGATCTATTCCTTTCCATCCACTGCAACGCCAGCGAGGACGGGGTTGGCAAGGGCGTGATGACGTTCGTTCTCGACGAATCCCGTGACCATCACGCGCTGAACGTTGCGGCGCGCGAGAACGCTGCATCGGCTGCCGCGGCTGCCGAGTTGGCCACGGCCTTGTCACAGGTTGTGGACCAGGGCGTGCGCAGTCGGTCTTTGCATTTCGCCGAGTTGCTGCAGCGATCTACCATGGCGTCCCTGGGGCAGGGCTATGGCGACATCACGGACCAGGGGGTGAAGCGCGCTGGCTTCTACGTGCTTGCCGGAGCGCGCATGCCAGCTGCGCTCTACGAGACCTCGTTCATCTCGCATCCCACGGAAGAGATGCGTTTGAACACGGGGGACTACCGCCAGAAGCTGGCGGATGCGATTGTCAACGCCGTGCGCGCCTACCGCGAAGGCAAGTGAGCCCAGGTCGTCGCAGTTCAAGCGCGTCGGGGTAGAAACCGAGCGCCATGCAGGACGAAGCGTGTCGGGGCGGAGGGATCCGACGGCGGCGGGCTTTCTTCGGGGAATAGTGGGTCGCCGGGCAGTGCCAGCACCATCTGGTCGCCGTCCATGGCGAAGTGGGGGCAGAGGGGCGACAAGGACGCGCCGGCGGCGCGCTCCAGGGCGTGGGCGATGCTGCCGGCCTCGGCCAGCTGCGTCAGTGTGTGGGAGGTTGGCGGCGCCAAAAAAACTTCCTCGTTCTCCCAGCGCTCCAGCACCTCTGCGGGCGTGGCCCAGAAGCTCGAGGTTGTCTCGTGCGTGTCGTGTAGGCCTTCCTGAGCTTCCTCGAAGGGCAGCAAATAGAAGCGTGTGTCGTAGCGGCGCTTCTCCGCCTTTGGCGTGATCCAGCGACTCAGGGCATGGAGGCGAGACGTATCCAACAACAGCTCAGCTTCCGTGAGCAGCGAGTAGAACGCGCGCTCCTCTCCCGCTGCTCCCAGCTCCGTCAAGCGCTGGCGATATTGCTTCACAATCGCGTCGCCAAGACGCTCGCGTGCGTGGGCCAGCAGGGTGGCTTCCTCAAATAGTTCTCGCAGGGCGGCGATGGCGAAGGGCAGCGGCTCTTTCGCAACGTGGTCGGCGCGGTGGGCCAGGCCGTTGGTTACGGCGCTCCAATCCAGTGCGCGGTCTTCGGTCGCGACTTTGCCCCCTGGGAAGACCACAGCGCCGCCCAGAAAGCCGGACTTGCCATGACGCTTGACGCAGAACACCTCCACCCGGCCGCCACGCTCTCGCAGCACGACGACGGTGGCAGCGTCTTTGGGCACGACGGGATCACGCGCGGCATCCAGGTCCAGCATGGGGCAGGGAGCATAGCCCGATGCGCGCCAGGGGGAGCGTGCCACGGGAGAGCACGGCGAGGAGGTGCGGAAAATCCGCGCATTTTTGTCGTCTGTCGCGGGTCCGTCGTGGCTTCGATCAAGCGTTGACGGCAGGCGATTTCGCCCCTAGCTTACCCCGCTCCGCGCGACCGCTGCCGGAGTCAATTGAGCAATGACGAAGACACAGTTGAAGAAGTTCAGGGACCTCCTCGAATCCAAGCGCCGGGAAATCGTGCGCCGTGCGCAGCAGACTCTCGACGAGGACATGACCTTGGATGCCAACGATTTGCCGGATGAAATGGATCTGGCGTCGAGTGAGTATCTCCAGTCATTCACCTTTCGCCTGCGCGGTCGCGAGAAAGTGTTTCTCGACAAGATCCAGAAGGCGCTGGAGAAGATCGACGACGGCAGTTTCGGCGTCTGCGACGACTGCAGCGAGAAGATCTCCGTGAAGCGGCTCGAGGCTCGTCCCGAAACGACCCTTTGCATTCGTTGCAAAGAGGACCAAGAGCGCGTCGAAAAAGACTTCAGCTGACGCCGGCAGCGTCGGCTTTCCCTTGCGTCTCAGCCGCGGCGCTTGCGCTTTGCGCTGGTGCCAGCGCTAGGCGAAGTCGCCTCCAGCACGCGTTGTAGGTGGCGCCCGGTGTGGCTGGCTTTGACTTTGGCCACGTCTTCGGGTGTGCCCTGGGCGATGATTTCGCCGCCACCGTGTCCGCCCTCGGGCCCCAAGTCCACGACCCAGTCGGCGCAGGCCACGAGATCGAGGTTGTGCTCGATGACCACGATGGTGTTGCCAGCGTCGCGCAGGCCATAGAGGGCAAGCGTGAGCAGTTCGATGTCTTGAAAATGCAGCCCCGTGGTGGGCTCGTCTAGGACGTAGAGGGTGCTGCCCGTTGCTTTGCGGGCCAGTTCGGTGGCCAATTTCACGCGCTGCGCCTCACCGCCGCTGAGGGTCGTGGCGGGCTGCCCGAGCTGGAGGTAGCCCAGGCCGACCTGGCGCAGGGCGTCCAGGCGTTGCGCGATCTTGGGGATGGCGTCGAGCAGCTCCGAGGCTTCGTCCACGGTCCGGTCCAGGGCGTCGGCGATGGTGAGGCCGCGATAGCGGATCTCCAGAGTTTCGCGGTTGTACCGTCGCCCGTTGCAGGCTTCGCAGCCGACGTACACGTCGGGCAAGAAGTGCATTTCCACCCGCAGCACGCCGTCGCCCTGGCAGGCTTCACAGCGGCCGCCTTTGACGTTGAAGGAAAAACGGCCGGCGCGATAGCCCCGTGCCCGAGCCTCGGGCAGCGTCGCGTAGAGTTCCCGCAGATGGGTGAAAATGCCGGTGTACGTCGCGGGGTTGGAACGTGGAGTGCGCCCGATGGGGGCCTGGTCGATACTGATCACCTTATCGATGTGATCGAGGCCGTCGATGCGGTCGCAGGGGCCGACCCAACCCGTCGAACCGTAGAGCTCTGCCCGGGTGGCGCTGAGCAGCGTGTCCACCACCAGGCTGCTCTTGCCGGAGCCACTGACCCCGGTGACGGCGGTGATCAGTCCGATAGGCAAATCCAGCGTCACGTTCTTGAGGTTGTGCGCCCGGGCGCCCGCCACGCGCAGCTTCTTCTTGCTGGGCTTGGTGCGCTTGAGGGGAACGGGCAATGACTTCTGCCCGGAAAGGTAGGGGCCCGTCACGCTTTTCGGGTTCGCGATCAAGGTCTTGGGCGCGCCTTGGGCGACGATTTCGCCGCCGTGGCGCCCCGCCGCCGGCCCCATGTCGACGACCCAATCTGCCGCGAGGATGGCGTCCCGGTCGTGTTCCACGACGATGACGCTATTGCCCTTGTCCACCAGGCTGCGCACGGCGCCCAGGAGTCGAGCATTGTCACGAGCGTGCAGGCCGACGCTCGGTTCGTCGAGCACGTACAGCACCCCCACGAGGGACGCGCCAATCTGGGTGGCTAAGCGAATGCGCTGGCCCTCACCGCCGGACAGGGTCTGTGCTGGCCGGTCGATGGACAAATAGTCCAGGCCGACGTCCACGAGAAATCTCAAGCGCTCCGCGACGGCGCGGATCAGCGGTTCCGCAATCGCTTGATGCTTGGCTGATAACTCTCCGCTCTGTGAAAGCGAAAGCAGGGTGCTGCGCAGTTCAGCAAGGGGCAGCGCGCCAAGGGACGCCACGTGGTGTTCGCCGATGCGCACGAACAACGCCTCTGGCCGCACACGCACGCCGTTGCAGCTATCGCAGGTTTGCGACACGACGAAGCGTCCGAGATCCTCTGGGCCGATGGCGCCGTCGTCGGGCTCATCGTCGCCCGCCTCCAGGGGGTCGCCGGTTTCGAGCAGCGCCGTCAAACGCGGAACGATGCCCACGTAGGGCTCAGGCCCCTTCTTCTTGCGCTTCTTGGGCGGCGGCTGGCCGTGAAGGATCGCTTCGCGGAGCGCTGCGGGCAGCTCTGCAAAAGGCACGTCGGGGTCCACTCCGAGGCTCTCGACCACACGCGCCACTTCGGTGGCGGTGGCGACGGAGCCGCGACGGCCAAAGGCGGCGATGGCGCCTTCCCGCAGCGTGCGCGACGGGTCGGGCACGACGCGCTTTGGGTCGATGGTGTCGCGCCGCCCCAGACCGTCGCAGGCGGGGCAGGCCCCGTGCGGGCTATTGAAGGAAAAGAACCGCGGTTCCAGGGCCGGCAGCTGCACGCCATGCTCCCAGCAGACCAGGCGCTCGCTCATCACCACCGGCGGGGAGTCGTCCGCGGCGTCGACCAAGAGGGTGCCTTGCCCGAGGGAAAGCGCGAGCTCGATGGAGTCCGTGAGTCTGCCCTTGATGTTGTCTTTGACGACGATGCGGTCGACGACCACTTCGAGATCGTGTTCCTGTTTTGGGTCGGAGCGGATTTCGTCACCCAGGTCGATCGCCTCGCCGTCGAGCCGCGCGCGCACATAACCCTCGCGTCGCAAGCGCTCGATTTCGTCGCGCACGTCGCCCTTGTGGCGTCGCAACACCGGCGCAAGCAAGATCGCTCGGGCGCCGGCACCACGCTCGAGAACCGAGTCGACCATTTCCTGGACGGTGTAGGCGCGGAGAGCCTCGCCATCGACGGGGCAGTGTGGTGTGCCGATGCGGGCGAATAGGAGACGCAGATAGTCGGCAATCTCCGTTACCGTGCCCACGGTCGAACGAGGACTCTTGCCCAGGGCCTTCTGCTCAATGGCGATGGCCGGACTGAGGCCTTCGATGCTCTCGACCCGGGGTTTGGGCAGCTGATCGAGAAACTGCCGCGCGTACGCTGACAAGCTCTCGACGTAGCGGCGTTGGCCCTCGGCGTAGATCGTGTCGAAGGCGAGCGAAGATTTTCCCGATCCACTCGGGCCGGTGATCACGACCAGCCGCTGCCGAGGCAGATCGCAGCTCACGTTCTTCAAATTGTGCTGCGTTGCGCCGCGCACACAGAGCTGGTCCATGGCACGGCGCACGCTATCACGGTCCCCGAGGGCTGCGTCGAGACCCAAAATTTGGCCTGAACCCGGGCCCTGGGGCTATGCGGTAGGGAGTGATCCCCCCGGACTGGCTCCCCCTGCTGCCCCTGATGGTGGCGCTCGCCCCCAGCCCGGTGCCCGCGGCGGCCCAGGTCGCCCTGTCTAGTCTGGTGAGCGCGCAGGTGGTCAGCACGCTGCCCGACGCCTGCCCGGAGGACATGGTCCTGGTGGACGGCAACCACTGCCCCGCCTTGGAGTACCAGTGCGACCGATTCGTGGACGATTCGGCTCCCAGCTGCGCGGAGTACGCCCAGAAGCCAGAGTGCCGCTACAACGAGGTCAGCAAACGCGTGTGTATCGACCGCCACGAGTGGCCCAACAAGGTCGGCGAAAAGCCTGCGGTGTTCGTCAACTGGTACGAGGCGAAGCGAACCTGCGAGAGCGCCGGCAAACGCCTCTGCGCGCGGAGCGAGTGGACTCTGGCGTGCGAAGGACCGAAACGGGCACCCTACCCCTACGGTTGGGAACGCCTGCCAAGTCCGTGCAACGTCGGCAGGCCCGTAGAGGAAGCCGATCCGAAGAAGCTGATCGATCCTCGCACCCGAGAAGCCGAGATTGCTCGCCTGTGGCAGGCGGACGTCATCGGATCCCATCCGAATTGCATCAGCGCCTTTGGTGCCCTTGATATGGTGGGCAACGTGGACGAGTGGACCGACAACACCGAAGAGGGCAATGACGTTGCATCCACCCTCAACGGTGGATACTGGGGACCGGTGCGCAATACCTGTCGGCTCACGACCAAGTCCCACGGGCCGGAGTTTCAGTTCTATCAGATAGGATTCCGTTGCTGCGCTGAGCCCCGTGACGGCGTCAGCACGCCCTTGCCGCCAGCACGGGCGGCCCGCCACGAACTCGAGGGCCGAGCGGGGCCGGACGGCTGGCCCGTCGCGGTGAGCGAGGATCGCGCACCGGTGTCCACGCCTCGCGGGTAACGGATGCGACTGACCGCGTGCATCTTGGTGCTCGCGACGAGTTGCCGTGAGGCTCCGGCGCCGGCGACGAACGACGCGGCCCCACCGGAGGATGCGGCGCCTGCCGTGGGCGCGGGGCAGCCGAGCAGCTCCGCGCCCTTGTTATCGGACGCGGCGCCCGCAGCGACGGGTTGTCCATCCGGCATGCAGCTCATCGCTGGAAAGTATTGTCCGTATGTGGGGCATCGCTGCGTCGACTGGATCGACGAAAAGCGGGATCGTTGTCGGCGCTACTCCGCTCCGCCCATTTGCGAAGGCCGCATCGTCGATCTTAGCTTTTGCATGGATCGCTACGAGTACCCCAATCAAAAGGGCGTCCTGCCCGCCGTCATGGTCAGCTACGTTGAGGCGCAGGCGGTATGCCATGCGGAGGACAAACGCTTGTGCAGCGAAGACGAATGGACCTTCGCCTGCGAAGGAGAAGAGAGACTGCCCTATCCCTACGGCTACGAGCGCAGCGCCGAGGCTTGCAACATCGATCGCGCACACGTGCTGCCGGACTTCGAAGCGTTCAGTAAGCCGACGTTGATCAGCGCTGAAGTCGAGCGCTTGGACAAACGCGTGCGGAGCGGATCGATGCCCGGCTGCAAAAGTCCCTTCGGCGTCTTCGACATGACAGGCAACGTCGATGAATGGACCGTCAACCCGCTGCCGAACCGCGAAGCTGGCGTCGACGTTTCCAGTCTCAAGGGTGGGTATTTTGGACCGATCCGCGCCCGCTGCCGGCCCGTCACACGCTCCCACAACCGATGGTTTCGCTTCTACCAGGTCGGATTCCGTTGCTGTCGCGATCGCGCGCAGCCAGAGTAGTGTGTCCGCCTGCTCGAGGCGCGGTCCGCGCGAAACCCGATAAAACGCCTGGCACGAGGCGGACCCCCAGGGGCTGTTGCTCCGGTGGCGCTATTCGACTAGGTTTCCGGGCGTGGAGATTGCATGGTCCAGCGGAGGGGCATCGGTTCACCGCTGGCAGCGCCCTGTCTACTCTAGGCGTCTCGCCCGAAACGCGCGTTTCGTTCGGGCCCATAGCTCAATCGGTCAGAGCCCCCGGCTCATAACCGGGCTGTTCCTGGTTCGAACCCAGGTGGGCCCACCTTTGTCTGGTCTTAATTGGAGTGCGGGAGCACTCAAGGAGCCTTAGATCATCGTGACTCTTCAAGGGCAAATTGACACGTTGGAGCGCCTCGCGGCACTGGATGCGGAGCTGGCGTCCCTAGCCGAGGAACTAGCCGTCGAGCGGGATTCTTTCGACGGAAAGAAGTCCCAGCTGGCCGAGTTGGAAGCCAGCCTGAGCGCCACGGCCGAGAGCGTGCAGGAAATGGAAAAGACTCGCGGCGATTTGATCCAAGAGGTGCGCCAAATGAGCCTCCAGATCGATCGCTCCCGCGAGAAGATGTCTCGGGTGCGGACGGAGCGCGAAGCCAATGCGGCTCAGCGCGAACTGGAAGAGCTCCGCAAGCTATTCCGGGACCGCGAGATTGAAATCGAGAAGCTCGCCGGCTTCATCGAGCAAGCCAAAACCGAAGCGGAAACCACCACTGCGCAACGCGACGAGCTATTGCAGGAGGTGGGTGCCAGTGAAGGCGATGTGACTTCTCACCTTGGTGAAGTGCAGAGCCGAATGAACGACAAACAGAAGAATCGCCAGGGCCTGACGGAAAAACTGCCAGCGACGTTGTTCCGCCGCTACGAAATGATTCGCAAGCGCCTGGGCACGGCGATCTGTTCCACCACGGATGGCACTTGTAGCGAGTGCCACATGTTGCTGCCGCCGATGATGTACCAGACCCTGATGCGAGGTCAGGAGTTTGGTCAGTGTCCGAGTTGTGTACGCATTCTGTATTTTCGCCCGGACGCGCCCGTCGAGACCGTCGAGACTCAGGACACCCCAAGCGGACCATGAAGTGGTGCGGTTGAGGGGCTGAGGGGACCATGAAAGCGTGCTCTGCCTGTGGGCGTTTGTATCCGGACGATTCGGGGTTTTGCCCCGTCGACGGACAGGCGCTCGTCAGCGCGACCCAGGCGCCCGTCGCAAGCAGCGACGATGACGCACGCATCGGACAAATCATGTGCACCCGCTACCAGGTGCGCCGGGTGGTGGCAGATGGCGGCATGGGCCGGGTCTACGAGGCCCTCGACATGGTCGATCGCGGCAACGTCGCCCTCAAGATCCTGCACCCAGATGTGGCCCAAGATGAAGTCAGCGTCGAGAGGTTCCGTCGGGAGTTTGAAGTCAGCAAGTTGCTGCCCCACGACCATATCGTCGACGTTCGAGATTTTCAGCCGACTCACGACGGCAGTTTCGCCCTTGCCATGGAGTTTCTCTACGGCGAGGAGCTGCGCAATACCCTCAAGCGAGAGCTCGTCATCCCGGCGGCGCGCGTGGTGCGCATGCTTAGCCAGATCGCCCTGGCCTTGGACGAGGCTCACCAGCGCAAGCTGGTGCATCGGGATCTGAAGCCCGACAACATCTTCCTGTGCCAGACCCGAGAAGGGGACATCGTCAAGATCCTCGACTTCGGTTCCGTTAAAGACAAGGGCGAGAGCGCAAAGAAGCTGACGGTCATGGGCACTACCATCGGCTCGCCCTACTACATGGCGCCCGAGCAAGCGCAGGGACTCGACACGTTGGACCATCGCGCCGACGTGTGGTCCTTGGCTGCCATCGCGTACGAATGCGTCACCGGCAAGGTTCCGTTTCAGGGCTCCAATGGCCCGTCGATCTTGCTCGAGATCTTGACCAAGGAGCCCGCCCCGCCGAGCAAAGTGGGAGGCAAGCAAAAGTATCCGATCCCGCCGACGCTCGATCGCGTGATGATCCATGCGTTCAAGAAGAATGCGTCCATGCGCATCGGCTCCGTGGGAGCCTTGGCCGACGCAGTCGGTGGAGCCTACGGCCTGAGCGGGACTCACTTCGAGTGGGCCAAGACCACCGAGGCGGAGCTGGGCGCCAGCATTGAAGCGCAGATGGCGACGCTCATGCTCGCCGACGGGCGACCCACCACCGCCGACGCCATGGCCGACGGCTTCTTCGGAGAATCGTCGTCCCTGGATGCCCCGGACCCCTTTGGAAGCACACAGCCTCCTCCGCAATTTGCGGGCGGCGGCGTGGGCCAGGCCCAACCACCGATGCAGTACGGTGGTGTCCAGGACGACCTTGTGCCCATGGGCGTGCCAAAGAGCAACTTGCTCTTGTTTCTGGCCATCGGCGCGGGCACGTTCTTTTTCGTCATCGGCATCATCGTTGTCGTCTTGGTGTTCTGAGCCCCCTCCAATAGTTCGTGCTAAGAAGCGGGCGTCATGAAAGCCCCCAGTATCGGCACTCTTGTCGCCCTCAGTCTCTTGTCAGCCTGCGTCTCGACGGGATGCAGCAAGGAGCGCCCCGCCGAACCCCAGGGTTCGCAAGGGGCGACCGAACCCACAGCCGCGGAGCCTGATGGAAAGCCCCAAGCGCGGTACGACGAAGCGACGTTTGCCTTGGAACTGACGGCGGCAGGCAAGTACAAAGCTGGCGAAGCGGGCGCGGTCACCGTCGTGCTCACCGCCAAAGAGCCGTTCAAGTGCAACGATAAGTATCCCTACAAGCTGAAGCTCGACGAAAACGAAGGCGTGACGCTGGAGCGCGCCGTGTTGACGAAAGACGCGATTGCGCTGGAAAAGCAAAAAGCGGTCATGACGGTGCCCATCACGCCGAGTGCCCCGGGGGCCCGGCGGGTGTCCGGTGAATTCAGCTTCTCCGTGTGCAGCGACGACAAATGCCTGATCGAAAAGCGTAAGCTGGCATTGGACGTTTCAGTGGAGTAATCGCAGCGGCGGTGGGTCCCATGCGGCCTCGCGACAGCGCTCACGACCGCCGCGACGGCGTGGTACCCTGCCGTCATGGGTTCCGGAAAGATCCTAGACGAACTCTCGGCGATCGCTGAACGCGTCCAGCGGGAGTTTGAAGAGGAGCGGCGGCTACTATCGTTCTCCGAATACCTGGAGTTATTCGCTGGCGATCCCGTGCGCCACAGTCGCGATGCAGCTCGTTACATCCGCGACATGTTTGAGCACTACGGTCGGCTGGAAGTCGAACGCCCCTGGGGAACGGAGAATCGGTTTCGACTCTTCGACCTGCCGTTCCTGCCCGAGGAGGACGCACGGCGCGATGCGCTGGTTGCCAACGAGCGCATCCAACTCGAGCTGTTCCGGATCTTGAGCAACTTCGTGCGCGAGGGGCGGCCCAACCGGGTCGTGCTGCTGCACGGTCCGAACGGTTCCGCGAAGAGCACGGCGGCGGCGTGCATCATGCAGGCCCTGGAGCACTACTCGGCGCAAGAAGACGGCGCGCTGTACCGCTTTCATTGGGTCTTCCCGAATCAGACCAAACTCAAAGGCTCCATCGGTTTCACAGGCCGCCGCGGCGCGCACAAAGACGACGATGGCTACGCGCACCTGGCGGACAGCCAGATCGACGCGCGCCTCTTCATGGAGGTCCGGGATCACCCGCTGTTCTTGCTGCCCCAGCAGGAGCGCGGAGCGCTGCTGGAGCGCATGTACGCTTCGGCCGACGCGTCGGAACCTCCGCCCGGGTGGATCTTGCGCGGGAACCTCTCGCTCAAGAGCCGGCAGGTATTCGAAGCGCTGCTGACCAGCTATGAAGGATCCCTCGAAGAAGTGCTGCGGCATGTGCAAGTCGAGCGCTACTTCATTTCCCGCCGCTACCGGGTGGGGGCGGTCACTTTGGGGCCGCAGCTTTCCGTGGACGCTGGGGAGCGTCAGGTGACGGCGGACCGCTCGCTTTCCGCGCTGCCGTCGTCACTGCAGGCGATCACCATGTTCGAGGCGTTTGGCGAGCTGGTGGACGCGGCCGGCGGACTGATCGAGTTCTCCGACTTGCTCAAGCGCCCCCTGGACGCCTTCAAGTACTTGCAGATCACCGCAGAAACAGGGGAGGTGAGCCTACGCTCGCAATCCGTGCAGGTGAACTGCGTGATGCTGGCGAGCGGCAACGAAGTGCATTTGTCTGCATTCCGCGAGCACCCAGAGTTCGAGAGTTTCCGCGGCCGCTTCGAACTCGTGAAGATGCCCTACCTGCGGAACCACAACGACGAACGCCAGATCTACGACGCGCAGATCGCGCCGCAGATCCGCAAGCACGTGGCGCCCCATGCCACGGAGATTGCAGCACAGTTTGCCGTGCTCACGCGGATGCGTCGGCCCGATCCGGACCGTTACGAAAAGCCCCTGCGCGACGTGGTGAGTGAAATCACCGCGATTGAAAAGATGGATCTCTACGCTACGGGGACGCCGCCGACGCGCTTGGAGGATGACGCAGCGAAGTCGCTTCGGGCGAGCATTGCGCAGATGTACAACGAAGCAGAGGCGTACCCGATCTACGAGGGGAGCATCGGCGCAAGCCCCCGCGAGATGCGCACGCTGCTCTTAGACGCCGCACAAAACCCCCACTATCAGTGCCTGTCGCCCTTTGCCGTCCTGGAGGCCTTGGACCGCTTGTGTGAGCGCAGCAGCGAGTACACCTGGCTCCAAGAAGACAAGGCGCCAGGCGGGTATCACGACCACAAGCAGTTCCGGCTGCAGCTTCGCGAGCGCTTGCTAGACAAACTAGAGGAAGAGTTCCGCGCAGCCAGTGGCTTGGTAGAAGAGCGGCAGTACACCGAGCTCTTCGACCGCTACATCACTCACGTGAGCAACTGGGTGAAGTCCGAAAAGGTACGCAATCCCCTCACGGGCCAGTACGAAGAAGCGGACGAGCGCATGATGCAGGAGGTGGAAGCCTTGCTCGGCGCCGTAGACGAGTCCGAGTCCTTGCGCCACTCGCTCATGAACCGCGTTGCCGCCTGGGCCATCGATCACCCGGGTGAGCCCGTGGACAACGGTCATGTATTTCGAGCACAGATCAAGCGGCTGAAGGAAGCGTTCTTTGCGGAGCGGCGCGTGGCAGTGGCCAAGCTGACTCGGGACATGGTGTCTGTCTTCAGGGAGGACGTGGCCGGGCTGGACGAAGCCCGCAAGGCGGCCGCCGAAGCGTCGATCGCCGAGCTGAAACGCGCGTTTCACTACGAGGATAGCTCCGCCGCGGACGCCGCCGTGGCGTTGACGCGCGAACGCTTCGCCGACCTCCCGAGCTGAGCACCTATGGCGCGCGACCTGTCGGCGCCGACGCTGTCGTTCTGGTCGTTGCTTGCCCTTGGCGTCAACGGCATCGTGGGCGTGGGGATCTTCTTTGCACCCCGGGACGTGGCCCGGCTGGTGCCAGGTCCCGCCGGGCTTTGGGTCTACGCGCTCACTGCGCTTTCGCTGTTGCCGATCGCCGCGGTGTACGCGGCGTTGGGCAGTCGCTTTGCAGAAGACGGCGGCCCGTTCGTCTGGGCCAAAGCGGCTTTTGGTAGCGGGGCGGGGTTTTTGGTGGGGTGGATCGCGACGGTCAGCGCGGTGCTCAGCACCTCGGCGGTCGTTTCCGGGCTCGCGACTCACGCGGCGCCGCTTTTTGGCGTCACCGCGCCGTTGATGCGATCGGTCTTCGGAGCCAGCTTGGCCCTCGTGCTCGCCGTGGTCGCTGCGAGTGGACTCCGCCCGAGCGCGTGGGTGTGGTCCGGATTGACGCTGCTAAAGCTCGCGCCGCTCGTCGCGCTCGTGCTGGTGTTTTTCTTCAGCTCAGTCAGCGCGGCGGCTCCTGCGCCCGCCGCTGCGCCGGATACGGCCAGTGCGCTGCCGCGCGCCATGTTGATTGTCGTCTTCGCTCTGCAAGGCTTCGAGATCGTGGTCGTGCCCGCAGGCAACGCTACCGGGACCGGCCGCGCTGTGGCGGCAGCAACGCTGCTGTCGCTGGTCTCCGTGACGGCGCTGTATGTGGCGCTGCATGCGGCGTGTCTCGCGGTCCCGGCGCTGGGCGAGCAAGGCGCGCCCCTTGTAGCAGCGGCGGCGGCCCATGGCGGCGGCACGCTGCAGGCCGCCGTGGGGGTGGCGACGAACATCTCCGCTCTCGGCATTGCCTTTGGCATGTTCGCCATGACGCCGCGCTACTTGGCGGCCCTCGGGACATCCCAGGGCCTCGGGGATTGGCTCGGTTGGCAGAGCCCGAAGCGCGTGCCGACCCGGGCGCTGTGGCTCACGACTGCGGTAGTGATGCTATTGGTATTGGGACCAGACCTGGAACAGCTATTCGTCCTTTCCAGCGTTGCGGTGGTGCTCCAATACACCGTCAGCGCGGCGGCACTGGTGCTCTTGGCGATGAAGCGTGTCCGCGGGCTCACGCGAGGGCACTTGTTGCTCGGTCCCTGCGCTCTTCTGCCCGTGGCGCTCGTCGCCTCCGCGGCGAGTCGCGTGGAGCTCTTGGCGACGGGCGGAGCGGTGGTTTTGGGCGCTGCAATTTGGCAGATCCGACGCCATTTCGCCTGAGGGCCCTCAGCGCACTGGCCCGGGCGCCGCTGCGGGTTATTCTGTTAGACAATGCCCGCGCGACGCATTGTCGACCCCGGCGCCTTCGGAACATCCGTGGTGCTGCACGCGGCGATCGTGTCGTTGGGTGCGTGGCTGTTGGCGCAAAGCGCGGAAGAGCGTTCCGCACTGCCGCCGAAGCTACAGACCGTGAGCGTGGACACGGTCCCGGCGGTGGGGATCGATTTGCCGAGAGTGTCATCGGGGCAGCTGCCAGGCACGTCGGCGTCCGCTGAGCAGAAACAGCAGCAGGTCGCGCCGGGAGGTGGCGAGCGCGTGCCTCGCCCCGACGGACAGCGGGCCGGCCGAGGGGGAAGCGACACCGCGGCGGCGGCTGCATTGAATCTGGCGGATCAGAACGACGGCCTGACGCTGGATCGCGATCCCTTCAATAGTCCGCGGCAGAGCCAGGTGCAGCGCATCAAGACAGCGCAAGAGCGGCGCAGCCTGGATGATCGCCGCGCCACGCCGACTCCGATGCAGTTGGACTTTCTCGCGACGGGTGTCGGGTCTCTCGCGGAGCGCCGCGAACCCTCGCCCTTCAACCCTGGCGCGGGGCAGTGGGCGGGCACGCGAGCAGTGGCGCAGGGAGGCCCCCGTGGCAATGTGGAGTTCCCTGCCGGTGGTCCCGAGCCTGAGGCTGGGGCGTCCCAAGAAGGTGAGACGGCTGCGCGCACGGCGGCTGGGCTGACCGGCGCGACGCGCGGGTCCGGCGTTTCGCGCCGAGCGGCGGTGGCGTTGGCTCGCCCGTGGGTCGTCCGTGCCCGCGCCGCGGTTCCGGCACCGACACGCGCGCGCGCTCAAGACACCGTAGACAGTCGGCAGGAAGTGGCGAGCGCGGTGCGCTCGCTGGTGCATGCGTCGTCCGCGGGTGCCAAGCACAACGGCGCGGGTCCTGGAGGCAGCGCCGGCCCCGGGTCGCCGGCCAGCGGCGCAGCGAGTGGCACGGGCGCGAAATCCACCGCGGCGGGCCATGGTCCCGGCAGCGCGCGGGATGGCAGCGCCGATCCGAATTTGATGGGCTACTTCCGCAACATCGAACGGCGCGTCGAACCCCACTGGCGCGACGCGTTTCCGGACTGGGCCGTGGCCCAGGGGCGCGGCGGGTTGGCCGTCTTGAGCATCACGCTCTCCCCTGCCGGAAGTGTGCTTGCGGTTCGAGTGCAGCGAGGCAGCGGCGTTGCCGAATTCGATCAAAACGTGATGCGCGCGGTGCGACGGGCGGGGCCTTTTGGGCGCTTGCCGGCGGTCTATGCGGCGCGCCCCTTGACCCTACGCATGTCCTTCGATGCCGTGAATCCCGCGATCGGACGCGAGGGTGGCGGCCCCGGAGGCCGCCGTGCGCGAGCCCCTTGACCTAGCCCCCGCCGGCGTACATATTCGCGGCCCAAAAAGCCGAGGTAGCTCAGCTGGTTAGAGCACGCGCTTCATAAGCGTGGGGTCGTCGGTTCAAGTCCGACTCTCGGTACCCGGAATCATTAGAGTTTTCGTTAGCGGCGACGGGGGGAAAAGGATCCAGAAGATCCTTTTCGGCGGCGAAGTCGGGCAGGGCGGCGGCGGGGATCTCCCGAGTCTTGGACGTGTTCGACACGTAGCGCTGATGTGCCTTGACGTCGTTGGCACCGGACAAGGCCATGGCGGTTGTCAGCTCGACCCCGGCGTCGGCCAGGGCCTGCTTGTAGGCTCGGCGTCCGCTGTGAAAATCGACGGGCAATGTGAACTCAGTTGCCGCCAAAAGCGGCAGCTCCTCTGCGTCTGGCTCGCGGCGCTTGACCCAGCACCGGACAACGACTCCGGGCGACCCTCTCTTGGGATGGCTGCAGCCTAAACCCTATTGGCACGGCGCCTGGCGCCGTCAGCGTTGACTACGACCTGTTTCTCTACAACGCGACGACAGCGGACTACCTATGGGCCTCACAGTCGCTGGACGACAACAATGAAGGATTCGACTACACCTTGCAGTCCGGTGAGGGAGGTGACATCTACGTGATCCTTGCGTGGCCAGTTGGCGCGCTTTCTTGCGAGGGCGTGCAGTACGACCCAGTGGGGCTTACATGGATCTACGGGTGAGCGGCGCGGCGTTGTTGTTGATCTTTTCATCGTGCGGAGGCGAAACGGATTCGGATGCCGGGCGTCCCGCGGTTGTCCTCCCGGTGAGGACGCGCTGTCTACCGTTCGAGTCTGAGTCTTCGTGCTGTGAACAAAAAAATTGTGAGTGGGTGCCTTCTCAATCCGGAGTGTCTCAACAGTGCGTGCCCCGATCTAACGATACCTGCCTATCCGATGGGTACTCCTGTCCGGCTGGCACGATCTGCGTTCGACGCGATTTTCTGACTTCGCCTTGCGACGAGAGTTTCATACCCGAGAACGGTAGCGCATACTTCTGCCACGACGAGTGTCCGCCCGACGCGCTTTGGATTGGGCAACAGTGCGCACAGTCAGACTTCTCGTTCAGAACTGACGCGGGAAGTTAGTGTCTGGATCGCACGCCTCGGATGCAGGACAACGCTTCGAGCTGGGTGGACTGCAAACTGCTGGGCAAGACGAGCATTCGCGACTCGGAAGGCGCGAGTGCCACGATGCATCACTGCAAATTCTCGGACACCGAGGAACTGTGGCTTCGGCACTACGAGCCCCCGGGCGCCGCCCGCAATACTCAGGTGTGGCTGTTCGCCAAGGATTTCCCAGACAAAGAGGGAGAGCCGCCGTCGGCGCCGCGCCCAGCCCTCTTTCAAAAGCTCAACGAGTAAACCGCCGTCGGCGGCGACGCCAACACGACAGCAGCGCGATGCCCAGGAGCGCGGGCACTCCCGCCGGCGTGTCGCGGGTTTCGGTGCGGCAGCCACAGCCCCCGGACGGCGCCAGTTGCGTTGGGGCCGGAGCTTCGGGCTCGGTGATGGCCAGGCATTTGCCCTCTTCATCCACTTCGAGGGGCCCCGCGCCGCTCAGGTACGTGCCCTGCTCCAGAGGCGTGCCCAAGAAGCCCGTGTTGCGGTTGTCGTGGTGGAAGCTTTCCCAGGCAACCACTCCGTCTGTTTTGCCGACAGTCTGCCATGCGTAGAGCCAGCCGTTGCGCGTGTTCACCACGACGTCCAGCTTGTCGTCGCCGGTGATGTCACCCACCGCCGCGGTTGCGATGATCCACTGCCCGGTGAACTTAGGCCAGCCTTCGGGCTCGCGGCCGCATGCGTCAGCAGCGTGCAAGATGTACCCGCCGCTGCCCACGATGGCCTCGGGGTAGCCGTCGCCGGTCAAGTCCGCGATGCTGGTATTGTTGAAGAAGGTGTAGTCCTCGAGGGGAACCGGGCTCGCGGGCATCATCAGACCGGTCTTGCCGCTCCACATGCCGATCAAATGCTGCGCGGGGCGGTCGAGGGGTTGTGTGGACAAAAGCGCGCCCGCGGCCGTTTGGGACGACCCGGTCGTGACCATGTCGGGGGTGCCGTCTTGATCCATGTCTCCCAGGGACGGCTGCGAGAAGAGGGGGAACATCACGTCGGGACGCGTGGCCTTGGAGTCTGGTCCGAAGCCAGCGGTGGAGAGCCCGCGCTCGGTTTCGCCGTCCACTTCCCGCACGGGCAGGGCGTTGTCCGGCAGGCCGGCGAAAGTCGGCTGTTTTGGCTCTGCCGGTGAGATCAGGGGAGGACTGCCATTGCCGTGCATCACCGCCTCGGGCACCCCGTCGCCGTCGATGTCTCCGGCGACCGGGGAATTCGGCACGCCTTCGGCGACCAACGGAAAGAGCTCGAAGCTGGTCCAGGTGACGGGCCACCCCGGCAGGTAGAGCGACGGCGCCTGATTGCCCCGACCGTCGACGATATAAAAAGCGCCGGTGCCCTTGCCGCTGCCCAGGCGTTCGTTGGAGCCCACTAGAATGTCCCGCACGCCGTCGCCGTTGAAGTCTGCGACGGCGGGCGTGGTCATGATGCGGTTGAATTCCTGATCTTTGCCGCCCTTTTCGTAGTGCACCCGCACCGGAAAGCCATCGAGGGCCGTGCCGTCGCGCTTGAAAACGTAGACCTTACCGTCGAAGGCCGCTTGCACGATGTCCAGCTTGCCGTCGCCATCGATGTCCTCGATCACGGGGCTGGCGAACGCACCCCGGGCGAGGCGCACTGTGGTGTCCATACAGTCTTCGCCGGGCTTCTTGTCGACGTCGAGAGGGCAGCTGGGCACTTCTGACAGCCGCTGGGGCCAGCCCTTGGCCACGCTGCCGTCGCTATGGATGGCGTACACCGTGCCTTCGTAGGTGGTCGCGACGATCTCCAGCTTGCCGTCCGCATCGAGATCCGCGATGGCAACCGTCGCAGTCATCGATTCGCGGGCGAGCTTGATGTCGATGGCTCCCGACTTGTAGGCGGGGGCGTCCAGGTACTTCGGCGAGTCCTCGTCCAGGCCATCGATGATCTTGAGGCTGACGGGAAAACCCGGGATCGCCTTGGGTTTGCCGCTCGCCAAGGAGTAGGCGTGCAGCTTGCCGTCGGCCGTGCCGACCACGATGTCCCGGGTGCCGTCGCCATCGAGATCCGCCAGCTTTGGGCTGGACTCGCCGCTGGCAGTGAGTTGGATGGGGAACCCTGGCAGCAGGTCCGGATCCGAGTGCACGTAGTAGGCGCGCCGCAGTTCTCCGGGCACGTCGCCGATACTGCCGCCGTAGTGCGCGATGGAGCGCACCCGCACGGTGATGGTGTATTGGTTTTCTCCGAAGGGGCTATCGACGTCCCACTCGTGGGTGGGATCGATTTCGCGCACGTCCAGCTCTGCCAGTGCGCTGCCGTCGTCGCCCAGCACCGTGTTGCCAGGGATGTTCTCGAGCTTGCGTAGTTGGCGGAAGGCCGTGTCCAAGGGCTGAACGCCGGGCGCCCACTCCACAATCACGTCGTAGCTTGGAGCACGCCGCGCGCTGACGGTGCCCAGGATGGGCACCGGTTGGGTGAGTTGGTCCCGGTACAAGATCTGAAACCAAAGCGGACTGACGATGTCCACGTCGGGCGGGATGCGCCCTTCTTGGATCCACTCCACGGCGGTGTTGGCGTTGACGCGTCCGTAACCGAAGCGTTGGTCAAAGCCTGGCTGCGACCAAAAATGCCGGCTCTGGTCTTGGCGCGACTCAGGCACGTCAATGTCGTCGGCGGTCATCGTGAACAGCTGCATGACCTCGCCGGCGGAAAGGGGTGGATCCAGACCCGCTTGCAGGCCCATGGAATAAGCCAGGCCCGAGATCCCGGCCAGCCGCCCCGTGGCCTCGCTCGAACACGCGGTGCCCGAGGCGGATAGGAAGTTCTGCGCGCCGTAGTTGGTGCAGGTGTTGAACGACAGAAAGCTCTCGGCCCAAGTCGACTCCGGACCCAGCATGGTGATGGCGTGCACCGGCATGGTGTGGTTGTTCGGGGCCGGCTGGTTCTGGTGCTTGGAGTTTTCGTCGGCCATGCTGGCAACGACGATGGTGCCCTTGGCCCAGGCGTAGTCGAGGGCCGCTTGGGCGAAGGGCGTCATGTTGATGGTGCCCAGTGCCTCCTGGATTACCTGAGCGTTGTTGTCGGCGGCGTAGATCACCGCTTTGCCGAAGTCCTGCACGTTGGCGATGAAGCTGTCGCCCACGCGCAGGGGCACGAAGCGGCAAGCGGGGCAGACGCCGGCTTCGCCGATGCCGTTGTTGGCCTGGCCCACGGAGTCCTTGGCCTCCCCTGTGCCGTGCCCGTAACGGGTATCGTCGTAGGGGTCGTTGTCGTTTTTCATGAAGTCCCAGCCGGAGATGTCGTCGACGTAGCCGTTGCCGTCGTCGTCGGTTCCTTCCGAGAAATTCAAGATCAGATCGCCAGCGTCGAGCACGCCATTGCGGTTCTTGTCACCTTTGGGACGCCCGTCCGTGGCCTCCGGGGTAAGCCCGGGAAAATCGGCGTAGTCCGCCACGCTCAAGATGCCATCGCCGTTGCAGTCGAATAGATCGACGGTCGGTTTCGCCGGGTCGAGGGGATCACAGGCGCTGGAGTCGGCGCGCAGGGGCAGGTGGTTCTGCAGCTCGCCCTTGTTCAGGTACGCCTTTTCGAGCAGGTCGCGTTCGTCCCAGCGGATGCCAGAGTCGAGCACTGCGATCACCACGCGCGGATCCCCGATAGTGTGGCGCCACGCCAGGTCGATGCTCATGCCCGAAGCCGTTTCGTCGCTGCGGATCGGCGGCGCATTGGGCGAGCGATCGGGAATGAAGGAGAAATACTGCCACTGCCCGGAACGGCTGGCCTTCGTGGTGTTGGCGGCGACATATGCGTAGTCGGGATCGTTGGGCCAGTTTTCTGGCTTCTTCATGTCGTCGACGGTCGCGTCTTTGGCCGGCGGCCACGCCGCTTCCACGCTCGAGCGACTGAGCAGTAGCAGTGAAAGCGCGCCCAGCAGACCGAACAGCGCGGGTCGAAAACGAAGATCTTCGCCAAAGTGGCTCATGGCTGGCTCCTCCTGGAGCTTGACTCGGGTGGGGGTGCAGTTGCGACGCGAGGCCGCCATCAATTGTCGCCGAACAAATCCTGGATCTTGGTCTCAAGGGCGACCGCAATCTTGTACAGGCTGGATATGCTCGGGCTGGATTCTGCGCGTTCGATTTGCGACAGCAGCGATATGCTCAGGCCAGTGCGCCGACTCATTTGCTTTAGCGTCAGTTCCTTCGCCTTGCGCATGGACCGAATGGTATCGCCAATGATCTTGTGCAGTTGCTCTTCCGGTGTGCGGGCGAGCCCCTTCTTCTTCATCACCCGCGCGATGACCTCGCGGAACTCGTCGACGTTGAAGGGCTTCTTGATGTAGTCGACCGCATCCAGCTTCATGGATGCCACCGCGGTATCCAGGTTCGGATGCGCGGTGAAGATGATCACCGCCAGATCGCTGTCGAAGGTGCGGATGCGCTTCAGTACTTCGATCCCGTCCAGCTTGGGCATCATCAAGTCCAGAATGACGACGTGGAAGCTGCCGCGACGGACCTCATCTTCCACCACGGTGGGATCGCTCTGAGTCTTGACGTCAAAACCGTCCTTCTCGAGCAAAGTCTGCATGTACTCGCAAATGGCCTTATCGTCGTCGACGATGAGGATCCTGACGGCGGGTACTTCGATGGCCACGCTGACTCCTTGTGCAGGGGTGTGTCGCTTCCCTGATTTAAGTGACACTACAATAGCGCAGTGAGGCGCCCCGGCGCGACCCCCGTTTGTGCTCGACATGTCACACACTGTCCTACCTTGGCGCCAAAGACTGCTCTTCGCGCTGCTGTACTTCAGCGAGGGCGCGCCGATCGGCTTCATTTGGTGGGCATTGCCGACGCGCCTGCGCAGCGAGGGCGTCGCGGTCGATCAAATCGCGGCGCTGTCCTCGCTGTTGGCGCTGCCTTGGGCGCTCAAGTTCCTCTGGGCGCCGGCCGTGGACGCGATGCGGGCACGCGTCGGCTACCGCCCCGTGCTGCTCGGGGCGCAGGCGGTCATGGTGGGCAGCCTGGCTGCCCTTGCCGGTCTCGATCTCGCTGCGGACTTCTCGGCCGTGCGCACCATCCTGATTCTGCATGCCTTCGCCGCTGCCACCCAAGACGTCGCCATCGACGGCCTGGCGATCGCACGGGTCACGCCGGCTGAAGAGGGGCGACTGAACGCGTGGATGCAGGTCGGCATGCTGTCGGGGCGGGCGGTGTTTGGAGGTGGCGCGCTGGTGCTGGTGCGGTACCTGGGGGACAGCGGTCTGCTCTGGTTGCTCGTGGCCTGCGTGACGGGGGTGGGACTGGTGGTGCTCGGCATCCAGGAGCCGACCGTCGCGCATCAGGTCAGCGGTCGCCATGCGTTGCGGGGGATCCTGAAACGACGTGAGACCTGGCTCGCGCTCGCGGTGGCCCTCACGGTGGCGGCGGGGTTTGAAGCCGTTGGCGGATTGCTGGGGCCGTTCTTGATCGACAGCGGCTGGTCCGAGCGGCGCGTCGGGCTCGTCGGCTTTCTGCCATCGATTGTCGCCATGATCCTGGGAGCCCAAGCCGGCGGGGCGCTCGCGGATCGCTGGTCTCCGGCGCGTGCCGCGAGCCTGGCGTGCCTGCTGGTGTTCTGCGCTGTGCTCGGCCTCGCCGGTGCCCATCGTTTTGGCGCCGCGCTGCTGCCTTGGACCCTGGCGTTGTACACGCTGACGGGCGCGTTGACGGCGGCCTCCTACGCGCTGTTCATGGCGCTGTCCCGCGGAGCGTTTGCCGCCACCCGCTTCTCCGCCTTCATGGGCGCGACCAACGCGTGCGAAGCCTGGGCCGTGGCCGCAGCAGGCGCGCTGGCGGTGCGTTTTGACTACGCCCTTGCATTCGTGGCGGTAGCGGCGACGTCGCTGATCGCCCTGTGGCCGCTGCGACATTTGCGGGCCCCGAGACGGGTTTGATTGCAGACGCTGTTTCCGTACGCGCCATCGTTCCAGCCTGAGTGAAACGACAGCCGCTGGTAGTGTTACGTTGCGTTATCTTCCGCGCTGTCTCGTCGCGCGGCGCCATGGTCGGATGGGACACGCGCTCGCAGAACTCGCCGACTCGAGGACAATTGGGAAGGCGGCGCGATGTCGATTGGGACTCACAAAATTCCGGGGCCTCGGCTAGCTTCCGGACCATGTTCAAAGTGGTCTCGTACACCATGCTCGGTCTGGTTCTCGCGGCGTGCGGTGGCACGCAAACTGGCGCTGTCGGCAGCGGTGTGCGTCCCGACGCACCCACAGGAAAACAAGCAGTCGATGGTCCGACCGCACCCTGTCGCGAGGTGGGGAAGTCCGGGCAGCCGCTGGTTTTAGATTGGCCGGCGCATGAGCGCCAGAACCTTGAGGAGGCAATGCTACAGGGCGTCGCAGTTGTCGCCTACGACTGTAAGAAGCTCCGCCTACTCAGTGAGTGCAAAGCCGAAGGTCAGTATGGTTTCCTTGGATTGAGCAAGCGCGAAGAGGTCATACAGCTCGTCGACGCCGACGAGATCCAGGCGAATCTGCCCGGGTTCGGCGTGACGCTGGTTGCCAACATCGGCGCAGAGCTCCAACGTGGCGCATCCCTGGACCTGGCGATGGTGCTGGCGGGCAAGACCAAGACCACTGTGCCCAGTTTGAATCGCGCCAGTCTCAGTGGCAGCTGCGAAGGCGCGACACACTTCGTTCGCGGCGCACACATCGGGGCGTTTGCGATGACGACCGGCACCCGTGGCACCGTGCGCACAAGCGCGCAGATCTTTGGATCTGGAGTAGCTGCTTTGAGCGACAGCCAGCGCCGGGCAGAATCACGCGATGGCGAGCCCGCTTCGTGCGCAGCGGTGCAACCGGGGGACGCGAAAGCGCCAACGGGGTGTCGTTCGGCGATTCGCCTCGAGCTGGCAGCCCTGTCGGAGGGGGCGGCACCCAAATCCGGACCCTCCGCGATCGACGAGCTGCGCGAGGCCAGTGCCTGTCCCGGTGGCCTTGTTCGCTCTGGCGGCAAATGCACCGCGCCTGTTCCCGAGCGTCCTTATCAGTGCAGCGGCCAGGACGCCGATGAGTGCGCCCAGCAGTGCGACGCCGGAAGTCTGGGGAGCTGTTTTGCATTGGGAGTGATGCACGAGAACGGGCAAGGTGCGCCGCGCGACTACGGGCGCGCCGCCGAGTTGTATCGGCGCACCTGCGACCAAGGATCGGCGCACGGCTGCAATCGTCTGGGCGTGATGCACTTCTACGGTGGCGGCGCCGAGAAGAACGCCAAGAAGGCAGCGAAGCTGTTCCTCGCGAGCTGCCGCGCCGGTCTAGCGGACGCGTGCAACAACCTGGGTTTCGTGCTCGACGTGGGCCGGGGTGTGCCCCGAGACTCGCAAAAAGCGGCACACCTCTTCGAAGCCGCGTGCAACGGAGGGGATGTGCCGGGCTGCTTCAATGCTGGCGTTGCACACAGCAGCGGCCGCGGCGTTGCCGCGAATGCGAAACTAGCAGCGAGCTTCTTCGAACGCGCGCGGCAGGGGGGCGTAGTGGAGCGCTTCCGCTTCGGCTGCCAACACGGCAACGCCTACAGCTGCTTCGGCTTGGGCTACCTGCTGCGCGCTGGGCTTTTCGTCTCGAAGGACGAAGCCGGTGCCAAGGCCCACTTCGAGCGTTCGTGCCCGGACATCGAGCTGAGCTGCGAGGCCCTGGGCCGACCCGCTGGCGGCAACCCTTAGACGTAGTGACCAGGCGTTCGGTCGGACGGGTGTGACCGCGGTCCCATTGGGGTCTCCCGCCATTGCGGTAGCAGCGTGAACGGGACCCAGTTCTAGTTGCTGAGCTACAAGAGCTGGTAGACTGTGAGCACGCATGACCCCCTGCTACTCCGAACGCGTGGACGCTGCCCTGGCGCTGGTGAGCGGCGCGTTTCGCGGCATTCGGCGCAAAGGGTCTGGGGTGCCGTATCTTTCTCATTTGCTGGCGGTGGCAGCGCTGGTGGCGGAACACGGTGGCGATGAAGATCAGATCATTGCGGCGCTGTTGCATGACGTGCTCGAGGACATTCGCGAAATCGACGCGCCGGACATCGAGGCGCAGTTCGGTCCGCGGGTCACGGGGTTCGTCGTCGCGTTGAGCGACACGACGGAGTTTCCCAAACCTCCCTGGAAGC